>NZ_KB912880.1 GCF_000383875.1 Caldibacillus debilis DSM 16016 | reverse complement strand
CAAAGGAGCGTCCGAAAACAGCGGGAAGCCCGGAAAATCGTAAAGATGAGCGCAATATTGCATGAGAGAACCCGGCCATCAGTCGGGGTGCGGCACGGATCGATCGCGGTATACACGTGCAATTCAAGTGCCGTAGGAAGATTGCGGAAGGTCATCCATAATGGCCAACATTACTGACACTTCCGGAATCGATTTACAGGAACTGGCAAAAACATTAGTTGTGGTGTACAAAATGAGGGCGCCTGAATTATTGATCTGATAACCATCCCGAGAAAATCTTGACACATACGATCAAAAACGGTGAGATGCGAAAAGGTACGAGTTGTGTTATGATGAGAGCGAGCCATGGTATTCCTCCTGTTATGTATGGGTTTGTGTCGACTTCATCATAACGGAATTACCGTGGCTTTTGTATATTTATTTTGTTGCATTTAATTTTACAATGAACCTAGAAAAACCGAAACAAAGGCGGGAGTTTTTCCGGTTTTCTGCAAGGACCGGAAAGGAAAGATCCCGCAAGGGCGCGAACCGGGCGGAGAAAAAGTCCGCCCTGCTTCTTTTATTCTTTTTGCGCTTTTCCCGGAAGCTTTATATAATGGTTTATGGACGTTCAGTAGAAAGGGGAAACGCAAGTGATTTATGTCCTGTTGGGAATCATCGCCTTTATCACCGTTTACGCTTTGTTCCAATATTTTTACCAAAAGAGGGTCGTAAAGGCCCTCACCCAGGAGGAATTCATTCAAGGCTACCGGAAGGCCCAGCTGATCGATGTCAGGGAACCGAACGAATTTGAATCCGGACATATTTTGGGGGCAAGAAACATCCCCTTGTCCCAGTTGAAATTGCGTTTCAAAGAGATCCGTCCGGACAAACCGGTCTATCTTTATTGCCAAAACGGCCTGCGAAGCGGCAGGGCCGCGCAAATGCTGTACAAAAAAGGATACCGCCAGCTCTACCATCTGCAAGGCGGTTACCGGAAATGGACGGGCAAAATCAAGGTGGGAAAATAAGAGGAGGGCGGCCTCCCGGCGGGGACGGCCTGTAGCGGAGGGGCCGCCCGCCTTCGGGCCAAATTTTTTCGAAAAAAATTTCAGGCACGGATCCGGGATTGCCCCGGACCCGTGCCTTTTCCTTTTTCCGAAGGGGAATGCGCCGCCCGGCGCGAAAAAAACCGGGGAGAGGAAGCGGCGCGGAAAACAGGGCGCCTTTTCGTTGACGGGGTCGCGGCTTACGCGGAACCGTTACGGATCAACGCCCGTTTATCGAAAACTTTGGCCCGTCCGCCGAAAAAACCGTGGGCCGGTGCTGTCCGCTCCGTTTTCCCGGGGAAGATCGGCCGTGAAAAAGGCACCTCCGCCGGCCTTGGCTCCTTTCCGACGGAGGTGCCGCACACACCAGAATCCTCCATATTCCCTTTCGGACGGCCGTACCGCCTTTCCTGCGGAGGCGCCGCGCGCCGTTTCGGCGAACCCCCTCAGGGAGGTGCTGCCTACTGCTTTTGCGCCTCCCGTTTCCGGTAGCGCAGCACCGGTTTTCGGGCCGCCTTCGTCTCGTCCAGCCGTTTAACGACCGTGGTATGGGGCGCTTCCTGGACGATTTCCGGATTTTCTTCCGCTTCCTTCGCGATGTGAATCATCGCTTCGATAAATTCGTCCAGCGTCTCCTTCGATTCGGTTTCCGTCGGCTCGATCATCATGCATTCTTCCACATTGAGCGGGAAGTAGATCGTCGGCGGATGGAAACCGTAATCAAGGAGCCGTTTGGCGATGTCCAAGGTCCTGACCCCAAGCTTTTTCTGCCTTCTCCCGCTGATCACGAATTCATGTTTGCAATGGCGGTCGTAGGGAAGGTCGTAATACCGGGCCAGCTTCCTCATCACGTAGTTGGCGTTGAGGACGGCGTTTTCCGTCACTTCCTTCAAGCCTTCATGGCCCATCGTCCGGATGTAGGTATAGGCCCGGACATTGATGCCGAAGTTCCCGTAGAAAGGTTTTACCCTGCCGATGGATTGGGGACGGTCGTAGTCAAAGCGGTACCGGTCCCCTTCCTTCACCAGTACGGGCACGGGCAAGAAGGGAATCAGTTCCTTTTTGACGCCGACGGGGCCGGAGCCGGGTCCGCCGCCCCCGTGGGGGCCGGTGAAGGTTTTGTGCAAGTTCAGGTGGACGACGTCGAAGCCCATGTCCCCCGGGCGGGCTTTCGCCAAAATCGCATTTAAATTGGCGCCGTCATAATAAAGTTTCCCCCCGGCCTGATGGACGATCTCGGCCACTTCCAAAATGTTTTCTTCAAACAGGCCCAGGGTGTTCGGGTTGGTCAGCATCAGGGCGGCCGTGTCCGGCCCGACCACTTCCTTTAAATGCCCGATATCCACGAGCCCTTCTTCCGTAGATTTCACCGTTACCGTTTCGAATCCGGCCACGGCTGCCGAGGCCGGATTCGTCCCGTGGGCCGTATCGGGGATGATCACCTTCGTCCGTTGGAAATCCCCGTTCGCTTCATGGAAGGCCCGGATCATCATGAGCCCCGTCCATTCCCCGTGGGCGCCCGCCGCCGGCTGCAGCGTCACCTCATCCATGCCGGTGATCTCCTTTAAATGTTCCTGCAAATCGTACATCAAGGCCAGCGCCCCTTGAACGGTGCTTTCATCCTGGAGCGGATGGATGTGGGAGAAACCGGTCAGCCTGGCCACATTTTCGTTCACCTTCGGATTGTATTTCATCGTGCACGAACCGAGGGGATAAAAGCCGGTGTCGACGCCGTAATTTCTCCTCGACAGGGCGGTATAATGCCGGATGATGTCCAGTTCGGACACTTCCGGAAGCTCCGGTTCGTTTTTGCGGATATACTCCTCCGGCAGAAGGTCTTCCGCCTTTTCCGCTTCCACGTCCATTTCCGGCAGGGAATAGCCGATTCTTCCTTTCTTGCTGATTTCAAAAATGAGCGGCATTTCGTGTTTAACCATGGCAAACCCTCATTTCCTCCACAAAACGGTCGATTTCGTCCTTCGTCCGGATCTCCGTCACGCAAACGAGCAGATGGTTTTCCAAGCGGGGATAATCTCTTCCCAGATCATAGCCGGCGATGATTCCTTTTTGCAGCAGAGCCTTTTGCACTTCCCGGACGGGCCGGTTCAGCTTGACGACGAATTCGTTGAAGGAAGGTCCGTCCATGGCGATTTCAAAACCCTTTTCTTTCAAACGTTTTTTGCAATAGCCGGCCTTTTGGATGTTGGCCGCGGCCATTTCCCTGATCCCTTTTTTGCCCAAGGCCGCCATCGCCACGCTGGCAGCCAGGGCGTTTAACGCCTGGTTGGAGCAGATGTTGGAGGTGGCCTTCTCCCGGCGGATATGCTGCTCCCGGGCCTGAAGGGTGAGAACGAACCCCCGGCGGCCTTCCTCGTCCGTCGTTTCGCCCACCAGCCGGCCGGGAATCTTCCGCATCAGGTTCTCACGGACGGCGAAAAATCCGCAGTGGGGGCCGCCGAAGGAAACCGGCATTCCCAGCGGCTGGGCGTCCCCCGTTACGATATCCGCCTGAAATTCCCCGGGAGGCGTCAAGATTCCCAGGGCCACCGGATTGGCGGAAACGACGAAGAGCGCGCCAACCCCGTGGGCGACCGGTTCGATGGCCTTCAATTCCTCGATCCGCCCGAAAAAGTTCGGATATTGGACGATCACCGCGGCCACTGTCTCATCGGCGGCCGCCTTCAAGCTTTCGATGTCGGTCGTCCCGTTTTCCGCGGCGATTTCCACGAACTCGATCCGCTGTCCTTTGCAGTAGGTCCGGAGCACATCCCGGTACTGGGGATGGACCGCTTCGGATACGAGAATTTTTTTCCTTTTCGTATGGCCGGCGCTTAAAAGGGCCGCTTCCGCCAGGGCCGTCCCTCCGTCATACATGGAGGAATTGGCCACGTCCATCCCCGTCAGTTCGCAGATCATCGTTTGAAATTCAAAAATCGCCTGCAGCTCCCCCTGGGAAATTTCCGGCTGGTAGGGGGTGTATGCCGTGTAAAATTCCGACCGGGAAATGACGTGGTCGACGATGGAAGGGATGTAATGTTCATAGACCCCGGCGCCTAAAAAGCTGACGTTGGAAAGCAAATCCTGATTTCGCCCGGCGAGGCGGGTGAGCTCCTTCACCAGTTCATGTTCCGATTTCGCCGGTTTCAGGTTCAGTTTTCTCTTGAGCCGGACCTTCTCGGGAATGTCGGCAAATAATTCATCCACCGAGGATACCCCGATTTCCTCGAGCATTTCTTTCCGATCCTCATCGGTCATGGGCAGATAACGGAATCCCATTTCTTATCCCTCCGTTCGCTTCGTTATCCTTGCCGGTTTCTTCTGTAAAAGGGGGTGGAAACGGTCCGGGCGCGCAAGCATTTGCCGCGGATCTCCACCTCCAGCTCCGTGCCCGGGACGGCCGCATCCCGTTCGATGAGGGCCAGTCCGATGTTTTTTTTCAGCGTGGGTGAATGGGTGCCGGTGGTGATATGGCCGATTTCCCTTCCGTCTTTCAAGACCCGGTAGCCATGGCGGGGCACCCCTTTATCCAGCATTTCGATGCCTGCGATTTTTCTTTTCGGCCCCTCTTCGAGTTCCTTGGCCAGCGCGGCCTTCCCGATGAAGTCTTCCGCCTTGTTGACCTTCACGGCAAAAGCGAGGCCGGCCTCCAAGGGCGAGATGGTCTCCGACAGCTCCTGGCCGTACAAGGGAAGGCAGGCCTCGAAGCGCAAGGTATCCCTCGCTCCGAGCCCGCATGGGACGACCCCTTCCTCCGCTCCGGCTTCCAAGATCATCCGCCAAAGGTTCGGGGCCTCATCCGGCGGCAAATAAATTTCAAAACCATCCTCCCCCGTGTAACCGGTCCGCGATACGAGGGCCATCACGCCGCCTATGGACACGTCCTTTCGGAATCCGAAAAAGGGCAGGGCGGACAAATCGTCCTCCGCCAGCTTTTGCAAAACCTTTTCCGCAAGGGGGCCTTGCAAAGCCAACTGGGCATATCGGGAAGAAAGGTTTTCGATGGCGACGTCCCCCGTCTTGTGTTCGGTCAGCCACCGCTCATCCTTTTCCGTATTCGCCGCGTTGACGACGAGGAGAAATTCCCGCTCCCCGAGCCGGTAGACGAGGAGATCGTCCACCGTCCCTCCCCGCTCATTCGCCATCAGGGTATATTGGGCTTTTCCGATCTTCAATCTGCTCAAATCATTGGTCAGCATCCTTTGCAAAAAGGGATAGGCGTCTTCCCCGCTGACCAGAATCTCCCCCATATGGGAAACATCAAACAAGCCGGCCCGGTTGCGGACGGCCTCGTGTTCCTTCATGATCCCGGAAAACTGAACCGGCAATTCCCATCCCCCGAAATCGATCGTCTTCGCCCCAAAATCCGCATAGAGCGGAAAAAGGGGGGTTCTTTTCAATGCGGACATAACGTTACCCCTTTCTCATGATCACGTTTTCCAGTTCCTTGAAAAAGGACAGAAAACCCACGACGATCAATGAGTTCCCTGTCCTTTTCCCAAACGGCCGCAGGGCCGCACGCCTCCATCCGCGGCGGTTTTCTCGGGCGGCGTCTTCCTCGGAAGAACGGTCTTTCTCCCTTTTTCCGCCGCGGAGCGTCCCTGCCTCCTTTTCCTTTCCTTCCGCCTCCGATCCCGCCGCCTTCCATCGTTCCAGCCCGGGAAAAATATTATTCTGTGAAAGCGGTTATACTAATGGGCACATGAACTTACTACTATCGTATCATTACCGAAATCGATTCGGCAACTATTTCCTGCTTCGAAGGAGTTGGCTTTCCCGTGGACGTACCGATCCGTTTCGATCTCACGTGGCGAGAAGAGTTTCTCATGAGGATGAAAGAAGACGGGCCTTGGGCGGGCTGGGAGCTTTACCGGCTCGCCTATGATTGCGCGAACCGGTTCCTCATCGGGGAATTTACCGGTTTGGCCGCCCCCGCTTTTCTTCCCCATCTCAAGCCCCTTCCCCATCAGCTGGAGACCGCGAAAACCGTTGTCGAAAAGATGAACGGGCGGGCGATCCTGGCCGATGAGGTCGGTTTGGGGAAAACGATCGAGGCGGGACTGATCCTGAAAGAATACCTGATCCGGGGACTGGCGAAAAAAGTGCTCATCCTCGTCCCCGCCTCCTTGGTGACCCAGTGGGTAAGCGAGCTGAACCAGAAATTTTTTATCCCGGCCGTCGCTCCGAAAAAGGCCTACAACTGGGAAGGGGAGGATATCATCGTCTGTTCCCTGGATACGGCGAAAAAAAGCCCCCATCGGGAAATCATACTCAAACAGCGCTACGACTTCGTCATCGTCGACGAGGCGCATAAGCTAAAAAACCATAAAACGAAAAACTATGCCTTCGTCCAAAGTTTGAACAAAAAATTTTGCCTCCTTTTGACGGCGACTCCGATCCAAAATAAAGCGGAAGAAATCTTCCATCTCGTCACCTTGCTGAAACCCGGCCATTTGGGCACCTATTCCGAATTTCTGGGGAAATTTAAAAGAAAGAATGACATCGCGAACGACATCCGCTTGAAGGAACTGGTGAGAAAGGTGATGGTCAGAAACCGGAGGGAGGATACCCATATCCGCTGGCCGAAGCGCCGGGTGGAAAACATCTGGCTCGATTTTTCCCGGGAGGAACAAGACCTGTACCAGGCCCTCTCCGAATTCCGTTCGGAACTTTCCCCCCATGCCTTTCCGGCAATCACGCTGTTAAGGGAGGCGTGCAGCAGCCGGGAGGCGGTTTATGTATCCTTGAAAAACCTGTGGCGAAAGCTGGACCCGCCTCCTGCCGATCTCCAGGAAAAATTCCGGGAGATCGTCGACAAAATGGGCAGAATCCGGGTCAATTCCAAGGCGGAAAAGGCGTTGGAACTCATCGGACAGATCGGCGAAAAAGTGATCCTCTTTACCGAATACCGGGCGACCCAGCTCTATCTGCAATGGTTTTTCAAGCGGCACGGCATCTCGTCCGTTCCTTACCGGGGCGGATTCAAACGGGGAAAAAAGGACTGGATGAAGGAGCTGTTTCAAAACCACGCCCAGGTATTCATCTCCACGGAAGCCGGCGGCGAGGGAATCAATCTGCAATTTTGCCGCCACATCATCAACTTTGACCTTCCCTGGAATCCGATGCGCCTGGAGCAAAGGATCGGCCGGATCCACCGGGTCGGCCAGGAGAAGGACGTGGTCATTTACAATTTCGCCGTCAAAGATACGATCGAAGAGCATATGGTAAACCTGTTATATGAAAAGATTAAAATCTTTGAAAGAGTCATCGGCGAGCTGGACGACATTTTAATGAAGCTGGATGCGGGACCGTTCCAGGATTATCTGCAGGACGCCCTCGTCCATTCCACATCGGAAGGGGAAGCCCGGATCAAATTGGAAAACCTGTCTTCCATGCTCGATTTCGCCAACGGGTTCAAGGAGGGGATCAGCCGTGAAGCAGCAGGAAATCCGCCGGTTTCTTAAACATTTCTTCGCCGTCAACGGCTGCGAAATCGTAGAAGAAACGGACCAGTCCGTGACCGTCCAACTGACGGAAGAAATGGATCGAGCGATCATGAACCGCCCCTTTTATTGGCAATACATCGAATCAACGGGCGGTACCGGAGCTCCCGCCCGGCTGACCTTCATTACCGATTTTTCCGCGGACAAAAAGATCAAGGGGGAAAGGATCGCCTTCGGATCGCCCCGGCTCAGCCAGCTGTTTACCTATGCCATGAAGCGCGGGCGGTACATCCGCCTGTACGAAAACCGGACCGGATCGGCCGTTCGGCCGGTCCGGCTGGTGCCTTGGCTCTCCCTCAACATGAAAATCAGCTATGAATGCGACCGGAAAAAGGACCGGCTCCGCTCCGTCGGCCTTCATTTGATCAACGGGAGCATCTGTGAACCCTTCCACGAGCTGATCACATCCGTTGATCTGGTGCCGAAAATCCCCGATTTTTCCTATACCTTGTCGCCTTTGATCCTGCCGGGAAGCGGCATCATGCGGATTAAACATTTCATCGAGGAGGGGTTAAGGGAGGAAGACAAGCAATGGGCGGCCGAAGCGCGGAAGCGGTGGGAGGAAGACCAGCGCCTGCTCGATCATTTCTACAAGGAAGAAAGGGAAAAGCCGGAAAAATATTTTATGGAAAAGGAGGCGTTAAAGGAGCAGTACGAACCCAGGATCAACGTCACCGTCATAAACGGGGGGATTTTTTACTTAACGGATGAAACGGTCCTGGGCCAGGCGGCAAAATAGCGGGCCAATCATCGATTTCCTTTTTTCCGCTTCTGTTTAAAGGAACGGTAATAATAGTAGGGGACGATGCCGAACCAGCGGTAGAGGAAAGGATCCTTCGCCATTTTCCTCTCCCGTTTCCGTTTTTTCCGCTCTTCCTTCGGCGCTTCCAAATACCCCAGCAATGTCTCCGTCAAATATTTGACATAGTCATTCGTATTCACGTTCATCTTTCCTTTCCGCTTTCTCGGGAAAAGTTTTTCCATTTTCCCGTTCCTTTAAACGTTCGAGGATCGTGCGGGCGATCTCCGCAGGAGACCGGTCCGTCGTATCGACGGAGAAATGGGCCTTCCGGTAAAAGGGAAGGCGGCTTTGATACAGCCGGAAACATTCCTCCCGCGATTTGGCGGCGATGAGCGGCCGTTCCCTGCCGTCCCCCGCCGCCCGGGCGTACATCCGGGAAAAATCGCCCGCCAAGTGGACGACCAGCCCTTTTTCTAACATATATGGCAAGTTTCCTCGCCCTGCCGCCGTGCCGCCTCCGGTGGCCACCACCGCCTGCCGGACGGGCAGGGAACGGAGGGCCCGCGCTTCCAGGAGGCGAAAATGGGCCTCCCCCTTTTCGGCAAAGATTTCCGGGATCGATTGTGCGGCGGTTTTTTCGATATATTCGTCCAAATCGTAAAAAGAATAGCCGAGGAGGTCCGCCAAAATCTTTCCGACCGTCGTCTTCCCGGCACCCATGAATCCGATGAGATAGATCGTTTCCATTCCGCGTCACCCGTAATTAATATAACCCGAAACGCCCTTCCGATGGAACGCAAACTTTCCGAGCCCTGACGCTCGGCCGAATCAAGAAACGTGAGCACAGCTTTCCGGAGGAACGAAGACTTTTCGAAGAGCCGGTCCGTCAGCCGCTGCTTTACAGCGTTTTCGGTGGCAAAGCGTACCCTTCGAAGTGCCGCAAATATTCAGATTTTACTCCTTCGGATGGAACGCATACTTTTGAAGCCGCCTCAATTCTCTTCCCAGCCGCTGATTTCCCCTGTTTCTTCATCATAAAGGAAGGTGATGTCCAGCTTTCCCCCATGATCGGTAAAACATTGCAGCTTGATCTGGAAAAGATGTTCCCCGATCCGTCCGGAAGAATAGCGGGCATGCCCGTTTTCATAGCGGATAATCCCCGTCTCCGGCACATTCCCTGCCCCGGCCCGATTCAAAAAATCGGCGACCGCATCGTGTAAAATCCGTTCGGTCTGATAGGCATGTTCCGCTTCCCGGAAAAATTTTTTCTCCGCCTCGTACTCTTCCGCCGCATAAAGGGTGACGGCCGTAAAAATCAAAAGCAGGAACAAGGAAAAGGGGAGAAAAAAACCGGACTCGTCATTCCCCGGCTTCCACGGGAATCGGCCGGGGAAGGAAGATCTCCTCCTCATGGGTTTCGCCGCTATTGCGGACAACCCGGATTTTGATCCCTTGCGGAACGGGTTCGAAGGCGAAGGACCGGACATTGTACAGCATGATTTCATGGCCTTTTCCGTTCACTCTCCTTCTCAGGTACGAGCCCCATCGCTCGTAATAGATCAGCGAATCCCCCTTATATAATAGGATGCGGTTGTAGGTCAGGCGGATTTTGTCGCAGGAGCGGATTTCCATTTTCGTTTGGCTGACAAACAGCTCCCACTCCATCCGATCCAGCATCTTGGCGGTATATCGGTCGTATTTGAGGAGCATGGAAGAATGAAAAACGAAAATGAGGATCAACGACAGTACAAACAGGGCGGCCAGCATCTCCACCATCGTGAATCCTTTATCCCCGGACCTTTTCACATATCCGCTCCTCCCGTTCCTTCCTGGCTTCATATTTCACGCAAACCCGCCTCCCTTCCGGGCCTTCTTCGATCACGGTAATAAAGACCGTCCCGGAATCGCCGGCGATCCGTTCCTCAACGGGCAGACCCTTATTTGCCCGCAAGACTTGCGCATTCAACAGGCGGCTCGCTTCATTGCGGATCAACAGCTCCTTCCGCATCACCGTGATGTGCATAAAGGCGGGAACGACATAAATGACGATGACGAGCCAGACGAAGAAAGAAAGGAGCAGTTCCGCATAAACGCTTCCCGCATCGGGGCGGCGCCGGCCTTCCCCGTTTCGGGATCCGCACCTTCTCCTGCCGGCTCCGGCCCTTTTTCGGCTAATCATCTTCATACACTTCCATCCTTCCCCTTCCGATGCTGAAAAAAATCCGGTAGGAACGACCGCCGGCATGGATGTACATGTACCCGAACCGGCTGATGTTTCCGTTCGGCAGGAAGCGGAAATCTCCCATGTTGCCCGGCTCGATTTCCACGCCGTCGGGCAGCGGCCGGTACATAAAAAAGGAACCGTCCTCCGCATTCAATTCATAACCCCTTTCCCTCCATTTGTATTGAAAGGCGACGGGGACCTTCCTGTTGATCGCATGTTGCTGGGCCCGGAACAAATCTTCTTCCATCCCTTGCAAAAAATGGACGGTTTCCAGCTTCTTTTCCAATGGGAAAAGGACCGGCGGAGCGATGGCGGTAACGATGCCGAAGATGAACAGGACGATGAGCATTTCAAGCAGGGTGAAACCCGCTCCGCCAAAACGGCAAGGGGCGGAGAACAAGCCTCCTCCCCTATTGGCCGCCGATTTCCACTTCTCCGTCAACGAGGACGACCTCTTTCCCGTTGGGGCATTTCGGCGCTTCGTCCAAATAGCCTTCCTGAACCAATTCGGAAATCGAATTCGGCATTTGATTCCGATCCACGTAGTAGGCTTGCACCTGGGACTCGACCATCCGCTTCATCCCTTCGCATCCCTTATTGCTGATATTGGCGTTGTTTTTGGCGACATTCGGGATCGTGATCATCAATAGGATCGTGATAATGAAAAGCACGATCATCATCTCGATCAGCGTGAATCCCTTTTCGTTTTTCATTTGCATCCCTCCATTTATAATCGATTGATCATTTCAAAGGTCGGAGAAAGGATGGAAACGTACAGGAGGACGATCCAAAGGGCGATCAAGGAAAACATGAGGGGCTGGACGAATTTCAGCAGCCTTTCCACCCTTTCGTAAAACCGTTCCAGGCAATGCAGGCTGAAGGATTCCAGTTCCATGTCGAGGCGTCCGGCCAGCTGGCCGTGTTCGATCACGGCGGCGAGTTCCGGCAGCCAAAAGGGAATTTCCCTGACCCCATCCGGAAGACTTTTCCCGGAAAACAGCACACGGTGGATCCGATCGATCGTTTCCCGCAAATACTTTTTTTCCGGATCCGACCGGATGACCATCAAACTTTCATGCAGGGAAAAGCCGTTTTTCAGCAGCTGGCTGAGGTGGAAGGAAAAATAGTAGGTTTTCCAAAGCATCAGGAAGGGCCCGATTCCCGGCAATTTGGCCAGCCATCTTTGCCGTTCGAAAGGGGAGACGTTTTTCCCCCATTTGAAAAACAGCGGGAGCAGGACGGAAAAAAGGAGGCAAACCGCGAGGAAGATCTGCGGATAATGGCCGTTCAGCCAAAGGTAGAAGAGGATGAGGCGATTCGGCTTCACCCGGAAGTTTTCGTAGAGGAGGACGAATTGGGGCAGAATTCTCGTTTGGAGGATGAAAAAAACGCCGACCGTCATGGCGAAAAGCAGAACCGGATAAGCGAGCAAATGCCGGAATTTGGCCTGCTGCCCGTATTTCCGTTCCAGCATCTCCCCCGCCGTGATCAAGGACTCGGGCAGTTGGCCGTGGGTTTCCCCGTAATAGGCGAAAACGGCGCAGAGCGGATCGAAACGGAACCCCCGGATCACCCGGTAAAAGGAATCCCCTTCTTCCAGCGCCCGGATTGCCTCCCCGATCGCATCCTTAACCTTTCCGGAAAACTGGAGCCGCAAAAATTCCAGGGCTTCCCCCAGGGTATATCCCTTCTGCAGGAGCGTTCCCAGCCGTTTCATGAAACGGGACTGTTCCTCAACCTTCCATTTCTTCCGCAAAACTCTCCACCCATCTTTCGTATTCTTCCTTGCGGATGAAACCTAAGGCGATGCCTTTGTTAATGGCCGCCCCCAGCGTCGGGAAACGGACTTCTCCCTTTCCTTCCCGGACGCCGTCAAGGGCCTCCTGCAGGGGATTTCCGAATAAGAATTCAAAGACGGCGGCCCTTTTGTTCGCCATGTGATGGCAATAGGGCGAACAACGTCCGTCCGGGCAAAGGGGGCAGGACCGTTCCACGAGCCGCTGGGCGCAGACGCACAGGAGGGTTTGCCGCAGGTCGCCCCAGGCCGCACCGAATTCCAGCAGGCGGTACAGGGCGCCCAAGGAATTTTTCGCGTGCAGCGAACTCAGGACCAAATGCCCCGTCAAGGCGGCTCGGACGGCGATCTTCGCGGTTTCGGCGTCCCGGATCTCGCCGATCAAAATGACGTCCGGGTCATGCCGGAGGATCGCTTTCAGCCCTGCGGCGTAGGTAATGCCGGCCTTTTCATTGACCTGCATCTGCAAAAAGTTTTCGTTGTATTTTTCGACCGGGTCTTCCAAGGTGATGACATTTCGCTTCAATTCCACCGCCGAGTGGTAAAGAAGGGAATAGAGGGTAGTCGTCTTGCCGCTTCCCGTCGGCCCGGCGAGCAAGATCAGCCCGTGGGGTCTTTTCAACAGGCGGAGAAGGATGTCGGCGGATTTCGGGAAAAGGGTTAACTGGCGGACGGGGCGGAATTCATCCTGGGGGAGAAGGCGGATGACCATGCTTTCGGAAAAAACCAGGGGCAAGGTCGATATCCGCATACCGATTTTCCTGCCGTCGATTTCCGCGGTAAAGGATCCGTTTTGGGGCCTCCGTTTTTCGCCGATGTCCATGGAGGCTTTAAATTTCCAATAGGTGATCAGCCTTTCCGTTTCTTCATGGGAAAGCGTGTAACGGGGGAGCAAACGGTGCAGCACGCGAAAATAAACGGCCGCATGGCGGGATCGGGGGGAGATGTGGATATCGGTGGCATGCAGGCGAAGGGCGGAACGCAAAATCTCTTCCGCTCTTTTTTCCACGGAAAAAATCAAACTTTCCCTGCCATCCTCCTTTCCTCGGTTTAATAAAGGGATTCGCCGTCCCGGCCAAAAATCCTTCCCCGAAAAAAATTTTCCGGATAGATTTTTTCGCCGGGTTACATTTAGGCATCCATCGGGCTATAGCCAAGCGGTAAGGCAACAGGCTTTGACTCCCCGATCGCCGGTTACGTATTTTCATACGTGCGTGTTACCGCTGTATAAGGCGTTTTGCCTCACTTTTTTCACGATGATTGACCGCGTCTTTTAATGCCTTGCGTTGTCGTGCCGTGTTTTGTCCTTCGCTACTTACTTGGAAGTAACCGATTTTGCGCATATGTGCTAATAGCATGTTTATTTTCCGCCTTTGTCATTTTGTCCTTGCGCTTAAATTTCCATTTTGTTTTCACAATAAACGCCTCCCATGAACGTTATTGTTTAGTACGTTAGACAGAAGGCAGATAACGGCTCGCGTATTTTATTGGATCGTATGCCGACGTATTAAAAAAATACGTTTTTAAGGATCGGCTTTTTTAAAAGGTTACAAAAATTGACCGGTAGATGGCCTGATGGATTTTTTTTCCTTAACCCGCTTTAACGTCGCTACGATAAGAAAGCTAACAATCACTAATAAGAACCATGAACTCACCTTTCCGAGATGAACGAGGCTCCATGCATCCGTCTGGTTTGGATATTGCCAAGCTCCAAAGAACGTTGCGATATTCTCGGCGATCCATATAAAAAATCCGATGAGCACAAAAGAAAGTACGAGCGGCATACGGTAACGAATTCCATCAACCTCGAATGTGACCCATGATTTCCAAAAGACGATCATTACTAGTCCAGATAACCACCAACGAACGTCAATCCAATAATGGTGGGTGAAAAAATTCAAATAAATCGCAGCCGCGAGAGGGACAACTGCCAAAAACGGCGGCCACTTAACCAGTTCAACCTTTAACCTCCTCCACGCCTGGCAAAGATAACTCGCTACACTTGCGTACATGAATCCGCTATACAAAGGCACTCCAAAAATCTTGAAATATCCTTCCTCCGGATAAGACCAGGAGCCCATGTGTACCTTGAAAATTTCAAGAGCAAGGCCGATAAGGTGGAACAATGTGATCACCTTTAGTTCATCCCGTGTTTCAAGCCCGGAACGCACCATCCGCCACTGTACCAGAAGGCAGATGATGAGCAGCCAGTCATACCGTGGCAGGAAAGGAAGCGGCATGATTTTTGTTAAAGCCAAGGAGGCAAAAATAACGGCAGGAAATAAACATGATAGGGCCTGCTCCCAACCAAAACGAACGAGTTGTTTTAGGGCTCTCATGGTTTGTACCACCAACGTTTTTTTCTGAAAATCATGGTGAGATAGGAGATTGCCAACGTAAAAACTAAATGTTAACCCTCCTACCACCACCATTGTTGAAAGGATTATTGCTTAAAAAAAATGTAAATAATAACATCCTGAAAAATATCCCCGCTTGATTATCCTTTCGTTTCTTCGTCACTTTTGTATTCTAAAATATCGCCAGGCTGACATTCTAAAGCCTTACAAATCGCATCTAATGTTGATAATCGAATCGCTTTTGCCTTTCCATTTTTCAATATAGAAAGATTAGCCATCGTGATTCCGACCTTCTCCGAAAGTTCCGTAAGGCTCATTTTCCTTTTCGCCAGCATCACATCAAGATTGATTATGATCGCCATGCTATTCACCTTAGATCGTTAAATCATTTTCTGATTTTATATCGATGGCGGCTTTTAAAAGCTTTTGAAGAAGGGCGGCAAAGACTGCGATAATCGTTGAAGCAAAAATAATGCCCAATCCGATTAGCATGATGCCCGGGGCGTCTTCCAATTCCGCGGCGATATAGAAGAATGGCAAACCTGGCACATACAAGATACTGATTGCGATTGCACAGTATTTTATCTTCTTTAAAGCCTGTACAGATAATTCCGAGAAAGCTTCGTTCCTGTCAATATAATTTAAAAGTTTAAAAGCCTGATACAGAGCGAAGAAAAACGGAATCGCCGACAAATACATCACCGTTAAAAAGCCATATAGCACATAGGCGGACTCCGAATTGCTTTCTGCCGCTTCTTTAGCTAACATAGGCAGCCCAAATATGCATAAAGCAAGAACTGGAGTTCCGATCATAATAAGAGCTATTTTTAGAAACACTGTTGATCCTTGTTTCATAAAAAGCACCTCGCGTATTTATCGTCAATTTGATTTTAATACGCATTTTATCGTTTTACAATAAATTATTATTAATTTCTATTATATTTTTATTGTTTTACATAAATATCCTTGGCAAAGATAAAAAGCATTCATCATTCCAAAGAAATACTCGATAACTTCAGCCCATTCAATTTATCATTCGTTCAACTAAACCGCCCGTTAATTGAACGAGATCGTCTACGACTTTCCTGTCCCGCGCCCTTCCCCGCCGGGAATAAACGAGATGAAACGATAAAGCCCGATTTTTTTAACGGTCCGAAAGGAAACACAAACGGAAGCGACTTTTTATTGTTTCTCGCTTCGATTCGAAGGGAATCGAGACGGCATGCACAGAGGCCCGAGGCTTATTAATTATTAGCATCGATGTAAACCGTTTCCCGTCCGCAGCTGCGATAAAGATAGGAAATACGATAATCCAAAACGCCACGCCGATCTTGCGCCTCTTTATGCCCCGCTGCCACCTGCGTTTTTTATCGCCGACTTTTTGCATTCCTTTTAAAACGTGATGTAGCCGAAATCAGTAACTATAAAGGAAATTGCCGACAAGTGATGTATGAGGGTAGACGATTTTGTAAAGAGGGAATAGCGGTAATAGACGCAAAAAAATAACGGGTGGAAATCCCGTTATTTCTTATCCTTTTTGCGCATATTGCAATATCAGCGGGGTCATACTACCTACAATTGAATACGTTTATGCCTGCGGAAAATACCTTTGATTTAACGTTTTTGCGGTGATTATAAGGTGAATAATATTGGGCTATAGCCAAGCGGTAAGGCAACGGACTTTGACTCCGTGATCGCTGGTTCGAATCCAGCTAGCCCAGTCGCCGGGGGGATGGCAAGGGCTTCGGATCGGGGCAGGCCGGAGGATTTCTCCCGAAAACGCCCGATTTTTCAGTGAAATTCCTTAAAATGTAACATATTTGGCCCGGGAAGCCCGGGTTTCCATTGTATAATCCTATTGAGGTGATAAAAATGGAACAAACATTGAAAATTACCAACGTCCTTGCCGATCCCACCAGATATTCCATTTACGATTACATCGTGAAAAAACACGGTCCCGTCACCGTTCAGGAAATCGCCGACCAATTCTCGATCCATCCCAATGTGGCAAGACTCCATTTATCCAAGTTGGAAGATATAAAAATGATCGTTTCGGAGAATTTAAAAACGGGAAAGGGGGGCCGGCCGAGCCGTGTCTACCGGCTCTCCGACGAAGTGATCGAGCTGAGCTTTCCCTTCCGCGATTACCGGCTGCTCGCCAAAATAGCCATCGAGACGATGCTTTCCTTGGGAAAGGACGGGGAAGAAGCCCTGTACACGACGGGGAAACAGTACGGAAAGGAAATCATCGAAAAGCAGCTGGCCAAATTCGGCACCACCAAGGAAAACTTGACCTTTGAACAAAAGATTCAGATTTTGAGATCAACGATGAACATGCTCGGCTTTTATCCCGACATTTACGTGCGGGAAGATAACGAAACCTTCTTCTTCGAAGTTTACAACTGCCCGTTCCGGGAATTGGCCGAGGAACATACGTCGATCACCTGCACGATGCACATGCACTTCATCAACGGGCTCCTCGAAGGGCTGTTTGACGATTTCCAACTGAAAAACCTGCGGACGATGTTTGACGGTTGCCAGTCCTGCGCATACAACGTCCTTGCGGCCCGTTGACCGAGGATGAGCCGGGCGGTCCAAAGTTCTCTGAAGTCTTGCGGATCTTGGGTCCCATGCCCGCTGCGCAACTTCGGGGAACCGCGCTCGCTCCGTTTCTATTTACACGGGAAACCGGAATCATTATAATTGAAGGAGATAAGTTCTGCAAAGGGGGATAACTGACGAATGGATCGAATGTTTCGCGTGCTCGCCTTCTGGACGGGGATCTTTGCCGTCATGTTTTACGTCGGCGGGGAAAAGATGCATGTCATGGCCCTGTTGTTTTTCGCCCAATTCGGCTTCTTCCTCTTATTAGGTTATTTAAGGCTTTCCGAAAGAATGTACATGTATATTTTCGGCGCTTATTTGACCATCTTCTTCGCGGCATTTACATACTATACCACCTTCGTCATGCAGACAGGCGCAGGCCATTGAGAGGAAACGCCCGGAAATCCGTCTTTGCCGGGCGTTTTTTTGTCGGAAGGGCGGTCATCCCCCTTCAGCCTTGCAAAAAAGGATTGGAAGTCTTCTCTTCTCCGACCGTCGTGACCGGACCGTGGCCGGGCAAAATCCGAGTCTCCTCCGGCAGGGGAAGGATCTTTTTCCCGAGGGTCTCCATCAGCTGCCGTCCGTTTCCCCCCGGCAAATCCGTCCTGCCGATACTCCCTTTGAAGATCACATCGCCGGAAACCAATATCCCCTCTTCGGCAAAATAAAGGGAGATGCTGCCCGGGGAATGGCCGGGGGTTTCCAAAATTTGAAAGGACCAACCGCCCATCTCCATTTCCCCTTCCCCTTTGATTTCCTCCGGGGAAACGCCGCTGACGACCGGCCGGGGAAGAAAGAGGAGGGAGCCGTTCAACGAAGGGGACTGCAGCCAGTCTTTTTCAGCCTGATGCAGATAAACGGGCACCGGATATTTTCGCACCAAATCGTCCAAACCGCCGATATGGTCAAAATGGGCGTGGGTCAAAAACACGGCGCCGGGGCGGAGATCGTTCGCCTCCAGCCACGTGATGACCGTTTCGGCCTCATCGCCCGGATCGACGACAAGACAAAACCGGTCATCGTACAACACATAGCAATTCGCTTCCAACGGCCCTACCGGAAATTGTTGCCAACGCATGATTCCATCATCTCCCCGCAAATCTGTGAAAATCATGTGACGCGCTCGACAAAAGCGTGAAAAGAGGATAAAATATAAATGATTAATCTGTATACATATCTACATAATACAAAAGGGATGGCATCTTTTACAACTTTACAGTAAGGGGGTTGGCCGATGGGCACTGCCATCATTACGCTGTTGATTGCCATTCTGGCCGTATTTGCCACTGTTTCCACCTTGAAAAACAAAAATTATCTCGGGTTTCTGTTTGCATTGGCGACCGTTCTCGTTTTCGGCTTCTTTTCCATTATGACGTTGATTAAAAGCGGTTATCCGGAAGGATAAGGAAAAGGAATCGGACGGAAAAAGCGGAGCGATCCCTTTTTTCTTCCCGTGAAAACGCAAAACCCTTTCAAAAAACTTATCAGCTTATCGCTCGCCGGGCCATGTTTGGCCCGGTTTTTTGCGTTTTCCTTTCCCCTTCTTCGCCCTTGAATGCGGAGGATGTTTCCGGCTCCGGAGGCTGTCGCTCTTTCCGGCCCCTCCCTTCCCCGCCGATGACCCGAAAGCAATCTGGCAAGTAAAAGTAATATATTGATCATTGAGGACTAGCCTAAGAGCCCGGAGGGCGGCTGACCCCCGTCCCTTCCCGCCGCCGAGCTTGCGGGCCGCTGCTCATCAGTTTGTCAATCTCGACGGAGTTCAAACTATCTTTGATCAGTTGTAAAATTAAATGCAACAACAAAATATGCAAAAGCCATGGATAAACCGTGGAAGATTTTAACGTGACCAATATATGTTCCCTTTTTCCTTTTTTTCACTCCCATCCCCGTTAGTACAGTAAAAAGCGATCATCATTTTCAGGCAAAATCACAGCAGTGAAGCAAATTTTTTATCCGCTCATACTATCATTCAAATCCTTTGTTTTATTAAATAAAAACGGAGACAAAAGAATTCCTCCGACAAAACCGCCTATATGACCTGTTAAACTTATTTCCGGAATTAAAAAAGTCACAACAAAACCAAGGAGAGTAAACATCATAATAAATCTTTTATCGTATGAAGAAAACTGATTGCCATGTCTAAAAAACAAATATATATACATTCCCAATAATCCGTATCCTACTCCAGAGGAACCCGCCAAAGGAATAGGGTAATCAGAAAATAAATGAACCATTAAAGTTGCAAAAACACTCATTAATATATAACTCAAAAAAAACTTTTTGCTTCCTAAAATTTGTTCAAGAGGACGGGATAAAAATAAAATAAATGGCATATTCAGGAAGAAATGAAAATAACTCATATGACCAAAGGCACAAAGTAAGTAAACGCCATACTTGTCCCTCGTCGACCAATTGACGATCATATGCCCCCAATTGAAGAATTGTCTTACTGTTATAACCCCCCATAAATGTAATCATGATCATCAATACTGTACAGATTCCAACCATAAGTGTTGTAATTGGGTATCGTTTAATAAAGGTGAGAATATCTTGTGTTATTTTGAACAAAGCAACACCCTCTTTCTGTATCTTAAATATATAATTACGCCACCCTGTTTCCTGCCTCCTTCTCAACACAGGCAGTCAAGAGCGCATCAGTACACAAATGCAGCCAGGACAAGGAAATAGATCTGATCCGTTTCTGCACAACGGTAATCAACCCGGGGACATTTTGACGATTACAAAATTATTATAAGTATTGATGCAAGCACAAAAGGCATGGAATGCATTGAAACAATGAACGGCTTTTTCAAATCACAGTATAAACGAGCTGCGATTTCGGCGTACTCTTCAGCTTCGAGCCATCATTTTGTTTTCAAAGCCTCCGGTTGGCTTCGTGTCCCCCGGGATGAGCCATGCCCCCTGCTTCCTTCGGGTTCCGTCTTTCGGACGACGCCCTCGCCTTCAGTCAACGGCGGGCGCTCGCCAGCCCCCGTTCGGGACGATCAGAGAAAAGAGATTGTTTTTTCCGAAAAATGAAGGGGGAACCCCGGTTCAGGTCTTCCCCCTTCGCTCCGCATCCCGCCGCAAGTTCGCGTCCGTGCCGCGGGCACAAGAAATCCCCGGCGCTGACCGGGTCAGCGTACGGGGATTCCGTCTGTTTCTTAAATATTATCCGTTACCACCAAAGGCAGGATTTTTTTCTCCTTGAGAAACAGGATGTTTTCCAGCCGGTAGCCGTACAGGCAATACCGGCCGTTCGGCGAGCAGTCCACCGGCAAATTTTCCGCCGGATCGGCAACCGTTTCTTCCTTCCCCTCCCGTATATCCCGCAATACGAGCCGGAATCCCCCTTTGTACGAATCCTGGACTCCGGCGGATTTCGGTTCGACGATCAGCAATTGCCTCCGGTTTTCCAGCAGGTCGTAATAGGGGACGATCCATTCGGAATAGCCGGACAGAAGGGGAACGGCAAAGGAACCGATGGCACGGAAATTCCGGTCAAAGAAAGTAAAGTCCGAATCGTCCCGGCCGTCCCCCTTCACGCCCACGGCCACAAAAACATCCTTCCAACCGTTCACATGATAAAATTCCCTGCCGTCAAAGATCCGTTTTTCCTTGCCTTCACGCCAAACGATCAAGGGAGCGGCGGTGGCCGGGGTTTCCGTATCCCAGTCCAGCATCAGCCACTCCCCGCCGCCGAGCGGCACCGAAAAGGGCTGGGGAAGATCGACCAAAACCGTCCGCTTTTGATCGATATGTAAAAGTTCGGATTCGTAGGTCCAATCTTCATAAAAGGATGTGATCAGGATTTCGTTCTCATCATACGGGTTCCATACCGCCGACAATTCCGTCGCGAAAAAGGTTTTGGAATACAGGGCAGCCAAGCTTTTCACGTCGATAACGTCCACCTTCGCCTGATCGTCGGATGCCGAAGATATGACGAGCAGCCGGGAATGGGAAGGGCTGATCGTTACGGTCAGGATCGGATTTTCGCTCCGGAAAAGGCTTTTCTTTTTCCCCGAAAAAATATGATAGGCGTAGACGGACGATCCGATTCCATCGACGGAATTTTCGACATATATGATCTCTTCGTCATCCAGCCAGCCGGCAACCGAATGAAATTGCTGTTCCTTCAAGTTGAGAGGAAGCAGCATCTCCGATTGGGAGAAGGATTTTTCCTCTCCGGATCTGTCGAAAAGCGAAAGGTCCGAATGCAGCCGGACCGAAAGGCCGGAATCGAAAAAGAAACGGCAGCCGGAAATTAAAAGGACCGCAAGCAACGGCAAAAGGAAGCGCCAAATTTTTTTGCTGAACATCCCCGTCCCCCTTTTTGCCCCTCTCTTCTTCCTCCCCGCCGGTCACCTTGGATAAGGACGGCGCCATTCTGCAAAATTCAACAAATATCTTTATATATGTAGACGGAACAAGGGCGAAAATGTTTCAGTTTGATTAAAAAAATTTTACAAAAAAGAAAAAAGCCCTGAGGACTTTTTGCGTTCCGCGGCAGAATGCCAATGAAAATCTATTGATGAAGGGCGGAAAGGAAAACCCCGATCATTTCTTCCACCATTTCCGGAAACTGGCAGATCGGCAAGGGATTGACGCCGGATCCGAGTTCGAACGTAAATCCCGGCCGGCGGAACTCCTGAACAAACCAGTCCTTGTAACCGGCGTGGCTGTCTACGTAGCGGACGGATTTGTATCCGCTCACCCTGGCGAACTCCTTTGCCAAGGCTTCCGATTCGGGCGGCTCCAGCCCCTCATACCCCCAATAAAATTCCTTGCCTTGGGTATGGAGGGCAAACACCCTCGCAAAATCCCGTTCCCGGGTTAACCGGCCCATGGAGGAAGCCTCCGGTTCCGTTAACGGGGCCTCCCCCGGGTAATCCCTCGGCCCCGGGCATTGGGCCCGCTTTTCCTTTTCAATTTTCCAATTGGCGGGGAATTGATCGTTTAAATCCACGCCGCGGATATTCGCCTTCCATCCGGAAAAATCGGTGCTGCCGCCGTTCAGGCGGACGACCTGCTCCCGGACTTTTTCCGGGGGGCCGTTGATGACCAGATCCACGCCGTCCGGATTGACCATCGGCACGATGGACAAAACGTTGTTCTCGTATAAAGGCAGGACGAAAATCCCGCAAAGCGGATTTCCGTTCGTCAGGGCAAGCAGAAATTCGTTGAACATTCTCATCAGGACCGGGACGGTGATCCATTCATTGGCGTGAAAAGCGGCGTTGAAATGGATGGTCCTTTCTCCCCTGCCCGTTCGGATTTCCAAAAGCGGACGGGCCAAAACGGAACTTCCGACGGTCTCCACGGAGATGAACGGATAGACTTCCTCGATCCGTCGCAAATCCTTTTGCAGCCGTGCGAAATCATACTGTCCGGGGTCGGTGACGATCGGCCGGACGACCCTCTTCGGAAGCCGGATCCGGCCCCCTTCAGGCAAATGATCGGGATGATGCTCCGGATTCAGCAGGGCCAGAGCGCCGGGGGAAATGTTCAACCTCCGGGCGATCTCCCAATAGGTATCCCCTTTTTGGATGGCATGCTCCTCCGGAATGAAACCGGGAATATGGATCTCTTCACCGACCGGCAATCGGTCCGGATCGGCATGTTTGTTCGCATCCTCCAAGAGCGGCAAAGGGATGCGGAACAAACGGCTGTAAAGCCACAATGTATCGCCCGGGCGGACCTTCACTTTCATGGAAACTCCTCCAAGTCGCTTATTTCCGTCGCCACTAATTATCGTTATGAACGATCCCCGGGAAAAATGACTTGGAGGCGCGCCCGGATATCTCTCAGAGGCCGATGGCTTCCAGTTCCTTCTCCTTCCCGGCTTCCCTTTTCAAGCTGGCCCCGGTGCGGGCGTCGAAAAGATGGAGCGAGGCGGAAGGGAAGGAAAATTCAATTTCCGAACCGTAAAGGAAGGAAGTGGCCGTGTTGGCGAAGAACCGGAAGTGCTCTTCCTCCACTTTCACATTGACGATTTTCGCATAGCCGACCGTTTCCACCAATTCCACCGTCCCCTTCATGCGGATGTCCCCGCCGCGGCCGAATTGGATCTCGTGGGGACGAACGCCGGCGATCACTTCCCTGTCTTCCGTCAAATCGAATTCGGAACGGTTCAAGAAATAGCTTTTTCCGGCGATCTGCAATTGCTGGTCGGCGATCCTCCCTTTGATGAAATTCATCGGCGGGGTTCCGATAAATTGGGCGACGAAATAATTTTTCGGGTTTTTGTACAGTTCCGCGGGCGTATCGTATTGGATGATGCGGCCGTCCTTCATCACGGCGATCCGGTCCGCCAGCGTCATCGCTTCCTCCTGGTCGTGGGTGACCAAGATGGTCGTGATGCCCAATTCCTTTTGAATCCGGGCGATTTCCGCCCGCATCTCGATCTTCAGGCGGGCGTCGAGATTGGAAAGGGGTTCGTCCAGGAGAAGCACCTTCGGCTGTTTGACGATCGCCCGGGCCAAGGCCACCCTTTGCTGTTGGCCGCCGGACAATTCGCCCGGCCTCCTGTCGAGCAAGCCGTCCAGTTTGACCATTTCCGCCGCCTTTTTCGCCCGCTCGATCCGTTCCTTCTTCGGCACCTTCTTCTGCTTCAGCGGGAAGGCGATGTTTTCCAAGACGGTCATATGGGGATACAGGGCATAGCTTTGGAAGACCATCCCGATATTGCGGTCCTTCGGCTCCAGGGCATTGACGTTTTGCCCGTTAAAGCGGATCTCTCCCGCATCCGGCTTGTAGATGCCGGCGATCATGAGCATCGTGGTCGTCTTTCCGCAGCCGCTCGGGCCGAGGAGGGCGGTGAATTCCCCGTCTTCCACGGTCAAATTGAGATTCTCGATCGTATTCGTCTTTTTATCGAAGGATTTATAAATGTTTTTCAGCTCGATTCTCATACGTATTTTCCACCTCCCACGCTCATTTGCATCAGGGATTTTTGGGTGAAGATGAAAAACAGGAGCACCGGGATCATGTAAAACAGGGAAACGGCACTCAGCAATCCGTAATTCACCGTGTTCGGGTCGCTGATCAGACGCTGCAGGTAGGAGGCCAACGTGATGTTTTCATCGCTGATGACAAAGGTGTAGAGAAGCAGGAACTCCGACCAGCCGGACAGGAAGGAAAAGATGCTGACGGCGGCGATCCCCGGCCGGATGTAGGGAAGGACGATCGAGAACCACACTTTCAGCCGCCCGCAGCCGTCGATCAGGCCCGCCCATTCCAAATCCCACGGGACATCGTCGAAAAATCCTTTGACAATCCAGGCCGTCATCGGGATTTGCAAGGCCGTTTTCACCAAAACGACGCCGAAGATGGAATCATACAAACCCATAAAATTCAATATATAGAACACGGCGATCAACAAAGAAACGCTGGGGAAGGCGTGAAGAAGCAGCGTCACTTTCAAGAGGGACTGCCTTCCCGGGAATTCCATCCGGGACATGGCGTAACCCGCCATCGTGCCGATCATGACCTCCAAAACCGTCAACGTTCCGGCGAAGAGAAAGGAATTCCTCGTGGCCGTCCAAATGCTCGGCAGTTCGCTTCCCCTTTGGTCGATATTGCTCCACAAAAACCGCCAATTTTCCAGGGAAAAGTCAACGGGAATGATCCCGTAGACCATCTTGTCGGAAAAGGAACGGAGAATCAGCCAGGCGTACATGAAAATCACCGGCAGGGTGGTCAAAGCCAATACCCCGTAAGCGATCACGTAAGGGAGCCGTTTTTTCCACCTCTCCGCGGCGGTAAAGACGGGCTGGCTCACAGGATGTCCTGTCATCTCCATGGGTCACCCTCCTCATTCGATTTTTGCGGAACCCATCATCCTTTTCATGCCGAAGAACCTCCACAGGAGCAATGAACAGACGACGGCGATGATCACAAGGATGAGGGAAACGGCCGAACCGTATCCGAATTCAAAATGCTGGAAAGCTTTATGATAGGAATAGAGGGCCAATACTTCGCTTCCGTACAAGGGGCCGCCGTCGGTGAGCAGCAGGATGTATTCGTAGGATGTCAACAGGGAAAGAAATTGCCAAATCGTGACGAACATGAACGGCCAGCGGATCGCCGGAAAGATGATATCCTTGATCACCGACCAATGGGAAGCGCCGTCCACGTCGGCCGCGAAAAACCTTTCCTTCGGTATCGATTTGATCGCCGAGGAAAAGATGATCATCCCGAAGGAAGCGCCGATCAATCCGTTGGCCACGATCACGGCCGGCATCGGCCCCGCGTTCAGCCACGGTTCCGGCGGCAAACCGAAAAGCGAACGGAAGCTGTTCAGTATTCCGTATTCGCTCGGATCAAAAAACCATAGCCACAGGAGGACGTAAACGACCGGAGGAGAGATGCGGGGCAGCATCCAAACGGTGCGGAAGAACAGCCCCAGCGATTCCCTTTGAATAAAATAGGTCGTGAACAGGGCGAGGAAAAAGCCGAAAAACACATTGATCAACAGGGTAAAACCGACGTAGACGGCCGTGTTCTTCAAAATCAGCCCGATGTTCGGGTCAGCGATCATCTTCCTGAAATTTTCCAGTCCGTGGAATTCCCAGCGCATGGCCGAGTCCATATTGGTAAAAGCCAAAACGGCGATCAAGAGGACTGGCAGGAAAAAGAAAAGCAAGATTAAAAGAAGAAAAGGCCCGAGCATGACGGCGGGCAGTTTCCATTTGCTCTTTTGCACGTTCATCCCCCCTTGGGCGGCCGGCAACCGGCGCCCGGCTGCCGGCCGAAAAATTCACCTTCATCCTCCGTCATTCGAGGATCGTCAATTGGTCGCCCAAGTCGTTTTTCAACTGGACTTCCATATCCCTCAAGGCCTTATCGACGGTCTTTTTCCCCAATTCGACCGCCTGAATGGCATCAAACAAGGCTTTGGAATATTTCGGGAACCCTTCGTGGTTGGGAAGGAAAGTGGTGTAATCGAGCATGTACGTCACATTTCCCAACGTGACGTTTTTCTTGAATTCCGGATCTTCGCTAGCCGCCTTGGTCACGGGCAGGTGATAGGTTTTTACGTTATGGTTCGTTTGCAGTTCCGGATCTTGGACGAGTTCCAAGAGCCGTTTCACCAGATCGGGATGTTCCGTGTGGGCCGACACGGTGTATACGAAGGGATGGGACAAAGTAACCGGTTTTCCGCCCTTTTCCGCGGCCGGAATCAACATCATCCCGAAATTTTCGTTTACCCATTCCGGGGTGACTTTCCCGAGCTTGTCGTGGAATGCGTCTTCGCCCCAGTTAAACACGTTCCAAATGCCCCCGAAATAAAACAGGGCTTTTCCGTTGACGACCGTCCGGTGGACGCTGTTCCACTCCATTTGGGTGAGGTTTTCCGGGATCAGCTTTTTGGCGGCGATATCCGCGTAGAATTGCAATTGTTTTTTCACGCCTGTTTTGTCCAGGACAATTTTATTTTCATCCGGGTCGTAAATCTTCGTTCCGAAATCGTAGGCCAAGGCTTGGAAGTCCGGTCCATCCACCGGTCGGTGAATGATGCCGTACTGAACGGCTCCCTTTTGCACCGCTTCTTCAGCCGTACGGATCATATCCGCAAGGGTGAATTCCCCGTTTTTCACCTTTTCCGGAAGGCTGTTGATCTCTTCCTCGCTCCAGCCCAATTTCCTTAAAGCATCCTTATGGTAGAACACGGGCCGGGCTTCCGTATCCTGCAAAGCCCCCCAGATTTTCCCCTTATAGGTAACCGCGTCCCAAAGGGCGGGGAATACGTCGGAATAGGCTTCGGAATCCTTCAAGTCGTCCAGCGGGATAATGTAGTTTCCGTCCGCCAGCCATCCGATATTTTCATGTCCCGTCGCGTAAATGTCCGGTTCCTTTTTCGCCTTGAAGGCGAGCATGAATTGTTTGGCATACTCGTCCCAGCTGCCTTCAAACACTTTCGTCTTTACTTCCACGCGGGTTTTCTTGCCTTCTTTCTCCAATTCCTCATTCAATTTTTCCGCCGCTTTCACCAAATTTTCCACCCGGGTCGTTTCCGGCGCGGCCGTCTGGGCCACGATCGTCACCACTTCGCCGTCGGAGCTGTTCCCGGCGCTTTTCTTCCCGCAACCCGCAAGAACCAAAGAAACCGCGAAAAACAGGGCAAGAATGGCTGCAAGTTTTCTCTTCATCATCCTCACTCCTTTAAAAATTTTCTTTGGAACTTCCATGTGGGAACGTTCCCTCAATAGGCCGCAGAAGAAGGCGGCGGGGAATTCGGTGGGAACGTTCCCCGAAGCTCGGAAAAAAATTTTCTGCAGTTGTTGCTGAACTTGAATGACGAAAAAGGAGCGGTGAAGAAAAGAACATTCGCAGGGAGAGAAAAAGCGGAAAATTACGGGCGGTTCGTCGATTCACGGACGACCAGGGTCGGCTCGTATTCGATCTTTGTGGGCTTGACATCTTTTTTATTGATCAATTGGTCGAGATGATAGACGGCATCTTCCCCCATTTTCGCTTTGTCCACTTGGACGGTGGTCAACGACGGATGGAACATCTTCGACCGGTCGGTGCCGTCAAAACCGACAACGGCGATATCCTTCGGGATTTGCACCCCTTTTTCCAGGAGGAACTTCATCGCTCCCATGGCCAGGAGTTCATCCGTTGCGAAAATCGCCGTCGGTTTCTTACGCACCAATTGATCCCAGATCTTTGCCAGGAGCTGATAACCTTCATCAAAAGACGTGGAATGGGAATACCATACGTTCTCCGGTTCAATATGGCCGCCCAATTCATGGATCCTGTCGCTGAATCCTTGAAAACGCATGCGGTGGGTTTTGTCCTCGGCGGATCCGATGATGACGAAGATTTTCCGGTGGCCGAGCTGATACAGGTGGTCGGCGACATAACGGCCGCCTTTCGCGTCATGGATGACCATCTGAAAGACGTTGTTCTTTTCAATCATGCCGTTGATCACGACACAGGGAACATGGAATTGATCGATGTAATCGATGACTTTTTGCCGAAAACTGCTGATGAGGATCAGGCCATCCACCCGTTTCTCCAGCATGAAATCGGCGGCGTTGAGGGATTCCTCCCCATCCGTCGTGACGAAAACCGAATAGCGGAGGTCCTTCGCTTTTTTGAGGATCGAATCGATCATCGTTTCATCGATGGAATCGGATCTCAGGGAGCTTTGATGCCGGTAAATGATGACCCCGATGTTGTTGGTTTTTTGGGAAACCATGGCTCTGGCTAAACCGTTCGGCTTGTACTTCAGCTCTTCGATCGCCTTTAAGACCTTTTCCCTTGCCTCCTGGCTGGCAAAACCTTTTCCGGTGATGACGCGCGATACAGTGGATTTCGAAACCCCCGCCCGCGATGCGATGTCTCGAATGGTGTAGCCCACCGAGCCAACCTCCATCTTTGAAACTTGAAACGCACCTAAACTAAAAATAAACATTTTCGCCCGTTTTGTCAAAAAAAATGTGCAGGACAGGTTCCCCATAAGGCGTCGGAAAGGGGAAAAAGGGCCGAAAAAGGCGCGCCGTGCGGACCGATCGTTTTCCGCTTCCGTCAACCCGGTCATGGGTTGCCGCGGAAAAAGTCGCGGCCGGCCCGTTAATCCTTTCCGTCCTTTGCATAGAAGCGCAGCAAATCGCCGTAAATGATCCGGTCCGAATACTTTAATTCTTCGGCTCCCCTTTCCCGGAAAGGCGCGCAATACCTTTCTTCCGTTTCCTCGCCGCTTTCCTTGTCATAACATGTTCCCGCGGTCCAAAGGTAATCCTTGGCGACCACGCTGCCGTCGCGGAAGACGGCAAATTCCCTTCTTTCCGGGGAAAACAGGTCCTGGCCGAATCCGATATCGTCATCCGTTTCGATCCCGAGCAAATGGAGGATCGTCGGCTTCAAATCGATTTGGCCGCCGACGGTGGATATGACCTTTCCTTTATGCCCGGGGATATGGATGATCAGAGGAACCCGTTGCAGCTGGGCGTTTTCGAAGGGGGTGATCTCCTTTCCCAAATATTCCCCCATCGCTTCGTTGTGATTCGGGGAGATGCCGTAATGGTCCCCGTACATGATGATGACGGAATTGTCGTAAAGCCCTTCTTCCTTCAGCTTCTCGATAAAAACCTTCAGGGCCTCGTCCTCGTAACGGACCGTCAGAAAATATTGGTTCAGGGTTTTGCTTGCGGATTGGTACGGTTCGATCAGCCGATCGGATTCATCCAGTTCGAAGGGATGGTGGTTCGTCAACGTGATCAGTTTCGCATAAAATGGCTGCGGCATCGATTTCAAATGGCCGACCGATTGTTCAAAAAAGGGGATGTCTTTCAGCCCCCAGCCGACGGAGTTTTCTTCCGTCACCTCGTAGTCGTCCATATGGTAAAACCTTTGATAGCCCAATGTTTCATACATGATGTCCCGGTTCCAAAAGCTTTTGTTGTTGGCGTGGAGCGCGGCGGTAAAATAGCCCTTTTCGTTTAAAATTTCCGGCAGCGCCCGGTATTCGTTTCCGGCGTGGGTGAAAAAGACCGCTCCCCTGCCCAGGGGATAGAGGGAGTTGTCGATGAGAAATTCCGCATCGGATGTTTTTCCCTGGCCGGTCTGGTGATAAAAATTGTCAAAATAGTAGCTTTCCCGGATAAAATCGTTTAAAAACGGCGTAATTTCCTGGCCGTATACCCTGTTGTCGATGACAAAGCTTTGGGTGGATTCCAGGGAAATCAGGATGACGTTTTTTCCCTTCGCCGCCCCGAATAAATCGGACGGCCTGGCCTTGTTGGCCCGGACATAGTTTTCAATCTCCGAGAGCTCGCTGCCGTCCGCCATCGCCCGGAGGGCGGTCGTCTTCGACTGCAGGTAGATGTCATACAAGGCATAGTTGTACGGGCCGATCAACTTCACCAGCATTTCCCGGTCGAAGGTCCTCGTCAACAGTTCCGGCCTTTCCGTTTCCGCCAAACCTAAATTGAAAAAGATGACGGCCGCCGTTATGAGGCAGTACACCCTCCTGTCCAGTTTCGTGAAGGGCCTGGCCAGGGAAAAGGCCGGCTTTTTGATGAAAATGTAGGCCCATAACGGGAGATCGGCGAAATAGAGCAGGTCCGCCGGTTTCATCTCGGAAAGGATGCTTGCATCCAGATCGCCGAAATTATTGGATTGGAACAAAAGCGGCAACGTGATGAAATCATTGAAAAAGCGGTAAAAAACGATATTCGCGTACAGAAAAACGGTCAACAGCAAATCACACAGGAAAAGATAGAGGTTCCGGCCGCCTCCCTTCAGGAACAGGGCAAAGCCGAAAATGACCAGAAGAAAGCTGAAGGGATTGATGAGAAGGATAAACGCCTGCATTTGATTGTCAATTTTCATCGAGGAAAAAGCCGTATGATAGGCGAGGTGCGTTTTCGCCCAAAGCAGGAAAACAGCGAGCAAAATCATCGAAAACTTGGTTCCCTTTGCCGCTTTTGCAAAAGAAACCATCCTTTCCTTGACGGTTGCCATGAAATACCCTCCCGAAGGTTTCCCGAAAGCCGGGCGGGGCAAAGCCCCCGCGAGGCGCTTTCCGGTTATTTCGATTCCGCTCCGGCCGTTCCGAATATTGTGGCCCGGATCCCGTTTCTTTAATAGACGGGGGAAGGAAAAAAAAGTTTCGGAAAATGAAATGATCAAAAAATTCTAATTATATAAATATATACACTCAAAGATTGGATGGTTCATGGCAGCCGTCACATCTCGATCGGCTCATTGAAATGTTGGGCGACCAAATATCCCGCGCCGATCACCCCTGCGTCGTTGCCCAGCTTGGCCAAGAGGATCTTCGTATCCTTCGCCGTCGCCGGGAAGGCGAATTGTTCCACATATTTATGCAAAGGATCGATCAACGTCTTCCCTGCGTTGGAAAGGCCTCCCCCGATGACGATCGCCTCCGGGTTAAATATGGAGCACAAGGCTCCGATCCCGTAGCCAAGATAGCGGACGATCTCTTCCACGATCTCCCGGGCGACGGGATCCCCTTCCGCCGCCTGGTCAAAGACGTCCTTCGCCGTCACGGCTTGATTTTCTTCGTAAATGCGGCGCAGTCCGGAGCTGACGCCGGGGTCTTTCAGCCTTTCCATCGCCAGCCTGATGGCGCCCTTCCCCGAAGCGATCGTTTCCAGACATCCTCTCTTTCCGCAGCTGCAAAGTTCTCCCCCGTCCATCTGTACCGTCATGTGGCCGATTTCGCCGGCCCCTCCGGTGATCCCTTCGACGATTTTCCCGTCGACGATGACGCCGCCGCCGACTCCGGTTCCGAGGGTCAGGCAGATCACGTTTTTCATTCCCTTCGCCGCGCCGATCCACAGTTCTCCCGCAGCGGCGCAGTTGGCGTCATTTCCGATGAAGGCGGGCAAGCCGATGGCCGCCATCAATTTTTCCTTCAACGGGTAATTGACCCAGCCGACGTTGACGGCCCTGGTGACAACGCTTTCATCGACGACCGGTCCAGGAGCGCCCATGCCGACGCCGATGAATTGCTCGCGGGACAAATGGAGTTCCGAACATTTTTCAAAAAAAGAGGCGGCAATTTGCGGAACGATATTTTCGCCCCCGTTTGTCTTGTCGGTTGCGATGCTCCATTTTTCAACCATCCCGCCGTCCCGGCTGAGAATGGCCAGTTTCACCGCCGTTCCGCCGAGATCGACGCCCAATATGTACGGTTTTTCCATGTTCCATCACCCATTCTTTCTTTTTTCTCTTTTTTCCTTTTCCTTCTCGATCTCCTGCCGCAGGATCAGCAGGGCGACTTGAAACTCCTTCACGTCGATCAGCTGCGCCCGGTAGATTTCCTTCAGTTCTTCCTCCATTAATTCCAAATCGGCGAGCCGATCTCCCACATAAACGATCGTTCCAAATTGTTTCAGCAGCTGATGGACATCATAGACGGATTTCATGCGCATCCTCTTTCCCTGGTATCCGATTTCATTATACATGATTCGGGAAAAAACGCCATACATTTCACCCGTACGCATCCTTCCCGGAAAATTTCAGCGGATCCTCAGCGGCGGACGGCGGTGCGGCCCGCGGGAGGACATGCGGCCGTCCGAAGAAACATATAATGTTTGTAACCTGAAGAAACGGGGATCGGTAGCCATGAAAAAAACGGCCATTTTTTGCTTGGTGATTGCCCTCATCCTTCTTTCCGTCCTTTTTTTGAAACAGCTTTCCGAAGGAAAAGTTGCGCGGGAGGCGATCATCTATTTTCCGGAAAGCGAAAACTATTACTTTTTGGACGCGAAAACGGATCTGGTCCCGGGCGGAAAAGGGGTATTTTTCCTCAGGACCTTTTCCCGGCTGAACGAAAAGGCGTATCTGCGCCAAGATATTTCCCTGGTATTCGCCGACGGGAGGCTGATCTTGACCCAGAACCGATGGAAAAGGGATGCCGAACGGATGGAAACGGAACAGGATGTCCATGCACCCGGGGCGGAAAACCTCTCGGCCCTCTCCCTCCACTATGCGGAGATCCACGATCCCGGCGGGGAAATCAAAAGCGCCTTCGCCATGTCGGCCGACCGCTTTCCCGCCGGGGGGAATGAAATGGAAAAAGCCATTGAAAAAGAGGAAAGGGAATTGGAGCGGATCTTGCAAAGGGCGAAAAAAGAACTGAGGATCCCCATTGAAAACTACGACGCCTTTCCCCTTGATAAACTTTCCGGCTTCGGGAATAAGCCGTTTCCGGGCTTTTCCCTCGCGGAAACGAGAAAAATCACGGGGCAGCTCTGGGAAGGGATTTACAAAAACTATTTTTTGGGGATCAAGGATGAAAAGGGGAGACCGGAAAGCCCCCTCGGCAGCACGATGCCCATCGTCCTGCTCGCCAAGGACAAGGGCCATCTCCTTGTCCTTTTTGAAACAAAGGGCGGCAAATTGCGGATGCTGAAACAAATGATTTAGGCCTTCGGCGCCGTCGGCCGCAAAAATCCCGGTTTTTCCGTCCGACGGCCCCGTGCGCCTTCCGGTTTCATGGCAGGGGGCCGTCGAAGGACACCTGCCAAGCCGGGCTTCTATGGATGGGCGATTTCGCCGACGGTCAAAAAATCCGGAGCGGGTGCCGTCCGGATCGCCTCTGGATCGCCTCTGCAAAGCCCCGGCCGAGCGCGGAAGCCTTCAACGGTGATAGCCGATGTAAAGACCCGACCAGACGAGGACGGCCGTCGCCAGCAGATAAAGGACTCGTTTCCCGCCGCTTCTTTGCCGGGGAAAACCGACGATCCCCGCCGCCAAAAATCCCCCGATCAGGCCGCCGATATGCCCGGCGTTGTCGATGTTTTCGGCCGTAAAGCCGATGAGCAAATTGATCCCGATCAGCATCAGGATATTGACGCCGATCCTGGAAAAAAAGGCCCGCCGGTCACTCAGGCTGAAATAGAGAAGGGCGCCGAAACAGCCGAAGATCGCCCCGCTCGCCCCCGCGGAAATGCTGTCGTTGGCGATGAAGCTCAAAAGGGAACCGGTGAACCCGGCGAAAAAGTAGATGACGAGGAAACGGAAACGGCCGAAGATCCGCTCCACATCGTTTCCCAAATAATAGAGGGCGAATGTATTCATGATCAGATGGAAAAAACCGATATGCAAAAAGATCGGGGTGAAAAAACGCCACCATTCCCCTTCCAAAATGAGGGGATTGTATTTGGCGCCGAAGCGGACGAGGACGGAAGGATCGGTGCTCCCGCCCATCAATTCCAGGAAGAGAAAGGCAAGGATCTGTACGGCGATCAGCAGGTTGGTAAAAAAGGGCTTGCCGCTTTCCAGTATCTTCCGTTCCCTTTCTTTCTCCTCGAGAAACAACCGGAAAACCCGGTTTCTTAAACCGATGATTTCTTCCGGATCGGTCAGTTCCCGGATGAAAAATTGATCCCTGGTCGGAAAATATCCCATCAATTTGGCGAGTTCCCTTAAACCGCTTTGCCCATCCAAACGAAAGGTCCGGATATGGATCCTCCCGCCGTCAAAATCCGCCCGGTCCGGGAGATGTTCGTAATCCGCGGGAAGGCCGCCGGCCACATAAATATTGGCGACCGTCAAATCCTTTTCCAGCCAACGCCTCCGCAGGTTTTCCCCCCGCATCCCCACCGTTTCCAGATCCTCTTCCGGCCAGCCGCTCCAATCCATATCGATGCGTTTGAGCCGGATCACCGGAAAGGGGCCGCGGAAATTTTCCAGCCAGATCTCCCTTTCGTCGGGAGAAATTTGGACGAGGCGGTAATCGTTTTTCAAGACGAAAAAATGAATGAGCTGCCAATAAAGATAATCCTCTTGGAGTCTCAATCGTTTCCCTACTTTCGTTCATTCTTTTTCTTGGAACGCTTTATTTTTATTTTACACGATCGGAGAGGAGGAAAAAGCCATTGGGTTCCGTTTGAAAAATTTTTCCGTCGGCAAACGGCCGGGGACCGGAACGGGGTATGCCATTTTCCACGGATAAAAAATTTTCCGCCCGAAAGCGGAAAAAACCGGCCGAAAAGTTACGACCGGGATGCACGACCCTTTCCGCACGGGCTTGGGATCGGCCCATCCGGGCCGGAGGCGGGCAACGGCCCGCAGTTCATGGCGGTCCGCCGATGGCTTAGGGATTGCCCGGGCGGATGCCCCGTTCTTGGAACGGCTCGCCCCTCGCGGAACGACCGGCCCCAAGACCCTTTGACCCCAACCTTCTTCGGGTCTTCATCCCTTGAACCGGACGGAAGGCTTCCACTTTCGCCTTCTAAAAAACGGCCCGGCAAACATACCGGCAAAGGGCGGAACCTTGCTCCTTTCACCGGTCCGCATTTTGCCCGGGCCGCCGCCTGCCGGACAAAGTCCGATTTTTTGCCCCGTTCCGCGGAAAGATGGGACGAAAAAACACGGCCCCAGATGAACGTTTCCGGCTTTCGGGGGACCAACACGCCTTTCGGAAAACAAATAATGGCCTGGATGAACCCCAAGCCATTTTCCAAAAAAGCTTCGTTTCTTTCCCGCCTAAACCGGGAAAAGGAAACGGAAGAAATGATTCCGGACCGCCGGAATGCCGAGCGTCAATCGGAGGGCCAACCGCCGCCACAATTCGTATTCCAAAATCCCGATCGCCAGCCGGTACCGGTTTTTATAAAGATATCGGAACAGCAAAACAAACAGGATCAATCGCCACAGCCGGGCTGCCATTTTCACAACCTCCTTGCCCATAGCTTTCCTTGTTTTCCGTTTTTTATCCCTTCAGCCCGGCAGCATTTTCACGAGCAAGGCGAGGAGCCCGGCGGCGGAAACGGACAAAAGATTGACCACGTCGTTGGTAAAATGGGGGATGCCTCTTACCCGGACCGTCTTCTCTCCGCAATGGTCCTTTCTTTCCGTCTCTTCCCCGCAAATCCGGCAGCGGTTTTTTTCCTGGACCGCCTCCCCGAAAAGGGAATCCAGCAACATGCCGGCGAACCCGAGCAGCGCCGCAAGGGCGGCCCCTTGCGGGGAAAGGACGGGATACCAAAGCAGGAAGGCGGAAAGGCCGATCAGCGCGGCCCCGCCCAATCCGGCCATGGTCCCGGCCAGTGTCGCACCGCCGGAGGTCCCCTTCGGGACGGGCCGGAAGGAAAGCAAAAGCCGGGGCGTCCCTTTGCTCAAAACGCCCCACTCGCTGGCCCACGTATCGGCGTTGGCCGCCGCGACCGCCGCAATATAGGCATAAAGAAAAGCCAAATGCCCCGCCGAGCCGTAGCCGATGCAAAAGAGCAAGGGCGGGCCGCCGTTGGCCAAAACTTGGAGCCAATCCCTCCTGTCCGTCTTGTCCAGGATGGAGGCGAGGAAAGCCTTTTCCTCCTTTTTCCATCTGGACGCCGCAGAGGAAGTCGCAAAAAACAGGAAGATCAAGAGCAACCCCCGCCAGCCGGCGGCCAGTTCAATTCCCGTCCCCATGAGAAACATGAGCGCGGCGCCGCCCGCCGTCAACGCCTCCAGCCGGAAGGAAAGGACGGAAAGGAGGAGCAGGGTGCCGATGACCAGCCCGTGGGTCAGCATGAACGATAAACTTCCTTTTCCGTCACGATTTTCGGAATGGGAACATCATGGGCTTCGACGGGGATCTTCGGCACAAGCTGCCTTTCGAAGGCCAGGGCCAGAAACTCGCCCCGATAGCCGGCCAAAAAACGGTCATAGTAACCGCCCCCGAAACCGAGGCGGTGCCCGCCCTTCGTAAAGGCCAGCCCGGGGACGATAACCAGGGACAACTGGCCGGGCGAAAGCGGGGCCGTCTCCTCCGTTTTCGGCTCAAAAAGGTTCCCGTATCCCCTTTCCAGCTGGGTGAAGGACGTCAACAAGCGGAAATCCAGCCGCCTTTCCCCGGGCACGCATTTCGGAACGGCGACCTGCTTCCCGTCCAGCCAGGCCCTCCGGATAATTTGCAGCGTGTCCACTTCCGGAAAAATGGAAACGGTGACGGCGACCGTTTCCGCTTCTTTCCATTCCCGCCCTGCAAAGAGCCTCCTGGCGATTTCAAAGGAAGACTGCTCGTATTCCCATTTATTCATTTTTGCCAGCTTTTCTTTCATTTCCCTGCGGAATTCCTTTTTCGACTCCACGGCGACGCTCCTTCGCTTCCCTGATTCTGATCCCATTTTATCCGCTCCCTTTTCTTCGAGGCAAACAAAAAACAGCAGGATGTTTTTCCCTGCTGTCATTTCGTTTCCCGATGAACGGTCACTTTCCGGTCGCGGGGGCAATATTTTTTCAATTCCAAACGGTCCGGATTGTTTCGTTTATTTTTGGACGTAACGTAATTACGTTCACCGCATTCGGTACATTCCAAAGTTACGTTCACGCGCATTCTGATCCCTCCAGTCCTACGCAAATTACGACTTAATTATAATAGCATTTTTTCATGGAAAATGCCAGTCTCATTTTCCTTCGTTTACGAAAAGGGGGACGTTTCCGCCGGTCCTCTCCCGCATCCTTTCATCCTCCTCGGCTTTCATGACGGAATCAAAAACATCCGGATGAAAGGCATGAAAAGCGGGCATGAGCGAAGCCAGTGCCCTTGTAATACGGGAGATAAGACAAAAATTTATCTAAACGTTCCTGTCGTTACTGTTTCCTGTTTGCCGTCGAATCTGACAGGAGGAATCAGCCATTGGTTTCAAGAACATTGCACCTCTTTTCTATCGCACTTCCGATTGCTCAAGATCCTTCAGATCTTCCCGCTGGATGAAATTGAATCAGAATTTTGATTGAAATAAGACTCATCTTTATTTTGCCGGAAAAATTTTTATTTTGGTTCGAATATTATTAAAAAATTAACAGTAACCGTTTACGATTACACTTTTTTAATTTGAAATTTCTTTAAAAATATTTATGAGGAGTGGATCCAATGGGAAGATTTGACGGAAAAGTCGTGTTAATTACCGGAGGTGCGAGGGGACAAGGAGCTTCCTACGCTCGTAAATTTGTCAAAGAAGGGGCAAAAGTCGTTTTTACGGATATCCTTGTTGAAGAAGGGGAAGCGCTGGAAAAGAGCTTGGGAAAAATGCCAAATTCCTGAAACACGGTGTCAGGAGCGCCGCGGATTGGGAAAAAGTCGTTTCCGCAACGGAAAAAAACATTCGGACCGTTAAATGTCCTTGTTAACAATGGGGGGATTGTTATCAGCAAAAAATTGGAAGAATTAAGGGAAGAAGATAGACGGGTCATCGATATTAATCAAGTTTCCGTGTTTCCCGGCATGAAGGCGGTCATTCCCTCCATGAAAAAAGCAAAAGGAGGTTCGATCATCAATATTTCTTCCATCAACGGTCTTCGGGGCAGTGTTGGGACGTTTGCCTATGATGCGTCAAAATTTGCCGTCAGAGGGATGGCTAAAACGGCTGCTCCGGAGTTGGCGGAATATGGAATTCGGGTAAATTCCATTCCCCCGGGTATTATCAATACGCCAATGGTCATGCAGGATGATGTGAAAGACACAGTAGCCATACTGGCGAACAACGTTCCCTTAAAACGGATTGGTCAGCCTGAAGCCGTCTCCAACCTCGTGTTATTCCCGGCATCGGATGAATCCAGCTATTTCACCGGTTCAAAATCTGTGATCGATGGCGGACTGACAGCGAAGTACTAAGCATCATGGCGGTCCATTGGCGCAATTTCCCCGGAAAAAAGCGGACAAAACCGCATTGAGAATATAAAATTTACAAAAGCGTTCTCTCCCTTGTTCCCCGAACACGAGGATTTTTCTTTTGTTTTAAAACGTACAAATAACGAGAAAAAATCCCCTAAAGAGCTGGTCGGCACTCCTTTCCTCGGGCGGACAATCAGCCATCCGATGCGGCTTCCCCTTGAAGCCGTCCGTTGCCCATCCGCCGATGCTATTCGAAACGGTTTTCCTCACTTCCCCGGTCATTGCAGTGCAGCCGATTATTGCCAAACCCGGGACGCCGGCAACCCTCCTCCCCGCCGCAGTCGATGAAGTCCGAGAATTTATGTAAAAAGATGCGGGCGCAAAGCGAATCCTTTCCGGAAGGCTGTCTTCCCGCAAACGGCAGCGGGATTTTACACAAACACGAAGGCTTGGTCCCGCCACCCCGCGGCAGCCGTTCGGGCGATTGGACGATCGGCGTCTCCTCCGGCCGCCGGCCGACCGGAGAACAGGAAACATCCGGGGGAAGGGCGATTTTTTTCCAACCCGTCCCCGACGGTTTCAACAACGCATTCCCCGGCCGAACCCGGAAGACGGTCAACCCTTTTTCCCCGCCATGCTTTTGCCCCCGTTTTTCATCCGTTCATCCATTTCCAGCAATTCCTTTTCATCGTGGCTTTTCGATGCGATCAGCCAGAAACGGGCGATGACGGTTTCATCAGGCGCGATCGATGATTCGAGCGAAAATACCCCTTCGATTTGGCCCGTCCGGATCGGGGAAAACGGGAGGATTCCCCGCCTGAACTCGTCCATCCCCGTCCAGCCGCAGGGAAGCGCCCCGCTTTGGCAAATGGACTTCCCTTTCATCATCCCGGAGGAAATGAACAGGGCATGTTCGTTGGCATGAAAAAGCACATCCTTCACCGGGGACACAAACACCAGGTTGCTGGCAGTCCCTTGGAAACGGTGGCTGACAAAAATTTTAAAAGGGACGGTCCGGGAAAGTTCGCTTTTCAAGGAAAGGACGTGAGCCATCGTTTCTTCGCCGGCCGGGAACGGGTCAACGGAACCCTTCAGCCCTTCCAAGGCAAAGGGTTCCCCAACGGGAAGGACGGCGAGCCGGCCGTTGATAAACACCGATACCTGCCACTTCACCTTTTCAAATACACCCTTCGCCTGACCGCCGGTTTTTTCGTTCGAGGGGATCATTTTCATCACACCTTCTAAAGAGTTGAATAACAAAATGTCCATTTTTGGAATTATCTTAATGGTAACATTAAAGGAAAATTCCGACAATATACACAATTTGTCTCTTTTTGTCTGTTTCCGCCAAGGCGGAAAAAACGGGGCGGCCAAAAAAACGGCCGGCGGTGAAGCCGCCGCTGAAACGAGGAAAAGGAAGGCTGTCGAACATAGAAGAATCCTGTCAACTATGTTAAACTAAAAGGACAGGAGTGATGCAGATGGTGGCATTTTTAACAGCATTGGCGGTCATCGCCGTCCTTTTGTTCATCCTTTCCTTTTTTATGCCCGATCCCTATAAGGAACTGCGGGAGGAACTCGACCGGCTGTCCATCGAATGGCATCAGGACGCCTATTCCATCAAAAAGCGCTTAAAGATCCTGGAAGAAGAAATGTTGATCCCTCCCGGATTTTCCGAACCGGAACGAAAAAGGTACAATCCGATTATCGTCAACCAGGTCCGTCTGCTCGATAAACAGGGATTGCCGGTGGAAAAAATCGCCCGTCTTTCCTCCCTGGAACGGGAAGACGTCATCCATATCCTCCGGGATGGAAAGAACAGGGGGGAGCTTGATGAATAAACGGACGCTCCGTTCCTTTTCCCTCGGCATGATGTTGGCGGTCAGCGCCGTTTTTTGCTATTATCATTTCTTCTATCAAGAAAAGGCGGCATCCGGCGGGGAAGAGCGGAAAGAAAGCGGCGGGATCGTCCTGGAACGGAAGGAATATGAGGAACTCCTGGCAAAGATCGAAGGGCTCGAAAAGGAAAACCGGCAATTGCAACAGGAGCTGGCCGGACGGATGGAAAAAACCGAAGAGCCGCAGGAATCCGGCGTCGGAAAAATTACGCTGGAGATCAAAAAGGGGATGACCTTGGAAGATCTCTCGAACTTTTTGAAGGAACACCAAATGATCTCAGACCGAAAAAAGTTCGAACAATTCATGGTCAAAGAAAACTACGACCGGAAAATCCAAACCGGCACCTTCCATTTGACGAAGGATATGAACTATACGGAAATCGCCGAACTGATCACCGCTTCCCCCTAAACCGTGCTCCTTCGGGACTTGGGGACACCCGCCGGATCCCTCCTCTCCGGAGCGCCGCGCCGCCGGTGTCCCCGAAAGTCCAGAACGGCTCCCTTTCGGGACATTCCCGCCGAAATTTTAGATGAAAAGAAGCGTTTGGTATAGCCTATGCGACAAGGTGTATCGGGAGGAAAACTTTCGTCCGGACTCCTAACGTGTGATTTGGTCCCTTGGCGTCCTGTTTCTGCATCTCCGTTTGTTGTTTACTGATGGAGTCAATAGGGGCAGTTCTCTCCATGTTCAACCGGTGGATGACGGCGCTTGGAACGGATGGGCGACAAATCCGCCGACAACCTCCTCTCCATGTTCAACCGGCGGAGGAGGGCGTACCCTTCTGTTCGGCCCCGGCGTCCGTGTTTGCACTGCTGGCTTCTGTCCTCTTCCGCGGGCATGAACCAGGTCCCCGCATCATCTTCATGGGAACCCACCCTTCGCAAGTATCGCCCCCTTTCGGGATGGATCCCCAAGTGCCACATGGGGGTCTCACTTATGTGCCACCCTCGCCCCCATTACTGGAAGCTCGTCGGCATAAGCTTCCTCGCTGCTATGATGGTCTCTGACTCCTCTCCTCGCATTTCCTGCGATTCCCTCCTTGAAGCGGAATACCTGTCTGGACGGACGATGAGAGGTCTCTGCGGGTTACATCGCTTCCTTTCCCCCTATCCCAGCCCTCCTAACACTTCGAGCTACGTCAGTTATTGGGACTTCCCGGTTTTTTGCACGGTCATCCCGCTCTTGTGCCGACATGGGATACTGGCTCTGGTCAGGGGTTTGCCTCAGCCCCTCCGCACGATTCCTCACGGACATCGCACGGTCTGTCGGCTAATCCTTACCGACCGATCAGCGGCTGTATTCGGGACGTTCACCCAAAGCGTGGCGTGCTGCCACACGCACAAAAAGCGGAATCGGTCCCATGCCGATTCCGCTTTTTTAGGAGGTTTCCCTCCGTCTGTTTTTTTAGCGGTTTTCAACGGTTTGCGCCGTTTCCTCCCGGCTCTCTCCATCCGGGGCTTTTTGGCTACGCTTTTCCTTCAGTTCGAAGTATTTGTCCAGGACCCTGGAGCCGATGATGTTGTTGATCGGATACGGCGTGTTGTTTCCGTAATAGGCCCAGGGTACCATGACCGCCATGGCGATTTCCGGATCGTCAAAAGGAGCATATGCGACGAGGGTCAGATTCCAGGCCTGGTGGCCGTTGTAAAAAACGGAAGACTGGGCGGTTCCCGTTTTTCCCGCCGGATTATAGGGTTTGTTGTTGAAATAGGCGGTGGCCGTTCCCCCTGAACCGTGCATGACGAGCCAGAACCCTTCTTGCACCCGTTTTATCCATTCGTCTTTCATATCGATCTTGTTCAAGATTTCCGGCTGGACCGATTCGATGATCGGCCCCAATCCGTCCTCGTTGATTTTCGGTTCGCGGATCTCCTTCACCAGCTGGGGCTTGACCCGGTAACCGCCGTTGGCGATCGTGGAAACGTATTGGGCCATTTGCAGCGGGGTATAGGTGTCAAATTGCCCGATGGCAAAGTCCAGCATTTTTCCGGGCTCCGTCGGCATTGATTTCAAGCCGGAGATCTCGCTGTCAAACCCGATGCCCGTTTTCACCCCCAGGCCGAATTGGTTGAAATAATAGCGCATCGTGTTGATTTTTTTCAAATTTAAGGGGAGCGGGCCGTGCGGCACGTATTTTCCGCCGCCGATGGCGATGGCGATTTTAAACATGTAGACGTTGGATGACCGCTTCAGGGCCGTCAAATCGTTGATCGGCCCCATCGGGCGGGACGTCCAGGAACTTTTCGGAGGCGTGTCCTTAATGTACAGGACTTCGTCGGTCAAGACATTGTTGCCGAGGGAGATGACCCCCGTCTGGTAGCCGGTCAGCACGGTGGCCCCCTTCACCGCGGATCCCGGTTCATAGGCGGTTTGAAACGTGCCGCGGGCGAAATCCTTGATTTCTCCGCTGGACCGGTCATATTGTTTCCCGGCCAGCGACAAAATTTCCCCGGTTTTCGGGTTCATGAGGACGACAAAGGCCCGGTCGAGGGTCTGCGTCCTCGGGAGCTTGACCATATGGGTCAGCTCCTCCTCGATAATTTTTTCCACTTCCCGCTGCAGCTCGATATCGATGGTTAAGACGAGATCCTTCCCGCTTTTTCCGTCATAAAGGATCTTCGAGTCGATCACGTTGCCCTCTTTGTCGGTGACGGTCCGGACCCGGGTTTTTTCGCCCTGCAGGACGTCCTCATAAAGTTCCTCCAGGTAGCTTTTCCCGACCCGTTCGTTCAGGCTGTACCCTTTGGACGTATAATATTGGACCTTTTCTTCGGGCAATCCTTCGCTGACGTTCCCCAAAATGGAACTCAGCGTGCCGTCAAAGGTTTTTTTCCTCTCCCAATCGGTGGTGATGTCGACCCCGGGCAGATCGCTCAAATTTTCGCTAACAAGGGCGTATTCCTGATCGGTGACGTTTTGGTTTTTGATGATGGTCGGCGTCAACGCCACCGCCTGGTACATCTTCCGGTAGATGCTGGCCATGTTTTTGTCGACGGATTTGATTTCTTCGTCCGTAATCCGCTCAAGCTTCAGCTGATACAATTCTTCGTCGCTGATTTCCTCGTTTTTGTATTTTTGGCGTTCTTCCTCCGTAATCTTTTCCTCGCCGTTATTGTGCATTAAAATCCACAGATCCTTCAAATCCCTTTCCGTGACCGCCTTGATGTCCTTGTCATTCATCTTGATCAGCTTGGACAGCTTCTGGGCGGTCTCCAACAGATCCTTCGGCTGGGGATTTTTCGGCGGGGTGTAGGTGATCGCCTTCTGCGGGACGTTGTAGACGAGTTTTACCCCGTTCCGGTCATAGATTTCTCCCCGGGGGGCCGAATAATTCACCGACGTTTCATCGGTCCGCTCCACCTGCTTCTTAAATTCTTCCCCCTCGACGATCTGCACGACGCCCAGTCGCAAAATCAGCAGGGAAAAAAGGAGGAAAACGGCAAGGAACAGGATATTGATCCGGACGAACAAAAAGTTTTTCTTTTTTTTCTTCGCATGCCGCTGTTTCAACGGAAACGCCCTCCCCCTTATTTCTTATCTTATTGTAACGGATCGTTCCGCCGTTTTCCATGGAAAACATTTAAAAGCTTCATCCCGGGTTTCCGTTCCCTTCGTTCCCGTCCTTCAGCCGGCATTTTCCCGAACATAAAAAAAGGCAGGGAGGTCCCTGCCGGAAGGTGAGAAATGCTTATTTCGCCTGTTGGTATCTCTTGGCCACCTCGTCCCAGTTGACGATGTTCCAAAACGCGGCGATGTATTCGGGACGGCGGTTTTGGTATTTCAAATAATAGGCGTGTTCCCAAACATCCAGCCCCAGAATCGGGGTTTTCCCTTCCATCAACGGGTTGTCTTGGTTCGGTGTGCTCAAAACTTCCAATTCGCCGTTGTTGACGACAAGCCAGGCCCAACCGGAACCGAAGCGGCCCGTTGCCGCCTTCGTGAATTCATCTTTAAAGGCAGTGAAGCTGCCGAATTTCTTTTCGATGGCTTCCCGCAATTCCCCGGTCGGTTCGCCGCCGCCGTTCGGCGAAAGGATTTGCCAGAACAGGGAATGGTTGGCGTGCCCTCCCCCGTTGTTGCGGACAGCGGTGCGGATGCTTTCCGGAACTTGATCAAGGTTTTGGATGAGTTCTTCGACGGATTTATTCAACAATTCCGGATGTCCTTCCAGCGCGCTGTTTAAATTGGTGACATACGTATTGTGGTGTTTCGTGTGGTGGATGTTCATCGTTTCTTTATCGATGTAGGGCTCCAGCGCATCGTAGGCATACGGCAATGCCGGCAGTTGAAATGCCATATTCAATACCTCCCGAATATTGATTTGCTTCAGCGTCCCGCTAAAGCATCTAAATAAAGAGTAGCAAAATTGAAAAAAAGATTCAAATAGGATGAAATCAATTTTACACCATATCCGTAGTGCAAACTCCGGGCGGCATTTTCACGGCACCTTACAGGACGAGGGCGAGAAAGTAGACGATCAGGGCCAGCAGGACGAGGGATTTGAACAGAACGCTCCCGATCAAGCTGACGGCGGAACCGGCGCCGACTTTCAAGGCCTCCTCCCACGGCTTTTTGGAAATGGCGACCTCGGCGATCACCGCCCCCAAAAAGGGACCGATCACAATCCCCGCGAAGGGGATGATAAAGGGCCCCAACAGAAGCCCGGCCGTGCTTCCCAAAATCGCCGCCTTCGACCCGCCGAATTTTTTCACGCCGAGGGCATTCGCCAAATAATCGGCCAGGAACAGCAGCAGGACGGAAAAAGCGACAACGAGCCAAAAGGATGCGTTTAACGGTTCAAAGGTAAAAAACAGGCCGTAGCAAAGAAAGGCCGCGACCAGAAACAGGGCTCCCGGCAAAAGCGGGAAGATAAACCCGAGAAAAGCGAGAAACAGCAAAAAAAGAATGATCAGCCAATAGAGGATCTCCATTTTTTTCACCCGCCAGCACCTGGAATTGACAAGAATGGAATTGAACACTCCATGTCAACATAATAAAATAAAACATGTAGAAAATTCAAAAGAAAAAGGATGTGTTTTCGTGAACATTTTCAAGCAGTTATTCGTCAGCTTATACTCCCCGAAAGATATCGCCCGGTTCCGCCTGCAAAAAACGGGCAAGACGATCCTCTATGTTTTGCTCTTGACCGTCATTACAATCCTGCCCGTATTTTTCCATACCGCCTCCTTCTTCAACAAGAGTTTGTCCGAGGCGGAAAACATCGTCAAAAACCGGTTGCCCGACTTTTCTATCGAAGAGGGGACGTTGACATCGGATGCCGGTGAACCGGTCACCATCAACACGGCGGGGCTCACCTTCGTGCTCGACAGCACGGGCGAACTTTTGCCCGAGGATCTGGAAGAAAATTCCGTCGCCCTGCTGAAGAATGAAATGGCCATCAACAGCCAAGGCCAGCTGGAAGTGATTCCCTATTCCACCTTCGGGATCGACAACCTGTCGAAAGATCAATTGCTCGACTTTTTATCCGTCATCCAATCCGTAAAAGGGCTGATCGGCTTCCTGTTCTTCCTCTTCATCTACATTTCCCAAATCGTGGGACGGCTTTTGCAGATCACTATCCTGGCATTGATCGGCCTCATTTTAAGCAGAGCCATGGCAAAGGGGCTCGCCTACGGCCAATTGTGGAAAATGAGCGCCTACAGCATCACCTTGCCCGCCGTCTTTTTCATGATCATGAACATCTTTCTCGCCAATGTTCCCTTCTCCTTCTGGATCAATTGGGGCGTGATGATCATCATGCTGTACCTGTCCCTGAAGGAAGTCCGGGAGGAAGAAAACCCGGCCTGAAAGGCGGGCCTCCCGTCCGCCGCCCTTTCAAGAGGAGCCTTTCCGGCTCTTTTTTTTTGTGAAAAAATCTAGCAGCGGGTCTGAAAAGATAAGAGGGAGAATATATAAAAATTAAGGAAGATCCTTCCTGAAAAATTTACCGAAATCCCGAAGGTGGTTCGATGAAACGGTTGTTCCTTCTTTTCATCTCTCTCTTGATCGTCTATTCCGTCTTTTACGATTTGAAGCACGGGACATTGCCCAAGGCAGGGGAACCGGCAGCGGAGGAAGAATCCGGGATCCCCTACGTGGAAGTTTCCGTCAAAAACGGGGATACCTTGCTTTCGATCATCGAAAACTTGGAAGGCTTTCCGGAACATGTGGAAATCAGCCGGATCGTGGAAGATTTCATGGGATTGAACGGCGGATTGAAACCGGAACAAATGAAACCGGGGAAGACTTATAAAATTCCCGTTTATCCCGGGGAAAGGAGTTCTTCCTTGTCAATTTCCGAAAATCATTGATAAAATAATGACATAAACAGGATTTCCAATTCATTTTTTAAAGGAGCGAACCATGTTGGGTGAAATCATCCATCGTTCAAAAACCCGTCCGGTACGGGTGGGAAATTTAACGATCGGCGGAAGCAATACATTATATATACAGAGCATGACGACGACAAAGACCCACGATGTGGAGGCGACGGTGAAGCAAATTCACCGGCTGGAAGAGGCGGGCTGCCAAATCGTCCGGGTGGCGGTGCCTGACGAGCGGGCGGCAAACGCCATTCCGGAAATTAAAAAAAGGATTCATATTCCCCTCGTCGCCGATATCCATTTTGACTACAAACTGGCGTTAAAGGCGATCGAAGGGGGCGTCGACAAAATCCGCATCAACCCCGGCAACATCGGGAAGAGGGAAAAGGTGGAAGCCGTCGTAAAGGCGGCCAAGGAACGGGGAATCCCGATCCGGATCGGGGTGAATGCCGGATCGCTGGAAAAAAGGATCCTGCAAAAATACGGCTACCCGACGGCGGACGGAATGGTGGAAAGCGCCCTCGATCACATTCGGATTTTGGAGGAACTGGATTTTCATGACATCATCGTCTCCCTGAAGGCCTCCGATATCCGCCTGGCGGTGGAGGCCTATGAAAAGGCGGCGAGAACCTTCGATTACCCGCTCCATTTGGGCATCACCGAATCGGGAACCTTGTTTTCCGGCACGATCAAGAGCGCGGCCGGCCTCGGCATCTTGCTGAACAAAGGGATCGGAAACACGATCCGGATTTCCTTGAGCGCCGACCCGGTGGAAGAAGTGAAGGTGGCCAAGGAACTGTTGAAGATTTTCGGTCTGGCCTCCAATGCCCCGACGTTGATCGCCTGCCCGACCTGCGGACGGATCGAAATCGATTTGATTAAAATCGCCAACGAGATCGAGGAATATCTGCAAAATATCAAAGCCCCCATCAAGGTTTCCATCCTGGGCTGCGCGGTGAACGGCCCCGGCGAAGCGCGGGAAGCCGACATCGGGATCGCCGGCGCCCGGGGAGAAGGACTGTTGTTCCGGAAAGGAAAAATCATCCGCAAGGTCCCCGAAGAAACGATGGTGGAAGAGCTGAAAAAAGAAATCGACAAACTGGCGGAGGAATACATGCGGAAGTCGGAAGAAACGGAGGCGTCCGCCGAGATCAAGTCCTGAAGAACGGGATCCCTGTCCCGGCGCAATCGGCCTGCCGTTGCCGGACGCTGCAAAAAGCGCCGCCGGACACGGCAAAAGGCGCCCGAAAGATGGAATCCGTTGCGGGATGCCCGTTTTCCGCCGGCGGAACGGGCGCCAGCCGGCTCTCCCGCAATACCCCCGCTTGATCCGGCAAAACCGGTCATCACGGAACGGAAAAATTTACGGGCTGAAGACAACCCCCCTTTTGAACCGAAGGTTCAGAAGGGGTTTTGTTATGAATAAAGGCAATAAGAGCACGCGCAAGCCCCTCATGCTTTGCGAAAAAACCGAAAAAAGCCTGCAGACCTTCGTGCCCGGCCCGCAAGCTGAAATAAGGTCTTGACTGCAAAGTCAAGACCTTATTTTTAAGGTTGCTCCCAATCCGTTTGTTAGTAAAACGGTGCGATGAAAAGCCCGATGATGACGGACAAAATGCCGATGCCGATCGCCCAGTTCCCGAGGGTCCGCGCCTCCCTGTTCCGGGAGACCACCCCCAAGATGATGGCGACGGCACCGAGGAATACCGGCATGACAAACAAGGAAAGGATGGCCAGGGCGATGGCCAAATACCCGAACCAAAGGCCGTTTCCTTCGCTTTCATCGCGGTGGCGGTTTGTCCTGTCCTTTCTCACCTCGGGCGCAAATTCTGCCGCTGATTCAGCGTTGTAGCTGGCGGCGGGATGTCCGGGATCATCGTACATCTTTTCCATAAAGTCGTCCGTATCATAGTTGAAATCGGGTGGCTTCGCGTTTCGTCCCCTGGTTGCTGGATTCTGGTCTTCCACCGTTATCCCTCGCTTTCAGGATCGGGAGCATTTATTAGTATTGATCCCAAACTTTCTTTTCACTATAGCAATGTTTGACTGCCGGTAGAAAAATTTCCATATCGCTCCCGTTCCCCCGAAAAAATCAAAAAACATGATCGCATCCGATCATGTTTTTTGGCATTCCGGGCAATACCCGTATACCTCAAATTTGTGGCCGGCGATCGAGAAGCCGTCGAAATTTTCATCCAAGGCGAACATCGGGCACGTCTTAATTTCCTTCGTCTTTCCGCATTCCAGGCAGATGAAATGATGATGATGCTCCTCTTTCGAGCAGGCGATGCGGAAATGCTTCTCATTGTCCAGCTCCGTCGCTTCCAAGATCCCGAGCTGCTGGAAAAGGGAAAGATTCCGGTAGATCGTGTCAAAACTCAAATTGGGGTACATCCCCTTGAGCCCCTGCTGCACATCCTTCGCCGTCAAATACCTTTCGTTTTTGGCAAAAAATTTCAAAAGCTCCTCCCTTTTTCCCGTATATTTGTACCCGTTCTCCTTCAAAACGCGGATCGCTTCTGCCACATTCATGTCCATCAACCCCTTCCGACCGTTCTTCGTGCTTTTAATGTCCTCTCGTTCAAAAGGGAGAACAATAGCAGGATTCCCGAAATGACGACGATCGTTCCGCCGGGGGCCAAATCCAGGTAATAGGAGGCCAAAAGCCCGGCGATGACCGAAATTTCCCCGAAAACGACGGACAAAACGACCGCGCCGCGGAAACTTTTCGCGAGGCGCATGGCGGAGGCGACGGGCAAAGTCATCAGCGAAGAAACGAGCAAAACCCCGACGATGCGGATGGAGACGCTGACGACCACCGCGGCCAAAACGATGAAAACGAGCTGGAGGGCCCGGACGGGAAGCCCGCTTGTTTTTCCATAATCTTCATCAAAAGAAAGGAGGAAAAACTCCTTGAACAGCAGAAAAACGGCCGCCGTCACCGCCAGCGTCAGCAGGAGAACGACGAGAAAATCGAAACGGGTGACCGCGTTGATGCTGCCGAACAGAAATCCGTACAAATCGGAGGTAAAACCGTTGGCCAGGGAGATGAAAATAACCCCCAAACCGATACCGAGGGACATGATGACCGGTATGGCCAGTTCTTCATGGGATTTATACACCGTCCGGAATTTTTCGATGAGGAGCGCCCCGCAAACCGCAAAACCCATTCCCGCATACAAAGGATTGATCCACTGCAGGGAAGGGAAGAGCCGCCCGATCCATAAACTCGCCGCGATTCCCGACAAGGTGACGTGGCTTAAGGCGTCGGCGATGAGGGAAAGCCTCCGCAGCACGATGAAGACGCCCAACAGAGGGGCCACCCAGCCGATGAAGATTCCCGTGAGGAAGGCATTTTGCAGAAATTCGTAGCGAAACAGCTCAGAAATCATCGTTCTTTCCCCTTTTCGTCAATATGCGTCCAAGCCGTAAAAACGCAAAAAATCCTCGTTTTTTAACCGGCGAAATTCCCCGGCATTTCCCAGGAAATGGATCGTTCGGTTCAAGTAGGCGATCTGGCTGGTCACCGGCAGCACCGGAGCGATGTCATGGGTGACGAGGAGCAGGGTCAACCGGGTTTCCCGGTTCAGCTTTTTTAAAACCTCCATCAGGGCGTCGACGATTTTGACGTCCACGCCGGCCGTCGGTTCATCCAGGACCAAAAGCTCCGGCTTGCCCACGAGGGCCCGGGCGATAAAAACTCGCTGCTGCTCCCCGCCCGACAACGCCCCGATGTTTTGCCCGGCGTATCTTTCCATGTCCACCGCCCGCAACGCTTCCATCACCTGATCCTTCGCCTCTTTCGGATAAAAACGGAAGAGGCCCGTCCTCTTGGCCAATCCGCTCCGGACCACTTCGAATGCGGTGGCGGGAAAGTGGATGGAACGATTGGCCTTTTGGGATACGTATCCGATTTTTTCCCATTCCTTAAACTCCTCCACCCTTTTTCCGAACAGGCGGATTTCCCCTTCCCGGCATTTCAACAAACCCGTGATCAATTTCAAAAGGGTCGATTTCCCGGAACCGTTCGGTCCGACGATCGTCAGGAACGTGCCCCGCGGAACGGATAAGGTAATATTTTCGAGCACCTTCGTTTCATCGTACCGGTAGGATACATTTTTCACTTCGATGATCGTTTCGCTTTCGCTCATAGTTTCACCCGAATTTATTTCAGAATCATTCCGATTTACATCTCAAGTATAAAGGAGAAGCCTTCTTTTGTAAAGAACGGGGAAAAGAACATTTTCCCCCGCAAATGGAGGGGCGCATCCTGTTTCCGAGAGGGGCAAAACGGTTTGCGGCAAATCGCGCCGCCCCGGAAATGCCCGCAGGCAAAAACCGGTCCCGGGGAAAACCTTCCGCGGGGGAAGTTCCCGGCGGATCGCGGATACACGCCGCCGCTTTTCCCCACATATATTTGATTTAGGAGGGGAGATCATGGGATTTTTGGAAAACTTGATTCAGATGAAGCTGAAGACGGCCACCGGAAAGGACGTGATGAAAATCAGCCGGGCCTTTGAACTGGGGATCAATGAAGCGGCGGCTGAAAAGATCGCCGCCTACCTGCGGAAAAACCCGGTCAATATCCTGAACCATTCGGACCGGTTGAAGCTGGTCAAAGAAATTTCCAGGATTGCCGGTGAGCAGCCGGCCAAAAAAATTTACCGCATCCTTTCGGAATTGACCCGTTAAAAAATCCTCTGTCACTTTGCAAAAGGTGACAGAGGAACATTTTTATTCCCGGACGATCTTTTCCAGCAGATTTTCGTCGAATTCCTTTTTTCGCAGCATTTCGATCTCAAATTTATAGGGCGGCTTTTTCTTGTTTTTGTCCTCGCCCACATAGGGGGTTTCCAAGATTTTCGGGATCTCTTCCAATTGGGGATGATGGACGATGTAGTTCAAGGCGTCGAAGCCGATGTGGCCGAAGCCGATATTTTCGTGGCGGTCCTTCCGCGATCCCCGGGGATTTTTGCTGTCGTTGATGTGAAGCACCTTCAAACGGTCGAGCCCGATGATCCGGTCGAATTCCTCCAGCACCCCGTCAAAGTCGTCCCGGATGTTGTACCCCGCATCGTGGGTATGGCAAGTATCAAAACAGACGGACAAAAATTCGTTATGGGTGACCCCGTCGATGATCCTGGCGATTTCCTCAAAGGATTTTCCGCACTCGGAACCTTTCCCGGCCATCGTCTCCAGGGCGATCTCCACATCCTGGTCCTTCGTGATCACTTCGTTTAATCCTTCGATAATCTTTTGGATGCCCTTTTCTTCCCCCGCGCCCACATGGCTGCCCGGATGGAGGACGATTTGCTTGGCGCCGATCGCCTTCGTCCGTTCGATTTCCGAACGGAGAAAATCCACCCCCAAGCGGAAAGTTGCCTTGTTCGCCGTATTGGCGATGTTGATGATGTAAGGGGCGTGGACGACGATCTCGACAATGCCGTGTTCCTTGGCGTGCTGCAGCCCCTTTTCGATATTCAGCTCCTCGATTTTTTTTCTTTTTGTATTTTGCGGCGCGCCGGTATAGATCATAAAGGCGGTGGCGCCGTAGGAAGCCGCTTCTTCGCTGGCGGCCAAAAGCATCTTCGCACCGTTCATCGAAACGTGGGATCCAATGATCAGCATCGTATTCTCCTCTCACTTTTCCATCAATCTTTTAAGGCTATTTTACCCTTTTTTTCCGCCTTTGTCTGTTCTTTCGCATCCCGTTTTCCTGCCGGCGCGTTTCCGCCCTCGCGGCGGTCCGGAAGTGCCGGGCCTTTTTCCCGGGAAGGACGACTGACAAAAACCGGTTACCCGTCATATTGTATTACAGGATCTTTGTATCATTTCCACCCGAAAGGAGGCCACAATTTTGCCGCCCCCCTACAGACAACCGAATCTTCCCGGCATCTTTCCCCGCGCCCAGGGAAATCTTCCGCCGAACCGGCCGTTTTTTGCGGCGGGAAGAATGCAGCCGTTTCGGCAGGGCGGGCTGCTTTCCAGGATCTTGCAAAGGCAGCCCGCCCGAATCCAACACCCCTATTCCCTCTTTTCCTTCGGCCCTGGCCAGGCGCAAACCGGATCCGGCCTTTTGCAGGGGCTGACGAACCCCCAAAGGATCTCGAACGTCCTCCGGCAGACCCAGCAATTTTTGCAGGCCGCCCAGCAAATTACGCCGATGATCCAGCAATACGGGCCGATCGTCCGCAATTTGCCTTCCTTTTTGAAAATCTACAGGGAAATGAAAGCCGGCGGGAACGAAGGCACCGATCCGGCGGACGGCGAACCGCCGGAAGGAAGTAAGGAGCCGAACCCCGAAGGGGCGGATCCTTCCGGCGAAGGGAAGCAAAAGGACGGAAAAAGGAAAAACGGAAAGAAAAAAAGGACGAAACGGATGGAAACGAAACCTTCCGTTCCGAAGTTATACATCTAGGCGTCCCCAATCCGCCGCCAGCAGGAGAGACGGCCGAAACCGGGGACATCCCGTGAAAGGACGCCCGAATTTTTGTAAACTTTCCGGAGACCGGCGCAAGCGAAAAAAATTTTTTCCGCGCCCTTGCGGTCCCGCCGAAAGGCGGGCGTTCCCATCCGGCATCGGCAAAGGATCCGGCCGCGGGAGCTCGCTTTTGAAACTTTTTTGTTCCTCCGATATAATAGAGTAAAGGTTTATAAGGAAATCACGGGAGGAACGATATGGAAGTCATTAAAATCTCACCGCGGGGATATTGTTACGGCGTTGTCGACGCGATGGTCATCGCCCGCAATGCCGCTTTGGATAAAACGCTGCCGAGGCCGATCCATATTTTGGGCATGATCGTCCATAATAAGCATGTGACGGATGCTTTTAAGGAAGAGGGGATCATCACCCTGGACGGGGAAAACCGGAAGGCGATATTGGAAAAAATCGACAAGGGCACGGTCATTTTTACCGCCCACGGCGTCTCGCCCGAAGTCCGGGAATTGGCGAAGAAAAAGGGATTGGTCACCATCGACGCCACCTGCCCGGACGTTACGAAAACCCATATCCTCATCGAAGAAAAAACGAAACAGGGCTATGAGGTCATCTACATCGGCAAAAAAGGCCATCCCGAACCGGAGGGAGCGGTCGGCGTCGCTCCCCATGCGGTGCATCTTGTGGAGACGAAGGAAGATGTGGAGGCCCTCGAGATCAAGAGCGACAAGATCATCGTCACCAATCAGACGACGATGAGCCAGTGGGATGTTCAGGAAATCATGGATTTTGTCATCGAAAAATACCCGCATGCGGAAAAATACAACGAGATCTGTCTCGCGACCCAAGTGCGGCAGGAGGCCGTCGCCACCCAGGCGAAGGACGCCGATGTGCTGATCGTGGTCGGCGACCCGCGGAGCAACAACTCCAATCGGCTGGCCCAAGTCTCCGAAGAAATCGCCGGGACGAAGGCCTACCGGGTGGCGGATGTCACCGAGATCGAGATCGAATGGATCAAGGACGCCAAAAAGGTGGCGGTCACGGCGGGGGCTTCCACGCCGACGCCGATCACCCGGGAAGTGATCGAGTTCCTCGAACAATTCGATCCCAACGACCCGTCGACTTGGAAGAGGGAAAGAAAAGTCCCGCTGTCCAAGATTTTGCCGAAGGTAAAAAAGGTGAACCGGAACGCAACATAAAAACGGGGTGCAAACGGGCTGCACCCCATCTTTTTTTGCGTCTTTTTTCAGCTTATACAAAGCGGAAAGGATCGGTCGGCGGCTCCGAGGGCAGGGCCTCGGCGTCCAGGCCGGCTTCGCGGAAAAGCCGGTTCAATTTTTCCGCCGTCTGTTCCTTCATCACATGTTCCATGTGATGGCCGGGATCGATGATATTCAGCCCGGCCATCAGGGCATCGTGTGCCGTATGGTAATAGACGTCGCCCGTGATGTAAACATCCGCGCCCTTTTCTTTCGCATATGAAAAGAACTTATTGCCGTCGCCGCCCAAAACGGCCACCTTCCGCACCCGGTGACCCGGGTTGCCGACAACCCGTACGGCCTTTGCCCGCAAGGCTTTTTTCACAAACTCCGCATATTCGTCAAGGCCCATCTCCTCGTGGGCGATTCCGATCCGGCCGAGCCCCAGTTTCATCCCTTCGTTCTCCAACGGATAAATGTCATAGGCAGGCTCTTCATACGGATGGCTTTCCAGCATCCGGGCGATGACCTGCTTCTCGATCGTTTCCGGGAAAATCGTTTCGAGCCGCACTTCTTCCACTTCTTCCAGCTTTCCCGGCCGCCCGATGAAGGGATTCGTATTCTCCCCGGGCAAAAACCGCCCGATCCCCTCAGCGGCAAAGGAACAATAGCTGTAGTTGCCGATGGCGCCCGCCCCCGCCTTGCCGAGGGCGTCGATGACCGGCTGCAAATGGTCCTTCGGGACGAAGCAAACCAGCTTTTTCAGCGGAATTTCCTTCGTGGGAACCAGCGGTTCCGCATCCCGCAATTGCAGCCTTTCGCACAGCATGTCATTGACGCCGCCGGGGGCCACGTCCAAATTGGTGTGGGCCGCGTATACGGCGATATCGTGTTTGATCAGTTTTTCGATCATCTTCCCGTACCGCCCGTCCAGATCGATGGCGGAAAGGGGACGGTAAATGACCGGGTGATGGGCGACGATCATTTGCGCGTCCTTTTCGATGGCTTCATCCACCACATGTTCCAGCACATCCAAGGCCGCAAGCACCCGTTTCACATTCCGGTTGAGCGAACCGATTTGCAGGCCGATCTTATCCCCTTCCATCGCGTAGCTCTTCGGGGCGAAGCTCTCCATCAGGCGGACAACATCTTGAACCGTCGCTTGTTTCATCGGGGAATTCCTCCTCGTACCATCGGATATATTGGGCGAGTTCCCGTTTTTTTTCGCGGACGGACGCCGTCTCCTTCGCAAAACGCAAACGGTCGGAAACGGCTTCCCAGTCCCCTTTCTCCCGCCTCCATTTTTCCCGGAAGGCGGGGGATTTTTCCCGGAGCAAAAAGGGGCCGAATAAAAGTTCCTTTTGCAAATGCCGGTACGGCCGATAGGGGTCGCCCTTTTCCGCGGCTAAAATCTCGTAAAATTGCCCGTCCTCTTCCAAAATTTCCTCGCCGATCAATTCCCAGCCGTTTTGCAGGAACCATTCCCGGACCTTTCGCGCCCCCACGTTCGGCTGGACGACCAGCCTTTTTACGCCGTTCAGCCTGTCCTTTCCCGCTTCGAGGATGTTGGCGATCAGCGTCCCTCCCATGCCGGCGACCGTGATGCAGCCGATCTGATCCTGTTCATCGATGACGCTCAGACCGTCCCCTTTGCGCAACTCGATCTTCCCTTCCAGCCCCGCTTCCCGAACATTTTTGCCGGCCCGTTCGAAGGGCCCTTGGGCGGCTTCGGTGGCGATCACCTTCGCCGCTTTTCCCGTCCGGATGATATGGATGGGCAAATAGGCGTGATCCGTCCCGATATCGCAGACGATGCTGCCCGGCAGCACGAACCGGGAGACGGCCGCTAAACGCCGCGAGAGTCCGATGTTTTTCATCTCATCACCTTTTTGTACAAATTGCCGCATCATTCGGCGAATGGCCAGTTTTCCGGGGATTTCCCCTTTTCAGACAAAAAACTGACCCGCTAAAGAGTCAGTTTTCCAGGCTATTTCAACGACATCAGCCATTTTGCCATGGCATCCAATTGATTGTCGGGGACAAGTCCCGCAGGCATTTGCCCTCTTCCGTTTTTCAAGACGTCTTTGATTTCATCCTCCGACAACCGGCTGCCCACACCCTTCAAAGCGGGTCCGACGCCCCCCTGATATTGGTCGCCGTGGCAGCTGCTGCAGTTTTGCTTGTAGAAGTCTTCCGGAGCGGTGGCAACCGTCTCGTTCCCCTTATTTTCCTCTTTCCCGGCTTTTTCCGTTCCCTGGTTCAACCCCATAAACGAAAGGGCGAAAATCAGTCCGATCCCGAAGACCATAATGAGCAGATACGGGACAATCGCATTATGCCTCATACCTTTTTTCTCCCCTTTATGTATGTTGTTGCGTCAAGAACCGTTTAAACACTTTTATTGTACTTGAAAAAAAGAAGAAGGGGAAGAGTTTGGCACTATCGAAATAGTTTTTTTCAAAAATTAGCCATAATTTCAGCATCCGATTTCCCGCGCGATGACCATCCGCTGCACTTCCGACGTTCCTTCCCCGATTTCCAACAATTTGGCGTCCCGCATATATCTTTCCACGTGATACTCTTTCATATACCCGTATCCGCCGTGGATCTGCACGGCCTGGGTCGTGATCTCCATGGCGATTTCCGAAGCGTACAGCTTGCACATCGCCGCTTCCTTGGTGAAAGGCTTGCCTTGATCCTTCAGCCAGGCGGCTTTGTAGACCATGTTCCGGGCCAGCTCGATCTTCATCGCCATGTCGGCGAGTTTAAATTGGATCGCCTGAAATTTCACCAGGGGCGAACCGAACTGTTTCCGCTCTTTGGCGTATTGGAGAGACCGTTCGTAGGCGGCCCGGGCGATCCCCACCGCCATGGCCCCGATCCCGATCCGTCCCCCGTCCAGGGTGGACAAAAATTGCTTGAATCCTTCCCCCCTTCTCCCCAGCAGGTTTTCCTGCGGAACCCGGACGTTTTCCAAAACCAGCTCGGCGGTATTGGAGGCGTGCAGCCCCATCTTTTCATACCGTTCATAAATCCGGAATCCTTCGGCGTCGGTGGGCACGATGATGGCGCTGATTTCCTTCCTTCCGTCCCTCTGCCCGGTGACCGCGGTCAAGGCTAAAAACTTGGCATAGCTGGCGTTGGTGATAAAACATTTGTTTCCGGTAATGACAAAATCGTCCCCGTCCTCCTTCGCCACCGTTTCCGTCCCGCCGGCGTCGGAGCCGGCGTTCGGTTCCGTCAGCCCGAAGGCGCCCAAGGTTTCCCCCCGGCACAGAGGCACCAGGTATTTTTCCTTTTGCTCTTCCGTCCCGAACAGATAGATCGGAGCCGCGCCCAAGGAAATATGGGCGGAGTAGGTAATCCCCGTGGAGGCGCACGCCCGGCTCAGCTCCTCAACGACGATGGCGAAGCTGATCGTGTCGGCCCCGCCGCCGCCGTATTCCTCGGGAAAGGGAAGTCCCATCATCCCCAGCCCGGCAAGCTTCTCAAAAATCTCCTTCGGAAACTTTTTTTGCCGGTCCCTTTCCAGGGCCCCCTTCGCCACTTCCTCTTCGGCAAACTCCCGGACCGTTTTCTGGATCATCCGCTGTTCCGCCGTCAAATCGAAATCCATTCCCATCCCCCCATTTTTGCCTTTTATTCCAATCGGAGAAAAAATATGCTATAATTTTTTTGGATGCGCTTTCATACTATTATAAAGAAAAATTGAAGATATTTTAAGAAAAATATTAAATGTGCAAAATTGGGCCCTCGGACATTTGCTTTTTTCTTTTCAATTTTTTACAATAAAAAAAATGGATTGCCATAACAGCAAACCATTTTATTCCAAAAAATCTTTCAGGCGTTTACTTCTGCTCGGATGTCTCAGTTTTCTGAGGGCCTTGGCTTCGATTTGGCGGATCCTTTCGCGGGTGACGCCGAATACTTTGCCCACTTCTTCCAGCGTGCGCGTCCGGCCGTCGTCGAGTCCGAAGCGCAGCCGCAATACGTTTTCTTCCCGGTCCGTTAAGGTGTCAAGGACGTCTTCCAGCTGTTCCTTGAGCATTTCATAAGCCGCATGATCGGACGGAGAGGTCGCGTCCTGGTCTTCGATAAAGTCTCCCAAATGGGAATCGTCCTCTTCTCCGATCGGCGTCTCCAGCGAGACGGGTTCCTGGGCGATCTTCAAAATTTCCCGAACCTTTTCCGGGGTCAGATCCATCTCTTCCGCAATCTCCTCCGGCGTCGGTTCGCGGCCCAGGTCCTGCAAGAGCTGCCGCTGGACGCGGATCAACTTGTTGATCGTCTCCACCATGTGGACGGGAATGCGTATGGTGCGCGCTTGGTCGGCGATGGCCCTTGTTATGGCTTGGCGGATCCACCAAGTGGCGTAAGTGCTGAATTTGAAGCCTTTCCGGTAATCGAATTTTTCGACGGCCTTAATGAGGCCCATGTTCCCTTCCTGAATGAGGTCCAAAAAGAGCATGCCTCTTCCCACATACCGTTTGGCGATGCTTACCACCAGCCGCAAATTGGCTTCCGCCAGGCGTTTTTTCGCTTCTTCGTCGCCCTTGGCGATCCGTTCGGCGAGCTCGATTTCCTCTTCAGGGGTCAGCAGGTCGACGCGGCCGATTTCTTTCAGATACATCCTGACCGGGTCGTTGATCTTGACGCCGGGAGGAACGCTCAAATCGTTCAAATCGAACTCGTCCTCCGCCTCCAAATCTTCCAGATCCGGATCGATGTCGGCGTCAGGATCGTCGTGGTCTTCCTGTATCTCAATCCCCTGTTCGGACAATTGTTCGTAAATTTCATCCATCTGGTCGGAATCCAGTTCGAAGTTGGCCAATTTTTCGGCGATTTCGTTATAAGTAAGAAAGCCGCGTTTTTTGCCGCATTCGATGATCTGTTCCTTCACCTGTTCCAGGGTGACATCCGATTCCATATCGTTGGAACGCATTGACTTATCAGCCATCGGTTCCCCTCCTTCCAATATTTACAGCGATTTCCGCAATTGCAGGATTTCCATGGCGATTTCCGCCGCCTTCCGGTAATTATGTTCCCGCTCCGCTTGTTTTCCTTCCCGTTCTTTCTCTTTTATTTTTAACAATTTTTGATAATTCAACACACTTTTTATATAATCATTCAATTCCTGCTCCTCGGGTTCCTCCTTGACGGGGAGCATGGCGATCTCCGCCGTCAGCTTCTGCAGGCCCTCATCGGGCAGCAGGGCGAGGAAATGGCTTAAATTCGGCAAGTTTCCATTTTCATAAAAATCGTACAGGCAATCGGCGATCTTCTGGTGTTCGCTGACGGAAAAGGATTGGCCGGCCAGCTTTTCCCGCACTTTGGCGGCGATGGTGCGGCTTCTGAGCATGTGGGCGATCAGGAGCCGCTCCGCATTGTAATGGGCGGGCTTCAATTTTTTCTCCCGTTCGGCGGGCACCGGCACCCGGGATGGGGAAAGGGGCTGGTTCCTTCTTTTTGCCCGCTGGATTTTCCTCTGGTTTTCCTTCAAGGCGTCCAAAGACAGGGAAAATTCATCGGCGAGCTGGCGCAAATAGATTTCCTGCTCCACCGGGCTGTCGAGGGAGGCGAGCTCTTTCTGCACCTCCTCGATGTACCTGGCCCTTTCCCCCTCGTCGGCCAGGTTTTTCCCTTCCCGGAAAAGCTGCATTTTATACGCGATCAAGGTCAAACTGTTTTCGATGACGTCCCGGCGGAATTTTTCCGGGCCGTAGCGGGCAATGTACTCATCCGGATCCAGGCCTTCGGGAAGGGCGGCCACCCGCACTTGGCATCCGCCCTGCCGGAGCATTTCCCCCGCCCGGACGGCGGCCCTTTTCCCCGCGCTGTCGCCGTCAAAGCAGAGAATGACGAGATCCGTGTTCCGCCGGATGAGGCGGACATGCTCTTCCGTCAGGGACGTGCCCATCACGCTGATCCCGTTATCGATCCCCGCCCGGTATGCGGAGATGCAATCGGCAAAGCCTTCGAACAGGACGGCCGCCCCTTTTTTGCGGATCTTCGGCCGGGCCCGGTGGAAATTAAACAGGATCCGGCCCTTTTGAAAAATCTTCGTCTCCGGGCTGTTTAAATATTTCGGCGCGGCATCGGACAGGCTCCTTCCGGAAAAGGCGACCGTGTTCCCGCCGGGATCGTGGATCGGAAACATGACCCGGCCGCGGAAACGGTCGAAATACGCATCTTCTTCCTCCCTTTTCACAATGATGCCGGCCTTTTCCAAAAGGTCCTGCGGAAAGCCCCGCTTCCTTAAAACCGTCAAGGCCGCGTCCCTGGAAGCCGGGGCATATCCGATCTGGAATTCCTCGATGATTTCCTTCGTAAAGCCCCGTTTCTGCAAATAATCGAGGGCTTCCTGGCCTTCCTTCGTATGCACGAGGAGATGATGGTAAAAGCGCTGCAAAAACAAGTGGGCTTCCATCATCCGTTCCCGCTCCCGCAAAGCGGGGTCCTCCGCCCTGCGGTCGAAACGGACGCGCAATTCGATGCCCGCCTTATCCGCCAGCTTTTGAACGGCTTCCTGAAAAGATACCCCCTCAATGTCCATCAAAAATTTAAATACGTTGCCGCCCGCCCCGCAGCCGAAACAATGGTAGATTTGTTTTTCCGGGGAAACGGAAAAGGAAGGCGTGTTCTCGCCATGGAAGGGGCAAAGGCCAAAAAAATTACGTCCTTGTTTTTTCAGTTGGACATATTCGCTGACGACGTTTACGATATCGGTTGCGCGGAGCACTTCCTGAACGGTTTCTTCAGGGATACGCCCAGTCATTGGAAAAACTCCATTCCGAATATTTTACTTGCCCCTTCAGGCTGCCGCAGTGTCCGGCTTTTTTATGTTTGATCTCTAAAACGGCGGTTTTCGCTGAAAATTCGACATTTTTTGAAGGATGTTCCCTGGAAATTTTCCCCGCCGCCTTTGCCGCATGACCGGCAACCCGGCGGGCGTTGCCGCTATTCCCCTTTGGTCACTATAAAAATTCTACAAAATTTCCTGGATTCCTGCTAGAAAAATGCATTTTTGCACAAGTTTTTTTATAGAAAGGATGCAGAAATTTGTCGAAGGCCTTTCCCCGCCTGAAACCGGGGATCCGGCGTAAACGGGGAAAGGATGTCCTTATTTTTTCAAGCAATTTTTTATTATATAATAGAAACAAAACTTTTTCTATAACTTTTTTCATTTTTTCCTATTTTATTCTCGCCGGTTTGGATTTATACTGACCGAAAAACAGGAGGGAAACGGATTCCCTCCTGTTTTCGTTCCTATTGGAGATAATTGATGATCAAATTCGCCGATTCTTCGATCGCCTTGTTGGTGACATCGATGACCCGGCAGCCGATTTTCTCCACCACCTTGTCAAAATAGGCCAGTTCCTCTTTAATCCGCTCGATCGTCGCATAATTGGCCGTCTCCTTCAGCCCCAGCGAAACGAGCCGTTCCCTCCGGATGTGGTTCAGCTTTTCCGGGCTGATCCGCAAGCCGAAGATCCGGTTTTTATCAATCTTGAACAGCTCACCCGGAGGTTTGATTTCGGGGACGATGGGAACGTTGGCCACCTTATACCGCTTGTTGGCCAGAAATTGGGACAAGGGGGTTTTCGATGTCCGGGAGACGCCGATCAGGACGATGTCCGCCTTCAGGATCCCGCTCGGGTCCCTGCCATCATCGTATTTTACGGCAAATTCGATCGCCTCCACCTTCCGGAAGTAGTCGGCATCCAATTTGCGGACCAGTCCGGGTTCGTTCAACGGCTGCAGTCCGGATAGTTCCTGGAAGGCATCCATCAGGGGGCCGAGCACGTCGACAGCCCGGATATTGTTCTTCTCCGCCTGCTCGGACAAGTACCGGCGGATCTCCGGCTTGACGAGGGTAAATACGATCATGCCGCCGTTCATTTTCACCACTTGGATGACTTCATCGACCGTTTCCTTGTCTTCCACATAGGGCACCCTTTTTAACTCCACGCTCGAGCCGTTGAACTGGCTGACCGCGGCCCGGGTCACCAATTCCACCGTTTCGCCGACCGAGTCGGAAACGACATAAATCGGAGGTCTTTTCATCCTTACCGCTCCTTAAATTTTCATTCCAGAAAAAGATCGGGCGTCCCGCCCAACCGGGTGAAGCAAAGATCAAGCCGCATAACTTTCCGTTCCGGCCAAGGTCATTCTCCGTCCAATAAAGACACGAACGCCTTCGTAATGTTCGTTTTTGTGACCCTTCCGATCACTTCATAGCCGTCTCCCTTCTCCTTGACGACGGGAACGGCGTCGATTTGTTTTTCAATCAGCAGCTTGGCGATCTCATAAAGGGAATCCTCTTTCCGGCACATCGCAATATTGGGCATCCGGGTCATGATGATGTTGACGGGGATTTTATTCAAATCCTGGTTCCCGATGCTCGCCCGCAGCAGGTCCTTCCGGGAGACGACGCCGGCCAAAAGGGAGGCGTCATCGACGACGAACAGCGTCCCGACATCCTCCAAAAACATCGTGCATATGGCGTCGTATACGGAAACCCGGTCCTTGACGACGACGGGAAGGGACTGGAAGTCCTTCACCTTCATTTTTTTGATACTTTCCCCGAGCAGCTGGGTCCGGTTTTTTCCGGTGTAAAAATATCCGACCCGGGGCCGGGCATCGAGAAACCCGGCCATCGTCAAGATCGCCAAATCGGGCCTGAGCGTCGCCCGCGTCAATTGGAGCATCTCGGCGATATGCTCCCCGGTAATCGGACCATGCTTTTTGACAATTTCCAAGATTTGTTCCTGACGTTTGTTCAGTTCTATTTTACTCACCACCTAACTGGACGACGGGAAGCGAACCCCTGAAAAACCGGTTATTGGTCTTATATTTATTATACCGGTTTTCCCTTCCGCGGAAAATCGGTGCGGTTCCCTTCTCCCGTTTCCGCATTCCATGCGCCCCTTATTTGATGACGAGCTCTTCCACATCGGCAAAATTCAAGATCAAATCGGCCAACTGCCTCATCATGGCGAGCCGGTTGCTCCGCAGCCTTTCATCCTCCGCCATCACCATCGTGCGGTCGAAGAAGGCGGTAATATACGGCTTCAAGGCGACCAGGGCCCGGTAATAATCCTCCGCCCCGTTTCCCGGAAGGGAATCTTTGGCCTCCAGGAGCCGCCGGTAAAGCTCGCCTTCCGTTTCGTTTTCAAACAGTTCCGGATTCACTTCCGCCGCCGATTCGGCCTTTTTCGCGATGCGGACGACGCGGATGAGGGATTCCATGTCTTCCTTGAACCCGGGTTCATCCTTCTTTTCGTTAAACAGTTCCGCCCTTCTTGCGAGCGTCCTCACATCCGTTAAAGGCGCCGACAGGACCGCATCGACGATGTCGTAGCGGAATCCCCTTCCTTGCAGTTTGTGCTTCAACCGGGCCCGGAAAAAGTCCGCCAATCCGGCGAAAATCTCTTCCTCCGGCCGGTCGGCGAATCCGGAAGTGAGGCGGATGGCCTCCTTCAACAGATCGGCAAGGGGGATATCCCATCCCTTTTCATGCAAGATGTCGATGACGCCGGTCGCCAGCCGCCTCAAACCGTACGGGTCCTGGGAGCCCGACGGAACGGACCCGATGGCGAAGAAGGAGGCGAGGGTTTCCAGCTTGTCGGCAACCGCCAGCACGGCGCCGATATCGCTTTCCGGCAGGCCGTCCTCCGCGTTTCTCGGCTGATAGTGCTCGTTGATCGCCTTGGCGACCCGCTCATCCTCCTTTTGCAGCAGGGCGTAATTTTCCCCCATGTATCCTTCGAGTTCCGGAAATTCGTAAACCATTTGCGTGACCAGATCGAATTTGCAAATTTGGGCGGCCCGGACCGCCAGCCTTCTTTCTTCCTCGGCGAAGGGCAGCCGGCCGAGGAGGAATTCGGTCAGACGGACGATGCGGGAAATCTTTTCGGCATAACTGCCGATCCGGTCGTGATAGATGACCGGGGACAGCCGCTTCAACGCCTCTTCGATGGACAATTTTTGGTCTTCCCGGTAGAAGAAGGCCGCATCCTGCAGGCGGGCGCGGAGCACCTTTTCATTGCCGCGGCGCACCGTTTCGAGGTGGCGGTCATCCCCGTTTCTTACCGCGACGAAATGAGGAAGCAGGCGGCCTTCCCGGTCCCTGACGGGAAAATAGCGCTGATGCTCCTTCATCGTCGTGATTAAAACCTTCTCCGGCAGATGCAAAAAGCTTTCATCAAAGGAACCGTAAAAAACCTGCGGATACTCGACCAAATGGGTGACTTCATCCAGCAATTCCCCGTCGACGGGGATGGCCCATTCCCGCTCCCGCTCCAGCCGTTCGAGCTGGCGGAGGATTTCCCTTTTCCTTTCCTCATAATCGCAAATCACATACTGGGATCGCAATAATCGTTCATAGTTTTTCGGGTCGTCCACTTCGATCTTTTTGCCGAGAAAGCGGTGGCCGAAGGTGAAGGGACCGCTTTTTACGCCTGCGACAGAAAAGGGGACGGTCTGGTTCCCGTATTTGGCCAGGATCCAGCGGATCGGGCGGACGAAGCGGAGGGACAGGTCGTTCCAGCGCATATTTTTCGGAAAGGCCATCGATTCGATGACCTGGGCGATCTTCGGCAAAACTTCCGGAACCGGCTTTCCTTCCTCCACTTTTTTGACGAAGCAATATTCCGCCCCGTTGACCGTTTTGAAATAAATATCGTCCACCGTCATCCCCTGGCTTTTGGTAAAGCCGAGGGCCGCCTTCGTCCAATTCCCTTCCGGATCCAGCGCCGCTTTCTTTGCCGGCCCTTTGATCTCCACCGTCACGTCCCTTTGTTTTTCCGCCACCGCTTCGACGAATACAGCGAGCCTTCTCGGCGTGGCGAAAACGCGGATGCCTTCGTAATCGATTTTTTCCGCGGCAAAAAACGCGGCGATCTTTTCCGAAAGTTGTTCGGCGGCCCCGGGGATGAATCTCGCCGGCATTTCCTCCAGGCCGATCTCCAACAAAAACGGCCGTTCACTCATCCTTCTTCCCCCCTTTCAGCAACGGGAATCCCAGTTTTTCCCGTTCGTCGTAAAAGGTTTTGGCGATCTTCCGCGCCAGGCTGCGGCATCTGGCGATATAACCGGTCCTTTCCGTCACCGAAATCGCCCCTTTTGCGTCCAACAAATTAAAGACGTGGGAGCATTTTAATACATAGTCGTAGGCGGGATGGACCAGTCCTTTCTCCATCTGCCGGACGGCTTCTTTTTCGTAGGTGTTGAACAGCTGCAAAAGCATTTGTTCGTCGGATGTTTCGAAGGTGTATTTCGAGTGTTCGTATTCCGGCTGGCCGAAGATGTCCCGGTAAGTGAATCCTTCCGTCCATTCCAGGTCGAAGACGTTCTCCTTATCCTGGATATAGGAGGCCAGCCTTTCGATCCCGTATGTAATCTCCACCGAGACGGGTCTGCACTCCAGGCCCCCCACCTGCTGGAAATAGGTGAACTGGGTGATTTCCATCCCGTCGAGCCAGACTTCCCAGCCCAGCCCGGCGCATCCCAGGGACGGGTTTTCCCAATTGTCCTCCACGAAACGGATGTCATGTTCCAACGGGTCGATGCCGAGGGCCGTCAAAGATTGCAAATACATTTCCTGAATCTGATCGGGCGACGGTTTGATCAACACCTGGAACTGATGATGCTGGTAAAGCCGGTTCGGGTTTTCCCCATACCTTCCGTCCGCCGGTCTCCTCGACGGCTCCACGTAGGCGACCCGCCACGGCTCAGGCCCGATCGCCCGCAAAAAGGTATAGGGGCTCATCGTACCCGCGCCCTTTTCCACATCATAGGCCTGCATGATGAGGCAACCCTGATCCGACCAAAATTTTTGCAGCGCAAAAATCATCTGCTGAACGTTCATTTTATCCCTCCGATCCTTTCATTTGCCCAAATAAAAAACTCCCATGCCTATGCCAAAACGAGCATAGGGACGAGAGCATTTCCCGCGGTTCCACCCTATTTGCCTTGCGGCCGCTTCATTCGCACATTGCTCCGGAACGCCTTTCCCCGGTCATCTGTTCCTAGCTCCCACCGCCCTAGGATCGCTGAATCCAGAGAGGAACGGGTACTTCCTTTCCTTCCTCGCAACAACCGTTTTCTTTTTTCGACCGTTTTGTTAATTGTATGCTAGCGAAAACGCGAACGTTTGTCAATATTCCCCGAAAAAGCCGGCTTCACGGCTTGAATTTTTCCATCTGATTCAGGAATTTCTTCGTTTTCAAATACAGGCCGGTGTATTCGTCGTAATAGGCGGAGATGCAGTCGTTCAGTTCCTTTTTTGTTCTTTCTTTCACATTGATCGATCCGAGCCGGTTCAAATCGATGACGGAAAACAAGCGCAACAGCTTGGCCGTGGAAGGGGAAATCTTGATGGCGTACGGGTCCCGTCCGGCGCATCTTTCGCAGAGCAGGCCGCCTTCCCTGACGGAAAAGGAGAAATCCCCTTCGGCCTTCCCGCAGGATGCGCAGCCGGCCAGCTGCGGCTGATGGCCGAGCACATGCAGCATCTTGATCTCGAAAATATTTTTCAAAATGTCCGGGTCAGAGCCCCTGTCCAGGTAATGCAAAGTCAGACGCAACAGCTCGAAAAGGGAAGGGTGAGCCCTTTTTTCATCCGCCGATTTATCGGTCAATTCCACGATGTACGAAGCGTAGGCGGTCAAAAAAATGTCCCCTTTCACGGAACGGAACGGATCGATGATTTCCCCCTGATGGATCGTCCCCAGACCGGATCCGACGGTGCAAATAAAAAACCCGTGGGTAAAAGGCTGCGTGACGGAAGCGAGCCGGCTGTTCGGCTTTTTCGCTCCCCGCGCCACCGCGCCGAATTTTCCGATCTCCCTGGAAAAGAGGGTGACGATTTTATTCGCCTCGCCGTAATCGCTCGTCCGCAAAACGATTCCTTCGATCTTTCTCCACAAAAAAGTCACCTTCCGACTCAATAGGTTGAGGGATCATGCCTGTTTGAACGTCTTTCTTTTTTCTTTTCCGGAGCCTTTCCCAGCTCCCTTTCCAACTCCTTGTAGAGAAGGTAAGTTTGGATATCCCCGGTCTCTTGAAACAGTTTCCATGTGAAATCGAGCATGGAATCCCCCACCTTTCGGTTTTTTCAAACAGCCCTGTCCCCAACCTTCGTTATTTAGTTTGCCTGAAAACAACAAAAACATAAAACGTAAAAATTGCTAATCCTCAATACTCATCTTCCCGGTAGCCGTACTCCCTCAGGTAAGTCAGCCGGTTCCGCCAGTCGCTCTGCACCTTCACCCAGAGCTCCAAAAATACCTTCGAACCGAGGAGATGCTCGATCTCGAGCCTCGCCCGCTTTCCGATCTCCTTCAGCATCCGCCCCTGTTTGCCGATGAGGATCCCCTTCTGCGAATCCCTTTCGACGATGATCGTGGCCATGATGTGGACGAGGTTCTTTTCATCGTCCCGTTTTTCGATCTGGTCAATCACGACGGCCACGCTGTGGGGCACTTCCTCCCGGGTCAGATGGAGCACCTTTTCCCGGATGATTTCGGATATGATGAAACGTTCGGGGTGGTCGGTGACCTGACCGGCCGGATAATATTGCGGCCCTTCGGGCAAATAGTCCTCGATCACGTCGAGCAGGCGGTCCATATTGTTGCCGTTTAAAGCGGAAATCGGGACGATCTCTTTGAACGGGTAGAGATCCTTGTATTGGACGATGATTTTCAGCAATTCGTCCGGATGGACGAGATCGATTTTATTGATCACCAAAAAGACGGGGGTTTCCACCGTTTTCAATTGGTTGATGATGAATTCTTCCCCCTTGCCGAAACTTTCATCCGCCGTGATCATAAAAAGGATCAGATCGACTTCCTTCAAGGCGTTCACGGCCACCTTCAGCATGAAATCGCCGAGGCGGTGTTTCGGCTTGTGGATGCCGGGGGTGTCGATGAACACCATTTGGGAATTCTCCCTTGTCAAAACCCCCTGGATCCGGTTTCTCGTGGTCTGGGGCTTGTCGCTCATGATGGCGATTTTTTGGCCGATGGCCGAATTGAGAAAGGTGGATTTCCCCACATTCGGTCTGCCGATGATGGAAATAAACCCTGATTTGAACGGTTTTTCGTTACTCATACAGATCCTCCGCTGAAAAAGCTCCAGGCAATAATTGTTCAACCGTGGTCCTTAGCAAATCGCCCTTCAAATTGGTCAAAAGGACGGGCATATCCTTCCGGCAAAACTCGGAGATCACTTGCCGGCACGCGCCGCACGGAGAACAAGGCCGCTCCGTATCGGCGACGACGGCGAGCTTGGCAAATTTCCGGTCCCCTTCGGAAACCGCTTTAAAAATGGCCGTCCTTTCCGCGCAATTGCACATGCTGTAGGCGGCGTTTTCGATATTGCAGCCCCGGTAAACCTTTCCGTCCTCCGTCAAAAGCGCCGCTCCGACGGGAAAACGGGAATAGGGAACGTAGGCGAAGTCCAGCGCTTTTTTCGCTTCTTCGATCAATTGCTCATCGGTCACGTCGTTCATCCCTTCCCGAATGGTTCAAATTCAAACGCTCTTCTCTTATTTTACAATAAATTGGCCGGTCCTTCCAGGCCGGCACGGTTTTAAGTTTTATGTCCGGGAAAATCGGGCGTGCGCAGCGCCCGTCCCGGCGGCGCTCCTTCCGGAAAATCCGGGGAAGGCCTTGTTCGTCTCCCGTCCCAAAGGGCGAGAACGGACCGGGCCGGAGCCGCATCCGCATCTTGCCGTCCGCGGCCGAACCGCCAAAAGGCGAGAGCGGGACAGCCTTTCAACGCGCCCCTACGGCAACAGTTTCGGTAGGAAAATGACGGCGCCGACCAGGGCGGATACGACGGCGAAAAACAGGCAAGAGGCGGCGGCGACATCCTTCGCCTCCTTCGCCAAAGGATGGCATTCGGGCTTCAGCAGATCGACGACGCGCTCGATGGCCGTATTGACCAGCTCGAGGGAGATCATGCCGCCGATCGTCAAGAGCACGACGGCCCATTCCAAGCGGGAAATCCGCAGGCAGAAGCCGAAAAGGATGACGACAGCCGCAACGAACAAATGGATTTTTAAATTGGTTTCCTTTTTTACGGAAGTATGGAACCCTTCCCAGGCGAAACGAAACGATCTTCCGATCCTTTTCATCATCTTCCGTCCTCATCTGGGCAATCCGAATTGTTCTAAAATCTCATCCTGCTTCCGGAACATGATTTTCTCTTCTTCTTCCGTTCCGTGATCATACCCGAGGAGATGCAAAAAGCCGTGCACGGCCAGAAAACCCAATTCCCGCATGAAACTGTGGCCGTATTCCTCCGCCTGCTCCCGGGCCTTGTCGAGGGAAATGATGATATCCCCGAGGACGCGGGGCATGTCCGCATCCAAGATCTCGCTTTCCCCGTCGCCGGATTCTTCCAGGGCAAACGACAAAACATCCGTCGGCTGATCTTTCCCCCGGTAGTCCCGGTTCAGCTGGCGGATTTCCTCGTTGTCGGTGATCGTGATGGAGACTTCGCAATCTTCCTTGATGTTTTCGTAATCGGCGGCGAACCGGATCAGTTTTTCGACGGTCTCCGCCGCATCCTCGGCCAATCGCCCGGTCTTGTCGATCAAATCGATTTCAACGGTCATCTTTCTTCCCCTTTGCCAATTCATGAAGGATATTCGATCCGGTGATGGAAAAAGCCGTACAGCGTCTCGCAGATGGTCTTTTCCACCGTTTTCAGTTCCTTTAATGTGATGTCGCATTCCTCAAACTGTCCGTCATTCAAACGGTCTTTAATAATGTTTTTGACGAGGGACTCGATCTTTTTGCGGTCCGGATCGTTAACGGTGCGGACGGCCGCTTCCACGCTGTCGGCGATGCTGATCACCGCCGCTTCCTTGGTCCGGGGTTTCGGCCCCGGGTAGCGGAATTCGTCCTCCTTCACATCCAGCCCCGCTTCCTTCGCCTTGACATAAAAATATTTTAAAACGGATGTGCCGTGATGCTCGCGGGCAATCGCCACGATCTCCTTCGGCATCCGGTGCTTCTCCAATATTTCCGCTCCGTCCGATGTATGGGCGATAATGATGTTTCGGCTTTGCACCGGGTTGAGATGTTCGTGGGGATTGGAAATATTGTTTTGATTTTCGATGAAATACATCGGCCGCTTGATCTTTCCCGCGTCGTGGTAGTAGCTCCCGACCCTCGCCAGAAGGCCGTTGGCCCCGATCGCCTCGCAGGCGGCCTCGGCCAAATTGGCCACCATGACGCTGTGATGGTAAGTTCCCGGCGCATCCGTCAAAATCTTTTTCAACAGCGGGTGATTCGGGTTGGCGAGTTCGATCAGCTTCATGGAGGAGAGAATGCCGAACCCCGCTTCAAAAAAGGGCAGGATGCCGATCGTCAAAACCGCCGATCCGATCCCCGACCCGATCCCCGTCAAATAATAATACCCGTAATGCAAAGCCGACATCCGGGAATCCGGGATGAAAAACAGGGCGGTAATCACGGCGATGTTGACGGCGGATACGAACAGTCCCGCCTGAAATATTTTAGAACGGTGATTCCGGTTTGTCAAAAAGACGATCGAACTGAGGCCGCTCAGCAAAATATAGATCCCGGCGGTGATGTGGAAGGCGCCGGAAGATTCCCCGTTGAAAATCACCGTTCCGCACAGGGCCCAGGCGATGGTGATCAATATCCCTTTCGCTTCGCTGATCAAGAGTTTGCCGAGCATCACCCCCATGGCCGCCGGGAAGAGGAAGGTGATCTCAAAGGCGTCGTTTTTGACGAAGCTCAAAACTTTCATGATGCCGAGGCCGATCAAAAAAATCAAAATGGAAATGAATAGATCCCGCCTGTTTTCCTTCCTTTCCCTTCCCAAAAGGTGCATATGGCCGGCGAACAGGACCGAAGCGAGCATCACCGACAGCAAAAGAAGGCCGATGAACGGCAGAAAGGAGTCCTTCCCGTCCATCAATCCCAGCAATTTCAGCTGTCTGTAGATTTCCGGCGTGACGAGCTGCCCTTCCTCCACGATGACCTGCCCCTGCAGGATCTTCACCGGCTCCACATTTTCGGCGGCCTGCTTGCGCAATTCCTCCGTCGCTTCCGGATCGTAAAATTCATTTTGGACGATCGCATGCCTGGCGAGTTCCACGGCGGCGTTTTTCAAATTTTCCGGCATGGCGGTGATGCGCAAGGCTTCCTCCACCCTTTTTTTCGCGTTTTCCACCTCGTTCGCCGGGATCCGTTCGTTCATCACCTTATGGACCGCCGTTACCGTATAATCCTTGGCGACGGACAATTCGTTCTTCGATGCGGAGGCCAGGGCCAAAAAAGTGGCGTCGGAAATCTCCTTCGCGACCGGTTCGGTCAGGCTTTCTTTCAAATCCTTCAATCTTTCTTCCGTTGTCGGAGGGAGACCTCCGCCTTCGCCCTTCCCCTCTTTGTTTCCTTCCAGCGTCTCGATCGCCGCGTCAAAGATGGAACGGACGAGATCGACGCGGTTTTGGGCATACTCCTGTCTTAAAACGTAGACGTCTTTAACCTGGGCAACGGCTTCCTTCCGTTTCTTTTCCGTGCTTTCCTTGTCCTCGATCGTTATGGGAGACCGGATCGTCCGGTCCGCGATGGAAAACAAGTCGATGTCCAGTTTCTCCTTGCGGACGTTGCTGTACATGGAAACAAACAACAGGAGAACCGTCAGGATGAAAAGGATCCAACGGAAAAATTTCAACTCTTCCATTTTCTTCGCCGCTGCCTGCCACTTGTTTAACCATCGTTTCACCGGTTCCGCCTCCTCTTGCCGCCCGATGCAAATCATCGCTTTAACAAAAAATAACAAATAAAATCGGAAAAAACAACCGTTTTTCCGGAAATGGACCCGCTTTTAAAAAAACAAAACCGCAAAATGGGCGGTTTTGTTACAAATTTCCGACGGTTTGCGCTTCGGTTTTCCATCCGGGCCGGCTTCGGCCGAGGATCCGGTTTTCGGCCGGTCCCGGCTCCCTTCATGTCCGTTCCCGTTCGTAGGCCTGGATGATCTTCGCGACGAGGGGATGGCGGACCACATCGCTTTGTTCCAAATAGATGAAGGCGATGCCGGAAATGTCGGCCAATATGTTTTCAGCGGCGATCAGCCCGGATTCCACGCCCTTCGGCAGGTCGATTTGCGTCCGGTCGCCGGTAATCACCATCTTGGAACCGAAACCGAGACGGGTCAGAAACATCTTCATCTGCGCCTTGGTCGTGTTCTGGGCCTCGTCGAGGATGACGAAGGCGTCATCCAGCGTCCGGCCGCGCATGTAGGCGAGAGGGGCGATTTCGATCGTTCCCCTTTCAATCAGCCGGGCGGTATGTTCGACCCCCAAAATTTCATGCAAGGCATCATATAGCGGCCGCAAATACGGGTCGACCTTTTCCTTCATATCCCCGGGCAAAAATCCCAGGCTTTCCCCCGCTTCCACCGCCGGACGGGTCAGGATGATCCGTTTGACCAAGTTGTTTTTCAAGGCATGGACGGCCGACACCACGGCCAAAAAGGTTTTTCCCGTCCCCGCCGGACCGATCCCGAAAACGAGGTCATGGGTCTTGATCGCCTGGACGTAATTCCGTTGGCCCAGGGTTTTCACGCGAATCGGCTTTCCTTTGAAATTTTTGGTGATCTCTTCTTTAAAAAGATCGGAGAAATACTCCACCGTCCCCTTTTTGGCCATCTGCACGGCCAGCATCACGTCCCTCGGGGAAAGGGAGACGTTCTGCCGGATCGTCTGATGCAAGGCCTGGATCACCTCTGAAGCAAGCCGCAGCTGTTCCGGATCTTCCCCGGAAAGGATGACCTTTTCCCCCCGGGTTGTGATGATCACCCCGAGTTCGGTTTCGATCAATTTCAAATGATAATCGGAAGTGCCAAACAGGGAAATTTGGTTTTCCGAATCTTCCAAGAACAATTCGAAGGTGTTCAATAATGCCAACACTCCTCAGTTCGTATGAATTGGTCGCCCGACGGCGATGTTTTCGATGACGTCGAAAAGGACCGTCAGTTTAAATGTACCATTCTCAAGCTTTTCATGCAAAATTTTTTCCGATTCGATTTCAGCCCCTTCCGGCAAGCGGGAGAGGAGATCCTTTTTCGCCATTTCCAGCCCCGCTTTCCTCGCCTCCTCCACGCTGTACGTCTTCTCGTGCACTTCCGTTTCCCGGACGGTCGTCTTTATGTAAGAGACGGGCAGCTTCCAAAAAAGGAAATGGAACGGCTTTTCCGTCCGTTCGACCTTCTTCTGTTGGTAGCGGTCCTTCTGAAAGCCCCAGACGGGCAGCGAAAAATCCCAAAACTTTATGGCGTGGGCCGTCATTTTTTCGCCGGACAGCACCGAATATTCCGTTTTCATTTTGATCTCGGCCGCCGTTTTGTACCAAGTCTTCCCGAGTACGGTTCCTTCGGCGGCCACCGCCCGGCCGCCGGCCAGGCCGGACACCAGGATTTGTCCCGGACTGACGTAATCGTTGACGGAAACCATCTTCTGCCCTTTTTCCACGTACATTTCCACGATGATGGCCTCTTTTCCGGCGACCAGATGCCGGGGAGAAAGGGGGGGATCCGCCTTCGGACGCTCCTTTTCCACCACTTGAATGCGGAAGGTTGTCCCGTCTGTCTGCACGCCGACCCAGGTGATCTCATCGATTTTCTCCGCCAGCTTCCGCTGGATCTCTTCCGGCTCGGCGAGAAAAAATTGCAATTTCCCCCTTTCGATCCCCATCATTTTCAGCTGCCGGACAATCTTTTCCTCGGTTCCCGGCTTCGCCCCGACAATTTCCACTTTCCAGACGGTGTTCGATAAAATCGTGAGCACCAGGATAAAAAGGAGCGTCCCGGCCATGAGCCCCCATCTGTTCCTTGCCCGCTTCCACGCGAAGGGAATCCCCGACCTTTCCGTAAAGCGGATTTTGACGCGATGCTGCCGTCTGGCCTGCCGCAACGCGGGAACGGCCTTGGCCGGCATATAGAAGCTCAGATGCTCCCCGCCCGTCCGTTCAATCCGGGAAAGAAAAATCCCGTCACGCACCAGCTGGTTGATCAGCCGTTCGGCCCCTTTGCCGGTGACCTCCACCTTCACCAGACCGGAAAGCTGTTGAAACCAAAGATTTTTCATCTTCTCACCCGCCGTTTACTCCTGTATAAAGATGACATGTTCGATCATTCCTTCCAGCAGCAATTCCTCGGGTAAAATCGCCTTGATGACCAGGGAGCTGCCCTTGACGAGCAGTTGGCCGCGGCTCAAGCGGACGCGGATTTCGCTGTCGGAAAAGGATAACAGTCCCCGGTGGTTTTCTATGTACAAATGGATTTGTCCGACCATCGTCAGCCTCGGAAGGTTCATCATGACGTCCTCCGGGAGATCCAGCTGTTTCGCGATCCATTTCCGCAATCGCTGCCCCCAATTTTTGGCCACAAAAAACCCCCCTTTCAACTCATATGTATGAGCGAAAGGGGGGGATTAGCACAAACCGGCGGATTTTTCCCGCCTTTGCCCGGAAAACCCGGCGGGCGAAAAGAGGGATTACATCCGGAACCGGATCGGGTTTTTCGCCCGCGGGCGCCCCAATATCTCCTGCCAGATCACCCCTTGGACAATCTCCTTCTTCGTAACGCGGGGGATCGGAGAAGGGACCGGGGGAGATGCGTCCGCCGCGGCGCCCGGAGCAAGGACCTTCTCTTCCCCGGCATGGCCGCCGGTCATCTCATCCCCAACCGGGGACGAAACGTTTTCCTCCTCTTCAAAAATTTCGATCTTATGCGCCTTTCCCGGCGCACCGGGCGCCGGGTTCGGAGGAATTTCCCGGGCGGGATGCTGCGGCCTTTTCCCTTTTTTCTTTTTCTCGTCCCTCATGCCGGAAATGAAGGATGTGATAAAACCGAGCATGACCAGAAAGGGAAGGACGGTGTCAAAAAATTGGTCGAACACGGGAACGGCCTCCCTTTTTTCGGTTATCGGCTTTCATCGTCTTTTTTCGCCTGATCGGCGGTACGGCTGATGGATTCCCGCATGGCCGTGTCGGCGACGATATTCTTCAGGTTATAATAATCCAATACGCCGATATTGCCCGAGCGGAGGGCATCGGCGGTAGCCAGCGGCACCTGCGCTTCGGCTTCGACGACTTTCGCCCGCATTTCCTGCACCTTCGCCCGCATTTCCTGCTCCCGGGCAACGGCCATGGCGCGCCGTTCTTCCGCTTTCGCCTGGGCGATCTTCTTGTCGGCTTCCGCCTGGTCCGTTTGCAGCATCGCCCCGATGTTTTTCCCGATATCCACATCGGCGATGTCGATGGACAAAATCTCGAAAGCCGTTCCGGCATCCAGGCCTTTCCGGAGCACCGTTTGGGAAATCAGATCGGGATTTTCCAACACCTTCTTATGGTCCTCCGACGAACCGATCGTGCTGACGATCCCTTCGCCCACGCGGGCAATCACCGTCTCTTCGCCGGCTCCGCCCACCAGCCGGTCGATGTTGGCGCGGACGGTGATCCTGGCCTTCGCCTTCACTTCGATTCCGTCCATCGCCACCCCGGCGATAAAGGGCGTTTCAATGACCTTCGGATTGACGCTCATCTGGACCGCTTCCAGAACGTCCCTTCCCGCCAAATCGATGGCGGCGCAGCGTTCGAAGGTCAGGGAGATATTGGCCCGCTGGGCCGCGATCAGGGCATTGACCACCCGGTCCACGTTCCCGCCGGCCAAATAATGGCTTTCCAGCTGGTTAATCGTGACATTCAGCCCGGCCTTATGGGCTTTGATCAGCGGATTGATGATCCTTCCCGGAATGACCCTCCGGAGCCGCATCCCGATCAAGGTGATGATGCTGATGCGCACGCCGGCGGCCAAGGCGGAGATCCAGAGCATGACCGGGACAAAGGACATCAGAACGGCAAACAGAATGATAACAGCGGCAATGATGACGAGCAAAAAGATATCGATCCCAAAAATCATCCGGTAACCTCCTTATCCGTTTGATCCTTTTTCATTTCGCGGACGACAACCCGGACGCCTTCCACTTCAATGACTTTCACCGCGGCGTTTTCCGGGATAAAACCGCCTTCCGTCACGGCATCGATCCTTTCATTTCCGATCGCCACCGTCCCGGCCGGCCTGAGGGGCGTCAGGGCATAGCCGGTCTTCCCCAAAAGATCCGTTCTCGACGGATTTGAGACATAGCCCTTTTCGGTTGTCGTCGCGTCCCGCAACACCAATTTGTTCAACCACGTGATTTTCTTCCCGAAAAATTTCATCATGATCACCATCGTCAATATTCCCGCCGTTATGGCAATGAACAGGCTGATCGCCATATGCCAGACGTTTTCCCCGGCGATCAGGATGGAAACGATGATCAAACCGAGGCCCGAAAAACCGGCGATTCCCCCGGGGATGAACAATTCCGCGATCACCAGGATGACGCCCAAGAGGAACAGGAGCAGCGATTCCAAACCGGCCAACCCGGAAATATAATGGCCGTAGAAGAACAACAGCAGGGAAACGAGGCCGGTGATGCCGGCAAGTCCGAATCCCGGGGTATACAATTCCACAATCAGTCCCAGACTCCCGAGGGAAAGCAGGATCGGGACGATCACCGGGTGGGTGATAAATCTCGCCAGACGGTCGGCAAAGCTCTCTTTGACATGTTTGACATTCGCATCTTCCAGCCCGAGTTTCGCCAGCAGTTCTTCAAGGTTTTGGACAATCCCTTCCGCATAGCCGACTTCTTCGGCATTTTTCGCCGTCAATGTTAGCAATTTCCCCTTCGGCGCATCATATTCGGGCAAATCGATGGAATCATCCACCATGGCCATCGCATAGAGGGGATCGCGGTTTCCGTTTTCCGCCGCGCTTTTCATTTTTGCCAGCCAGGCCGATTGGGCCTTTTGGTCGGCGGCCGTTCCGTCCTGGTTGATCACCGCCGCCGCCCCCATGCTGGCATTGGGGGTCATGTAAATTTCGTCGGCGTTCAATGCGATGTAGGCGCCTGCGGACAGGGCATCCTTGTTCACAAAGGCGACGGTTTTTATCTTCGTTTCCGTAATGACTTGGGCAATATCGTCGGCGGCGTCGACGAAGCCCCCGGGCGTATCGATGTCCAGGATGATCGCCTTTGCGCCTTCCGCCTCGGCTTCATGGACCGCCCGGTTGATGAAGGCGTACAAGCCCTTTTCCACTTCGTTTTTAAGAGGGATGACGTAAACCGTGTCCTGATCCCCGGAAGCCGGCAACGGTTGAATAAAAATCAGGACAAAAAAAAGAACGGATAAAAACCTTCTCACCTTTCCCCTCCTTTCCGGGCTTCCTGACTGTATTTACGCCGATTTCCGGAAAAAGTTTCATTTTTGCTTGTTTTCATTATAAATGAAAATGGGCTGATCGAAAACCAGCCCATTTTTATCCGAAAGAGTTATGACAACTCTTTTTGCACGATTTGATTGACCAAGGATCCGTCAGCCCTTCCTTTCACTTTCGGCATGACGGCGGCCATGACTTTTCCCATATCCTTTCTCGACGTCGCCTGAACTTCGGAAATGGTTTGTCGGATGATCTGGCGCAGTTCATCTTCCGAAAGCTGTTGCGGCAAATATTGGGAAACAACTGCGAGTTCCTTTTCCGTCTTTTCCACGAGATCCTGTCTTCCCGCTTTTTTAAACTCTTGGAGGGATTCCTTTCTTTGTTTGACTTCCCGTGACAAAACAGTCATTTCCTCATCTTCCGACAACTGGCTTTTGCCAAGCTTGATCGCTTCGTTTTGCAATGAAGATTTAATCATCCGGATGACGGACAATCTTTCCTTTTCCTTGTTCTTCATTGCCGATTTCATATCTTCGTTAAGCCTTTCGAGAAGACTCATCCTGACACCCTCTTTTACCGTTTCCTTTTCCTTGCCGCTTCCGATTTCTTCTTTCTTCTTACGCTTGGCTTTTCGTAATACTCGCGCCTTCTCAGCTCCTGCAAGGTGCCGACTTTTGACAACTGGCGTTTGAAGCGGCGCAGCGCATCGTCAAGCGATTCGTTTTTGCGGACGACTGTTTTTGTCACTTTTATCCCTCCCTCCAAACAAAAACCGTTACACATAAAAACATATACCTATAGAATTATACAACAAAGCGGAAAAGCGGTCAACAGATTTGCGGCTTTCGGCCGCCATCGGAAAAAGGAATTTGTACGGCAAAGGGGGGTTTTTTCCCGTTCCGTTGTGAAAACGCATCGGGTTTTCGATCCGGCCGATCAGCCGACAACGGTCTTTCCGCCGGACGGACAGGAATCGCCGATTGGAAAACCTTTATAAACCCTGTGTGACAACGGCCGATCATCCAAAGGACCGAGCGTGCCGCTATAGGAACGGTTTTGTTAATCATCCTGCATCCATGCTTCCGCTTTATCCGCTTATCGCCTGCCAAACCGATCCGAATCCCGGAGTTTATCGACGTATATGTCCAAGAATGCAGCCCGCATGAAATGCCGAAAGATTTCGTTTATCACCATATACGTCCAAGAAAACCGTCCTTTTTGATTGTGATAATACAAAGGAATGATTTTCTTCTTCTTTTGCCAAAAAAACTGTCCCAAAAGCGAACGCGATGCGGACACTTTTGGAACAGCCTTTTCCGGCGGCCCTGATCTGAAGGCCGGTCATAGGCAGGCAGATCCCGTTCCAAGCATTGGGATCACCCTTTTAAAAGCACATCGAAAACGAAGGAGATCCGGATTCGTTCCACACGGGACCCGTTCACTGATGCAGAAAGGCGGAAGGTTCACCTTTGCGACGGATGAACCTTTGTCCCAAGGCGAGCAGGGCCGGCATGAGAATCAGCCGGGCAATCGTCGCATCCAAGAGCACCGCCGCGGCCAGGCCGAATCCGAGCATCTTCACCGTCATGACATCGCTGATCATAAAGGTGGCAAACACCACTCCCATGATCAGCGCCGCGAAAGTAATGATCCGCGCCGTGCAGCTCACGCCGTTTACGATGGCATCGCGGAGCGGTTTACCTTCCAGATGGAACTCCCAGACCCGGCTGAGCAGGAACACCTGGTAATCCATGGAAAGCCCGAAGGTGATCGCGAAGACAATTACCGGAACCATGGGATGCACCGCCGCATGTCCCAATTCCCATTGGAAGACGGCAACAAGCGCCCCCATGCTCGCCGCAAGAACGAATAAATTTCCCGCGACCGCGACCATCGCCACATATGGGGAACGAAAGACCGCAAACAGAAACAGAAAGGTAAGGAGTAGCACCAAGGCGACCGCTACGGGGAAATTCCGGTAAAGCGCGCGATCAAAGTCTTGGAACGCTACCGGATCTCCTCCCAGGAAAACGGAGGCTTTCGCGAAACTTTGCCTGGCCAGGTCGCGGACCTGGCGGACGAACGAATCCCGTGTCTGCGCCCCAAGCGCATCTTCCGGCATGACCCGGAAGAGCAGGAACCGGCCCGACTCGCTGATATAGCGAGCAGCCTCGGGAATTGGGAAGGCGTTTTCAACCGGAGGAGACGCATAAAGCTTCCGGAGCGCATCCTCCGGAATCTTGGACGGGGCAGGTCCAAGGACGATGCCTTTCCCGATCGCCGACTCCAGTTCCTTCGTCAGGCGTGCGGCCTGTTCCACCGCCGGTGTGCCATAGAACGTGTTCCCCTCTCCCAGGTCCACGAGGACATCAACCCGATCCAGCATGCCATCCAAGTCCAGATGTTTGAGCGCTTCCACCCCTTTCCGTGACTCGACGGAAGGGGACAGATTTTGCACGCCCTCGTTGTAGATTTCAATCCGGCCCAGCGGAAGCCCCAGCGCCAAAAGGAACAACGTGGCCACGGCTGCCCAGCGGCCCGGTCTGGCGGCGATGCAGCCAGCCAGACGTTCCCAGCCTTTTCCCTTGATGGACGGGGCGAACCAGCGATAGATCGCTTTCGGCCAATTGATCCGCGCACCGAGAAGGGTCAGCAGGGCCGGAACGAGCGTGACGGCGACAAGGACCGAAAACAGGATGACGACAATGCCCGCCATGCCGATGGAACGGACCAGATTCAGCGGCGGGAAGAGGAGAGCAACCAGGGAGACGGCAACCATGATGCCGCTCAGCACGATGGCTCTGCCGGCGGTAGTGACGCTCCGCATGGCGGCTTCCCGCGGCGATTGTCCCTTGTCCATTTCCTCGCGAAACCGGGTCACCATCAGGAGGCAGTAGTCGATACCCGCCGCCAATCCCAACATGACGGTCACCGTTTGAGCCAGCGAGTGCACGGGGTATGCCCGGGACAGGAGAGCGATCGCGCCCAGTGCCAGGATGACGGCAATCCAACCGACGAGAGGCGGAATCAGGGCGGAGAGCAGGGCGCCAAATGCCGCCACCAGCAGAATGCTTGTGACGGGAAGCGCCGTTTGCTCCGCCCGTCCCACATCGCTTTCGGAAACCTCGGACAGATCAATGGCCACGGCGGGAAGTCCGGTAACATTGACCTCGAAGGCGGAATTCCATTCCTTCAGTGTTTCGCGGATCGACTCCACCGCTTGTTGGGCCTTCTCCAGACTGGAAATGTCCATGCTCAGCAGAATGGCGGAGTATTCCTGACCCGAAGGTCCGAGACGTTCGAAGCCGAGGTCGCGGTGGGTGATGATCCGGTCCACTCCCGGCACGCCACGGATTTTCTCCAACAACGTGTCCAATCCCGCTTCAAATTCCGGTGTTCCCACGGCGTGTTCTTCGGAATGCAAGGTCAGCACCAGTTGCTGTTTGCCCGCATCCGGCATATTGCGGGAAATCAGGCGCTGTACCTCAAGGGCCTGGGAATGGGCTGGCGGAGTCAGCTCGCCGGTGAGCCGCTGTCCCATGTTCCATGTAAAAGGTAAAAGGGCGATTGTCAGGATCAGCCAGCCGGCGACGACCAACAGGGGATACCGGGTGACCCAATGGGCCAACATGCGCAACATACCCATCCGCGCCGCGGTTGCCGCGGGCACATCCTTTTTTAATAAATTTCTCAACATACGCAACATCTCCATCCTCCCCCTTTCTAAAGGCCAGTTACGGCTTGCAGGGCCATAAGGCTGTGAAGAAAGCGCAAGGCGATAAACCGGATCCCCCTTGTCTTCAAACATCCGGCTGCGGACGAGCAGACCGCAGGAAAATGACTGACCGTCAGTCATTTTTCATTTTACTCCTGAAGAAAAGGATCGTCAATACTTGCGATCTCAGAATGCGGCTGGCTGTGACAACGTTTCGTCGCGGAACTTTTCTGCGGAAAAGTCCGGCAGCCACGTCGTTGCATGCCGCAGCCAAGCGATGCTCCGCATATTGAAACGCCGCCCTCCGCCTGTCCCGATATTCTCTTTCTCGTTTACGCCTTTACGCCGCCTTCCGCCATCGACCATAAAGCAGACATGTCCTGTGCCAAGGGAATGTGGTGAGGGCCGCTCCTCTGGATGCGGCAGGAGATCCGGATGGCACGCCCTGCTCCGTTTTTCCCGCGCGCGCCAGACATTGCTTTCTTTCCTCTTAAAAAGTAAAACCCGGAACAGAAACTGGCCGGCCCGCGAAACCCTTGCCGCCTTTCAATAGGGCGATGGCATAGTTTCAACCCGGCTGTCACAGGGCTGATTGGCCGCCGGCATCGGAGTCCCGGTCAAATAAAGCATCGATCAGCTTCCGGATATGATCAAGATAGTCCTCCACGGCAATGGGGGAATGATACACGAAACACTCGTGGGCCGCGTGTTCCACCATCCCCGCAATCAGCCGCGAAGTTACGGCGGGATTCAGGTCGGAACGGAATTCTCCGCTCTTCTGCCCTTCCTCGATCAGCTGGCGGAGAAAAAGGTAATACGGGATTCGGATCTCCTTTTCGGCCTCCCAACGGTCCGTGCTGAATGCGCTGATCGCATTGAAGACCGGAAAAATGTCACGGAAATTCGACATCGCGCGGAAAGCGGCCGAAATGGCCGCGGCAAGCGCCTCGCGCGAGTTCTTTTTCCCGGCGGAAGCAAGCTTCGCTTCCGAGAGAATCTGTTGCCGCATATCTTGCGCCAAGGCGAGTACCAGATCCAATTTGGAAGGGAAATAGAGGTAAAAGGTCCCTTTGGCGACGCCCGCCCTTTCCACGATGTCGGATACTTTCGTATTCTCGAATCCCTTTTCCGCCAGCACCTTGCGTCCGGCGGTCAGAATATCCCGGTATCTTTCATGGTTTGCAATCAAGACGCCCCACTCCCTCTTGCAGGCATATTTTCCTGTTCACGCATAGAAACTTCATCCCGAATGGCAATTCCCGCTTTTTCCTCTCAAACCGCCTTCGGCGCCGCTGAAGATTGCGGCAAGCCATAAGGCCCTGCTCCATATGAAAGTTCTTCCTTTTCCCTGCAAAAACATTCCGCAAAATTGCGCTTTTTTCCATTTTCTTTTCATTACCGCGCCGCTTTCACCGGGAAGAATTTTCCCGGAAACTGTTTCCGGCGGCCCCGCAGGAAAAAAGAAGCAGCAAAATTCTTTTCCGAAATCTTTCTTGAGTCTTCCGCATAGGCCGCCCCCCGCGCCGGCCCCCGTTTCCAGGGAAATTTTGCTTTTCCAAGGAAACTTTTATACATCTTTTTTAGCGGAATTCATACATTGGAATAGAGGTGAGGACATGCTTCCGTTCCTTTTTGGCCTGCTGGTTCTTTTGTTTATCTGCGGGATGATGCTCATCCGCTACGGGATGATGCACATCGCCGGGCAAAAAATGAAAAAATGGCTCCTCCGTTTTGCGGGCACACCGCTCAAAGGATTTTTCTCCGGGATCCTGATCACCGCCATTTTGCAGAGCAGCTCGGCGGTCATGATCATCACCGTCGGGTTCATTTCGGCAAAGCTGTTATCTTTCCGCCGATCACTGGGCATCATCCTCGGAGCGAACATCGGGACGACCATCACCGTGGAATTCCTCGCCTTCAGCACCGATCAAATGGTTTTTCCGCTCATGTTGCTGGGAACGGTCTTTTTCCTTATTCCGCGGGAAGCGGTCCGGAACGCCGGTTTCTTCCTTTTCGGGCTGGGGGCCGTTTTTTTCAGCCTGTTCGGGTTCGAACGGTTCGCCGGACCCCTATCCGCCATGAAATGGACCGCCCCTCTTTTTTCCGCGGTGAACGAACATGAATCCTTGGCCGTCCTGGCCGGCTGCCTGCTTACGGCGGTCATCCAGTCGAGCACGGCGATGACCGGCATTTTAATGGGGTTTATGGAGGCGAAGGTTCTGTCGGTTTCCGCCGCCATCGCGGCATTGCTCGGCGCCAACATCGGCACTTGCGCCGATGCCTACCTGGCCAGCATCGGCGGGGGAAAGGAAGCGAAACTGGCGGCCTTCGCCCACATTTGGCTGAATATTCTCGGCGCCGCCCTTTTCTTTCCGTTCCTGGCGCCCTTTTCCCATTTGGTGGAAAAACTGGCGGCCGATCCGGAACAGCAGCTGGCCCATGCGGCCGTTCTCTTCAATGCCGCCGTGTCGCTCCTCTTCCTCCCCTTTACCGGATCCTTTGCCGGCCTCATCGAAAAAATCCATGGAAAATAGCCGCTTTCCTTCCCGAAAATATCTCCCGCCGCCGGGAAAATCCGGCAACAGCAACGCCGGGAAGAAAACCGGCCCTTTCCGTTCACTTATGATTAGGAAATTTTTCCCAAAATCCGCCCCGCGCTTTTTCTCTTCCTTCCATGTTTGCCGCCGGCGGATCTTTGGCAGCGTCCTTCAAGCCCGGTTTTGCAACCCTTTCCGTCCCGAAAAGTTCATCGGCCGAAGACGCCGCGCATCCCCTTCGTCCATTTCCTTCAATATCCCTGTCCGCCCGTTTTTCCTTGTACGATGGCGGTGCCGGAACTGGTGCCGAGCCTCGTCGCCCCCGCTTCGATCATTTTTTTCGCGTCTTCCAAGGTGCGGATTCCGCCGGATGCCTTCACCCCGGCCTTCGTACCGACGGTTTCCCTCATCAGGCGGACGTCTTCCACCGTGGCCCCTCCCACGGAAAAGCCCGTCGATGTTTTTACAAAATCCGCCCCGGCCTCCACGGCCAGCTGACATGCCCTCACTTTTTCCTCTTCCGTCAGCAGGCAGGTTTCAATGATGACTTTCACCAGCGCTTTTCCCGCCGCGGCTTCCGCCACCTTGCGGATGTCTTCCTTCACCAAATCGAAACGGCCGCTTTTCAGCCACCCGATGTTGATGACCATGTCCACTTCCTCGGCCCCGTTTTCAATGGCGTTCTTCGTTTCGAACACCTTCGTTTCCGTCGTCGTGGCACCGAGGGGAAAGCCGATGACGGTACAAACCTTCACGCCGCTCCCCGACAGTTTTTCCTTGGCGTAGGAGACCCAGGCGGGATTGACGCAAACGGAAGCGAAACCGAAGGTTTTTGCCTCCTCGCACAACGCGGCGATCTGCGCTTCCGTCGCCTCGGCCTTTAACAAAGTATGATCGATATACTTGGCAATGTCCATCCGCTTTACTCCTTTTCCAACAAATTTCTGTCCTCTCTTTAATGTTGGAGGATTGTCGCCTTTTTGTCAAACCTTCCCGGAAAGCGGGCCGCCGGAGGGAGAGGATCGGCCCGGAATAAAGGCGTGGCCTTGTTTATCGGAAATCCGCATCCGGTTCCCGGACGCGCGGCTCAATGAGGGGAAAGCCGCATGCGTCCGGAACTTCTTGGACGCCGGTAGGGAGTTTTCAGGCCGGCGGGAGGTTTTTATGCAGGGGAAAGCGGTACGGCCGATGTCCCCCTCCGGGCGGAAAACGTAGGAGCATGACGCCGCCGTCCGGCCGTGGCAGGGAACGGGGGACAAATTTCATTTTTATTGCAATCCCAAAAAATATGAGATAAGATATAGGGCATGGATTTTCTCCAACGGGGGATGGAAAACTGGGAAAAAAGGGGGAATACGATGGATCAAGAAGCGAAAACCGCGAACAAACCTGCGTACGGCATCATTGCCGTCCTGTTGATCGGCGCGTTTATCACCTTCTTAAACAATACCTTGTTAAACGTTGCCCTACCTTCCATCATGGAGGATTTGAAGGTTGGCCCTTCAACGGTCCAATGGGTGACCACCGGATTTATGCTGGTGAACGGAATCATGATTCCGACAACCGCATTCCTTATCCAAAAATACTCCGTTCGCCAGCTGTTTCTTTGGGCCATGGGCTTATTCACCCTCGGAACGGTCATTGCCGGCTTTGCCCACGCTTTCCCCTTGCTCCTGGCCGGGCGGATGATCCAAGCCTCCGGTTCGGCCATCATGATGCCGCTGTTGATGAACGTCATGCTCGTCAGTTTCCCGGTTTCCCGCCGGGGAGCGGCCATGGGGGTTTTCGGGCTTATTTTAATGTTTGCCCCCGCCATCGGGCCCACCCTGTCCGGTTGGATCGTCGAACATTTCGATTGGCGGGCGCTGTTTCATCTCGTCACCCCGTTGGCGGCGGTGATCCTGATCACAGGAGGCGTGCTGCTGAAAGATAAAAGGAAAGAGACTGACATCCGCCTGGATATCCTTTCCCTTCTCTTGTCGAGCGTAGGATTTGGCAGCCTGCTGTACGGATTCAGCACCGCGGGGAGCCATGGATGGTCCAGTCCGCAAGTTGATTTGACCATTGTCATCGGCGTTATCGCCTTAACCGTTTTTACCTTCCGGCAATTCAAGCTGGAACGTCCCATGCTCAATTTCCGGGTCTATCAATATCCGATGTTCACTTTGGCGTCCGCCATCACGATCATCGTAAACATGGCCATGTTCTCCGGGTTCCTTTTGCTCCCCATTTACGCCCAAACGATTTTGGGGATTTCCCCGCTGGACACGGGGTTGATGCTTTTGCCCGGGGCCATCATCAACGCCTTGATGTCCCCCATCAACGGCAGGCTGTTCGATCGGATTGGCGGGCGGATCTTGGCGGTCATCGGTTTGGCCATCGTCACCGTCTCGACCTATCTGTTTAGCAAAATATCGATGGATACCAGCTACCACCAGCTCATGCTTTTGCACGCCGTCCGGATGTTTGGGATGTCCATGGTCTTCATGCCCGTTTCCACCAACGGGCTGAATCAATTGCCCGTTCACCTTTACCCGCACGGTACGGCGATGAACAACACGCTGAACCAGGTATCCGCCGCAATCGGCACGGCGCTCCTGATCACCGTCATGACGAACCGGACGGAGTACCACGCAAAGGAATTGGCGCAAAACGCCGTGCATCTGGCCGCCGGCAAGGGGATTTCCATTTCCAAAGAGCAAATCGCCCAAGAGGCCATGCTGGGAGGAATCAGGGACGCCTTCTTCGTCTCCGCCTTGCTCACCCTCGCCGCCCTCTTCCTGGCCTTCTTCATCAAGCGGGCGAAGGGGCCGGCGGATTCGGCGGAAAAACATCCGAAGAAAGGAATGCCGGATACGCAAAAGGCCTTGTCCAATTAAAGGCGTTTGAAGACCTTGAAATACGGGAAAAAAGCCTTTGACGGCCGTAATAGGTCCGTCAAAGGCTTTTTTATTCCAAAGCGGTTTTTTGCCCGGCGGAAGATCTTTCCATGGGGCATCCTCCGGAACAGAACCCGCCTGCCGGAAGGAGAGGAGCCGTGCAGGCATCGAACTAGGGGTATCGGCCGCACGACTGAAGCCGGGGCGCCATGCCCGGGAAAAAGCAGGGATTTTTTCCTCCCTTCTCGGCAAAAAATCCCCCGTGCACGCTGCTTCCGTGCCGTTTTAAAAAGCCTCGTCCCAAAATGGGGACAAGGCCAGAATACGCAAGGGAAGGGACCAGCCGGAACGGGCGGACGCCGCTTCCCCGGCTAGAGCCAAAACCAAGCCTCCTGAAAAGGGACGGGATGCCCCATGCTGGAGGCATCCCGTTTGCAGAAATTTTCCGTGCATCCATGCCGGACGGCGGAAGCACGTTTCTTACCCTTTTTTGGCGCACCTTTTAGGCGCCGGCGATCCCACATCCATCCCGCGATACGTTAGACGATCGCGCGCTTTTTCGGCGCCGGGAGGTCATCGTCCATGACGCGGACAAACTGTCCTTCGTTGTACGGATAACCGGCCTTCGTGATCTTCACGCGGACGATTTTCCCGACCATCTCTTCCGTCGCCGGAAAGACAACCTTCAGATAATTGTCGGAATATCCTTCGTACAAGCCCGATTTCGGGTCTTCTTTATATCTTTCTTCCGGGATCACATCCAGAACTTCCCCTTCAAACCTGGAGGCATATTCTTTGGCCAGCTGGTCGGACAATGTGATCAGGCGGTGCACCCGTTCGGCTTTCACCTCTTCGTCGATTTGGTTTTCCATCCGGGCGGCCGGGGTGCCGTTCCGCTTGGAGAAGGGGAACACATGCAATTCGGCAAATTTCTGTTCTTTGATGAAATGATAAGTTTCCATGAATTCCTCCTCCGTTTCGCCGGGGAAACCGACGATGACGTCGGAGGTGACGGCCACATCGGGCATGATTTCCCGCAGTTTGGCCAATCTTTCGGCATAATATTCCACCGAATATTTTCTCCGCATCCGCTTTAAGACGGTGTTCGAACCCGACTGCAGGGGGATGTGCATATGGCGGACGATCACGTTGGAGCGGCTGATGACGTCCAGCACTTCATCGGTGAGCTGGCTCGCTTCAATGGAGGAGATGCGGAGCCGCTTCAGCCCTTCCACCTGCTCTTCCAAATCGCGGAGGAGCATCGCCAGATTGTAATCTTTCAAGTCGGTGCCATATCCGCCGGTATGGATTCCGGTTAAAACGATTTCCCGATAACCGGCGTCCACCAGCTGCCGGGCCTGCCGGATGACCGCCTTCGGGTCGCGGGAGCGCATCAGACCGCGGGCCCAAGGAATAATGCAAAAGGTGCAAAAATTGTTGCAGCCTTCCTGGATTTTCAAAGAAGCCCGGGTGCGGTCGGTGAAATAAGGCACTTCCAATTCTTCGTAAACCCGGGTTCTCATGATATTGCGAACCCCGTTGATCGGCCGCCGCTCCCTTTGATGCTGCTCCACGTAATCGAGCAGCTTCGCCCGGTCCTGGGTCCCGATCACCACATCCACGCCGGGAATCGCCAGGATTTCCGCGGGGGAAGTTTGGGCATAGCATCCCGTGACGCAGACGACCGCATCAGGGTTTTTCCGGATCGCCCGGCGGATGATCTGACGGCTCTTCTTGTCGCCGGTGTTGGTGACGGTGCATGTATTGATGACGTAAACATCGGCTTCCTTTTCGAAGTCGACCCTTTCATACCCCTTCTTTTTAAACAGCTGCCAGATGGCCTCCGTCTCGTAGTGATTCACTTTGCAACCCAATGTATAAAATGCGACTGTCGGCAATTCATTCACCTCATCATCAGTTCAAAATAAAAGGAGATGTTGGACAGGATATACAGGGGTGCGGTTTCCGCCCGCAGGATCCGCGGGCCGATCCCGCAAATGAAAAAGTTTTGCTCCGTTAATGTTTCGATCTCCCGTTTGGAAAATCCTCCTTCCGGTCCGGTGAGCACGAGCAGCGACTCGGAAGGCTTCACCGAACGGAAAAGTTTCAAGAGATTTTCCGACTCCCCTTTCCGCCCTTCTTCTTCATAGGCGGCCAGCCGATGATCAAAGGCCCGGCTCATCTCCACGAGGGCATGGAAGGAACGGGGCTTTTCCACTGCGGGGATGCGGTTCCTTTCCGATTGTTCGGCGGCCTCCTTGGCGATTTTTTCCCATCGCCGGATCTTTTGCGGGATTTTCTTTTCTTCCAGCTTCACGACCGTCCGCTCGGTGACGACGGGAATAAAGCTTCCCGCGCCGAGCTCCGTCCCCTTTTGGATCAGCCATTCCCATCGGTCGCCCTTCAGCATGGCCGAGGCGATCGTCACACGGACGGGGAGTTCCCGGTTTTTTTCGATCCATTGGACAAAGGCAACTTCCGCGTATCCGCGCTTGATCTCGGAAATTTCATATACGCCTTCCCTTCCGTCGGCAAAAACAAGGACGATTCTTTCCCCGGGTTTCATCCGCATCACATTGGCCATATGGTGAAAATCGTCCCCTTCCATGCGCAGGGAGCGGAGGGAAGGGCTCGGTCCCTGATAAAAATACCTTTGCATACGAACACCTGCTTCGTTCTTTGGGGCGGGGGCGCCTCCGGAAAATCATTTTTTCGCAATCGTGGTGATCCAGTCTTCCATCATCAGCGTTTCCATGATGGAAAAGCCGTTTTCCCGCAAATGGTTTTCGACGGTTTCCCGCTTCTGGGCGGTGATGCCCGAAGCGATGAAGATCCCTCCCGGCTTCAAGTTCCGGTAGGCCTGGCCGGAAAAACGGAGGATGATCTCCGCCAAAAGGTTGGCGACGATCACATCCGCCTCCGTATCGATCCCGTCGAGCAGATCATTTTGTTGAACGGTGACGATCTGTTCCACCTTGTTTCGTTTGCAGTTATCGCCGGCGGACTTCACGGCGATTTCATCCAAATCCAAGGCGAGCACTCGATCGGCGCCCAAAAGGGCGGCTGCGATGCTCAGAACGCCGGATCCGGTTCCGACATCGATGACCGAATCCCCGGGTTTCACGAACCTTTCCAGGGCTTGGATGCTCATCACCGTCGTCGGATGGTTGCCCGTGCCGAAAGCCATCCCCGGGTCCAAGACGACGACGATTTCCTCTTCCGACCGCTTCTCGTAGTCTTCCCAGCAAGGGACGATGGTAATTTTTTCGGAAACCTTCACCGGGTGATAATATTTTTTCCACTCCGTCGCCCAGTCTTCCTCGTCGACTTCACTGACGGTGATGATGTTCGGTTCGATATCGATATCGTATTGGGTCAGGCTTTCAATCGCGTTTTTGATCTCGTCGATCGTCTCCGCCAAAAAGCTGTTTACCGGGAAGTAAGCCTTGATGACGGCCCCTTCCTTCGGATAATCTTCCGGGTTCAACTCATAGATTTCCCCGAATTTTCCGTTTTGTTCCTTTATGGAATCGAAAGAATCCTCGATGACCACCCCGGCCGCCCCCGCCTCGTGAAGGATGTTCGAGACGGGTTCAATCGCCTCGTTGGACGTATGAATGCTGATCTCCGACCATTTCATTTCCGCCGCTCCTTGCCTCTATGAATTGCCTTTGAACGCCTTTTTGACTTTGTCAAAAAAACTCTTCGTCTGCTCATCGATCGTTTCCCCGCTGATCTCGGCAAACTCGCGCAAAAGCTGCTTTTGTTTTTCCGTCAGTTTCTTCGGCGTGATGATCTTGACGATCACATGCTGATCGCCGACCCCGCCTCCCCTCACATTCGGAACGCCTTTGCCGCGGAGACGGAATTTCGTGTGGGATTGGGTGCCGGGGGGAATCTTGATTTTTACTTTGCCGTACAAGGTGGGCACTTCGATTTCATCCCCCAAGGCGGCCTGCACGAAGGTGATGGGCATCTCGCAGTAAATGTCGTTGCCCCGCCGTTCGAAAAATTCATGGGGCTCCACATGGAAGACGATGTAGAGATCTCCCGGAGGTCCGCCGTTGACGCCCCGCTCCCCTTGCCCGGCGACCCGCAATTGTTGCCCGTCGTCGATGCCGGCGGGGATTTTCACATGGATTTTTTTGCGCCGTTTCACCCTGCCGGTTCCATGGCAAGTCGCGCACTTTTCCCGGATGATTTGCCCGGTTCCGTTACAATGATAGCATACGCGGCGGTTGACGATCCGCCCAAAGGGAGTCGCCTGCTCCGAAGTGATTTGACCCGTTCCGTGGCAGTAGGGACACGTATCCGGCCGGGTGCCGGGCTTGGCTCCCGTCCCGTGGCAGTGGAGACAATCTTCCTCCCTCGGGATTTCAATATCGGTTTCCTTCCCGAAAACCGCTTCTTCAAAGGTGATGGTCATCGTGTATTGCAGATCCGCGCCCTTCCTCGGGGCGTTCCGCCTCGACCTCCGCGTCGATCCGCCGAAAAAGGCGTCGAAGATATCCTCAAAGCCGCCGAAGCCGCCAAAACCGCCGAAATCTTCGTCGCCGAAGCCGGAGAAACCTTGGGAGGGATCGGCGTGGCCGTACTGGTCGTAGCGTCTCCTTTTTTCGTCGTCGCTTAAAACTTCGTAGGCCTCCGTGATCTCTTTAAATTTTTCCGCGGCCCCCTCTTCCTTGTTCAAATCCGGGTGGTATTTTTTCGACAGGCGGCGGTATGCTTTTTTTATCTCTTCTTTTGTCGCATTGCGATCCACACCTAGAATTTCATAATAATCCCGTTTTGCCATTGTTTCCACTCCCGAACTCTATCGCATAAAATTAATTCTACCATCATTCTGGCTCCCTGTGCAATTCCTTTTCCTTTCCCGGAAATCATCCGTTTTCCCGGTTTTCGGGAGGTGCAAACCGTCCAGGCCGTCTCGCATTTTCCCAGGCATCCGCCTCTTCTTCTCCTTTCCCTCAGAACGAAAAAGTCAAAGCCATTGGATTGACTTTGACTTTTCCGCTGAGGAGTCGTTGATCATTTGTTGTCGTCCACTTCTTTATATTCCGCGTCGACCACGTTGTCGTCCGGTTTTTTGCCGGTTTGCCCTCCCGTTTGGGTTTGGGATTGGTTGGCGGTTTGTTCATACAATTTGACGGAAATGTTTTGGATGATCTCTTGCAATTTGTCTTTTTTCGTGCGGATTTCTTGGATGTCGTTTTTCTCGAGGGCCTTCTTCAATTCTTCCTTCGCCTCTTTGGCCCGGTTGATTTCATCCTGCGAAACCTTTCCTTCCACCTCTTTCAACGTCTTGTCGGTGGTAAAGATCAGCTGGTCCGCGGCGTTTTTCAGTTCCGCTTCTTCCTTCCGCTTGCGGTCTCTTTCCGCGTTTTCCTCCGCTTCTTTGATCATCCGTTGAATTTCTTCTTCCGTCAAACCGCTGTTGGACTTGATCGTGATTTTTTGCTGCTTGCCGGTGCCCAAATCTTTGGCGCTCACGTTGACGATCCCGTTTTTGTCGATGTCGAAGGTGACTTCGATTTGCGGAACGCCGCGGGGTGCCGGCGGGATGTCCGAAAGCACGAACCGGCCCAAGGATTTGTTGTCGGCCGCCATCGGGCGTTCGCCCTGCAGGACGTGGATTTCAACGGCCGTTTGGTTATCCGTTGCGGTGGAAAAAATTTGCGATTTGGACGTGGGGATCGTCGTATTCCTTTCGATCAGTTTTGTAAAGACGCCGCCCAATGTTTCAATCCCCAGCGACAGCGGCGTGACGTCCAGAAGGACCACGTCCTTGACGTCGCCGGAAATGACCCCGCCTTGGATGGCGGCGCCCATGGCGACGACTTCGTCCGGGTTGACCCCTTTATGGGGTTCCTTGCCGATTTCCTTGCGGATCGCTTCCTGAACGGCGGGAATCCGCGTCGAACCGCCGACCAAAATCACCTTGTCGATGTCGGCCGGCGTCAGACCGGCGTCCTTTAACGCTTGGCGGGTCGGGCCCAACGTTCTTTCGACGAGGTGGGCGGTCAGTTCTTCGAATTTCGCCCGGGTCAATGTTGTTTCCAGGTGGAGGGGCCCGGACTCATTGGCGGTGATAAAGGGCAAGGAAATTTGCGTGCTCGTGACGCCGGAAAGATCCTTTTTCGCCTTTTCCGCCGCGTCTTTCAGCCGCTGCAGGGCCATTTTATCCTTGGAAAGATCGACGCCGTGTTCCTTCTTAAATTCTTCGATGAGGTAGTCCATGATCGCATGGTCGAAGTCATCGCCGCCGAGATGGTTATCGCCCGCGGTCGCCTTCACTTCAAATACCCCGTCGCCCAGTTCGAGGATCGATACGTCGAACGTACCGCCTCCGAGGTCGAAGACGAGGATCGTTTGGTCATCCTCTTTGTCCAAGCCGTAGGCGAGAGCGGCGGCCGTCGGTTCGTTGATGATCCGTTCCACTTCCAGGCCGGCGATTCGTCCGGCATCCTTCGTCGCCTGTCTTTGCGCGTCGTTGAAGTAGGCGGGAACGGTGATGACGGCCTTTTTCACCGGCTCTCCCAAATAGTCCTCCGCATAGGATTTTAAATATTGCAAGATGATCGCGGAAATCTCTTGAGGCGTGTATTTTTTCCCTTCGATTTCCACTTTGTAATCGGTGCCCATATGTCTTTTAATGGAAAGAACCGTATTCGGGTTCGTGATTGCCTGTCTTTTTGCCACTTCGCCCACCAGGCGTTCGCCGTTTTTAAAGGCCACGGCGGAGGGGGTTGTGCGGTTCCCTTCCGGATTCGGGATGACCTTCGGTTCTCCGCCTTCCAGAACGGCGACGCAAGAGTTGGTGGTTCCCAAATCGATACCGATAATTTTGCTCATTTTCCCAACCTCCATTTTCCGAAGAATGTCATTATTCGCTAACCTTTACCATCGAAGGCCGGATGACCCGGTCCTTCAGCATATATCCTTTCTGGAATTCTTCAAGGACGACGTTCGATGGATGGTCTTCGCTCTTTTCCTGCATGACGGCATGGTGATAACGGGGATCGAACGCTTGGCCGACGGCTTCGATCGGTTTGACGCCCGCCTTGGCCAAGGCCTCCATCATCCCCCGGTAAACCATTTCGATGCCTTTCAGGATGTTCTTAGCGTCGTCGCTTTTCGCTTCGCTTTTCAGCGCCCTTTCAAAATTGTCGATCGCCGGCAGAAGATCGGCGATGAGATCCTGGGCCTGATATTTCTTGATCGCTTCGATTTCGTTTCGGGTTCTTCTCTTGTAGTTTTCAAAATCGGCGTACAGCCGCAAATACCGGTTGTCTTTTTCTTCCAGTTCCCTTTTCAGTTCATCGATTTGTTGTTCCAATTGTTCCTTCTCCCTATGTAATTTCTCGGCTTCCCCTTCCGCCTTTGCGGTTTCCCCTTCGTCAGCCTGTTGTTCCGTTTCGGGATTTTCCTTCGCTTTCCCTTCTTTTTTCTCTTCAGCTTGCTCCTTTCCTTCGTCCTTTAAACCTTCCGCCGGCGGTTCATTGGGGGAAGGTTTCCGGGTTTCCTCCCCGTTTTTGTCCGGTCCGGCGTTTGTCTCCGATTCGGCAGCTTCCATTCGCTCCGCCTCCTTCCCGGGCACGTTTTCGGAGCCGGGTTCTTCCTTCCCAGCCTCCTCCCGGTTGGCGAAAGCGTCCAATTTCTCTTCTGACAAGGCTCCTTTCCACCTCCAAAGATCAAAGAAAATAGACAGGACAGAAAGATCTTTCCTGTCTATCCTTTCCTTTTCCCGTAATAGAGTTCCGTTAAAACGTTTGTCAATTTATTGCTGAAAATATTCAAGAGGGAAATGACCTTCCCGTAGTTCATCCGCTTCGGTCCGAGGATGGCGATCGTGCCGCATTGCTCATCCCCGATGCTGTATGTCGCGGTGATCAGGCTGCACTGATCCATCTCCCGCACGTTGATTTCCTTTCCGATCCGCACCTGGATCCCGTTCGGCATCTTCTTCAACAAATGGAAAAAGCCCTGGTTTTCCTCGATGAAATCAAACAGCTTCTGGATTTTTTCGAAATCCTGAAATTCCGGCTGTTTCAGCATGTTCGTTTTGCCGCCGTAAAACACCTGATCGTTCAGCGGCAAATTTAACATATCGTTCAGCGCATCGATGATCATCACGTTATCGAGATGCTTCCGCAGCAGGGAGTAAGTCTCCTCGTTCAGCCGGGATTTCAGTTCCAGCAAAGGCACGCCGATCAGTTTGCTGTTCAGGATATTGTTGATCTTTTCAATGTCGCCGGGCTTCGTATTGGGCGGTATGGAGAAAATGGTTTTCTCCACATGGCCCGTGTTCGTCACAATGATGGCCACGGCCATTTCTTCGTTCAACGGAATGATCTGCAGCCGGCTGACCTTGTGGTCCTTCACCTCCGGACCGAGAACGATCACCGTATAATCCGTCAGTTCGGAGAGGACATGGGCCGACCTTTCCACGATCGTTTCAAATTCATAAACCCGTTCCATAAATAGGGAACGGATCGATTCCATTTCCTCGTTGTTCAATTTTTGCGGCGACAGCAGATGATCGACGTAAAACCGGTATCCTTTTTCGGAGGGCACCCTGCCCGATGAAGTGTGCGTCTTTTCGATATATCCCAACTCTTCCAGATCCGCCATCTCATTCCGGATCGTGGCCGAGCTCAGGGACAGCGTCCCTTTCTTCGCCAAAGTCTTGGATCCGACCGGATGGGCGGATTGAATGAAATCATCAATGATGACCTGTAAGATGAGCAATTGCCGGTCTGTCAACATGACGATCACTCCTATTAGCACTCTTTGACCCCGAGTGCTAAACCTATAAATAAATTATCAAATCAGCGGCAATCTGTCAATGTTTAACCTCCGACCAAAAACTGCGAGAAAACCACGTTCCCAAGCAATTTTCCCTTCTTGGTGAGCCGGATTTTCCCCCCTTCGGCAACGAGAAGGTTTTCCTCCTCCAGCCTGCGGATCCGCTCCCCGTACCAGGCAAAAGGGGAAAAGCCGAATTTTTTTTCAAATTTCGCAACCGACACGCCTTCCGTTTTCCTCAAGCCGAGGAACATCTCCTCTTCCACCCGTTCGCGGAGCGACAGCCGCTGCTCCTCCCTGACCGGAAGCTGTCCCGCCTCCAGCTTCTCGATATATTTTTTCACCGGACCGATGTTGGCTATTCTCCGGTCGCCGATGTAGCTGTGGGCGCCCGCCCCGAAGCCGTAATAATTTTCGTTGTCCCAATAAATCCGGTTATGCATGCTTTCAAAGCCCTTTTTCGCGAAATTGCTGATCTCATATTGATGCAGGCCGCGTTTTTCCATTTCCTCCATGATCCTTTCATACATGTCGGCCTCCTCATCCTCGGCCGGGAGGGCCAGCATCCCTTTTCTCAGCAGATTATAGAAAATGGTTTTCGGCTCGACGATTAAAGAATAGGCGGAACAATGGGGCACATCCAGGCGGAACAAATGGTCCAGGGAGCGGAGGACGTCGGATGCCGTCTGCCCGGGAAGGGCGTACATGAGATCGATGTTGATGTTTTCAAATCCCCTTTTCCTGGCCTGTTCTACCGCCTCATAAACGTCCTTGGCCCGGTGGGTGCGGCCGATCCTTTCCAAGAGGCTGTCGTTGAAACTTTGCGCGCCGATGCTCAAACGATTGACGCCGGCCGCTTTTAATATGGCCAATTTCTCCCCGGTCAAATCCCCCGGGTTCGCCTCGACGGTAAATTCCTTAAGTTTTCCCGCGTCCACGAAGGAATGGATGATGTCCATCAGGCGGTCCAACTGCTTCTCCGATAAGGCCGTCGGCGTCCCGCCGCCGATATACACCGTCTCCAAGGCGGCAGGAGGGTGTTCGCGAAAAACGATGGCGATCTCCTTCCGCAAGGCTTCCAAATATTGATCCACCGGCTGCCCCTTCAAAAATACTTTGTTGAAATCGCAATAGTGGCAAATGTGGGTGCAGAAAGGAATATGGATATACATTGCTCTGATCAAGGGCATCACTACCTTCTCCCGGGCAAATGAAAAAAAGAGGCCAGCAGGGGTTCCCAGCCGCTAACCTCATGATCCCGTCATCATTCCTCAATTTTCAATACGGCCATAAACGCTTCCTGGGGCACTTCGACGGATCCGACTTGCTTCATCCGCTTCTTGCCTTCCTTTTGCTTCTCCAGCAGCTTCCGTTTCCGCGAGACGTCGCCGCCGTAACATTTGGCCAGCACGTTCTTCCGCATCGCTTTAATCGTCGAGCGGGCGATCACCCGGTTGCCGATGGCCGCCTGAACGGGAACTTCAAATTGCTGGCGGGGAATCAATTCCTTCAATTTTTCCACGATCGCCTTCCCCCGGGCATAGGCCGCGTCCCGGTGAACGATGAAACTCAGGGCGTCAATCTTTTCCCCGTTTAGCAAAATGTCCATTTTCACAAGATTGGAAGGTTTGTAGCCGAGCAATTCGTAGTCGAGGGAAGCATATCCCTTCGTGCTTGACTTCAACTGGTCGAAAAAGTCGAAGATGATTTCCGATAAAGGTATTTCATAGGAGATGAGGACGCGGGTCTCATCCAAATATTGCATGTCCTTAAAACTTCCCCGCTTCTTTTGGCAAAGCTCCATGACCGAACCGACGAAATCGTTCGGAACCATGATGGACGCGCGGACCATCGGTTCCTCGATATGGTCGATCTTTTGCGGTTCGGGCATATTGGACGGGTTGTCGATTTTCAGGACCGTCCCGTCCGTCAAATGGACGTGGTAAATCACGCTCGGCGCCGTGGTGATGAGATCGATGCCGAACTCCCTTTCCAGCCGTTCCTGGACGATTTCCATGTGCAAAAGCCCCAAAAATCCGCACCTGAAACCGAATCCGAGGGCGCTGGACGTTTCCGGTTCGTATTGGAGGGAGGAATCGTTGAGCTGCAGCTTTGCCAAAGCCTCCCGCAAATCATCGAACCGGGCGGAATCCACCGGGTAAAGGCCGCAATAAACCATCGGATTCAGCTTCCGGTAACCGGGAAGGGGCTTGTCCGCCGGGCGGTCGGCGTTCGTGATCGTATCCCCGACCCGCGTGTCGCTGACGTTCTTTATCGAAGCGGTAAGGTAGCCCACGTCTCCGACGGAGAGCTCCGGTCGTTTTTCCGGTTTCGGGGTGAACACGCCCACTTCCGCGACCTCAAATTCTTTTCCCGTTGCCATCATCTTGATCCGGTCGCCCGGTTTCACCGTTCCGTCGACGACCCGGATGTAGGCGATTACCCCCCGGTAGGAATCGTACAGGGAGTCAAAGATCAACGCCTTCAGCGGGGCGTCGGGATCCCCTTCGGGCGCGGGGATCCGTTCGACGATCCGCTCCAGGATCTCATCGACGCCCTGCCCCGTTTTCGCCGATGCGAGGATCGCATCGTTCCCGTCCAGGCCGATGACGTCTTCGATCTCCTTCCGAACCCGTTCCGGGTCGGCATTGGGAAGATCGATCTTGTTGATGACGGGGATGATTTCCAAATCGTTGTCCAAGGCCAAATAAACATTCGCCAGCGTTTGCGCTTCGATCCCCTGGGCCGCGTCGACGACCAGGATCGCCCCTTCGCAGGCGGCCAGGCTGCGGGAAACCTCATAGGCGAAATCCACGTGGCCCGGCGTGTCGATGAGATGAAAAATATATTCCCGGTTATCCTTTGCCCGATATTTTAACTGGACCGCGTTCAATTTGATCGTGATCCCCCGCTCCCGCTCCAGATCCATCGAATCCAGCAGCTGTTCCCGCATTTCCCTGGCGGTCAAGGCGTGGGTCTTTTCCAAAATGCGGTCGGCGAGGGTGGATTTTCCGTGGTCGATATGGGCGATGATGGAAAAATTCCGGATCCTCGATTGGCGGTCCCGCCTGTCTTTTGCGTTCATTCCGTTCACTCCTGCAACAATGGGCAAAATCACTAGTTTAGATTATAGCAATAGCCCCGGCCATATTCAATAAAAAGAAAGGGCCGGACGCACTCCAGATCCGGCCGCCCTTCCCTTCCCCGGTCCGACCTTAACCTTTCATTCCAAAAAGGACAAAAGGTAGGAAACGAAATCGGAGACGGCTTTTGACGCCTTTTTCCCCATTTCGGAAAAGAAATCGAAGCCTCTGGTTTCTTTCAGCCCGGTCCCCTTGCCATCCGGATCATGGCTGACGACGCTTTGCCCGAAAACGGTCGCCTCGTAGTTTTCCCCATGGCCTTCTTCGACGGAAAACACGTCTCCGAAACGGGGGTCGTCGTATCCTTTCATTTTTTTTAACCCTTCATTGGCTTCCTGCATTCCGAGAATGACGCCGATAAACAGCAAACAGGCGACAAACAGACATTTGAAAAAGAATCGAAACATGGGATCACCCGTCGAAAAGATCTTATTTTATCCATATGAATGAAATCGTCGGAATAGGACAATCAGCGGGTCATGAATCCGGCGTTGTCCCGGTTGACGGCCTCATGCAAAGCGGCGTTGATCCCTGCGGCCAAAAGGTTGGCCATCCTTTCCATGAACACGTCCACTTCCTTCGGCGTCACCATCAAGTTATGGCCCAAAGGGTTCAGCACTTCCCGGATCAATTGCCTTTTCTCTTCCTCGCCCAGCGTGCCGACGACCCCCAGGAAGGTCTTTTTTTCCTCTTCGGCGGGAAGGTCTTCCCCGGTCAGCACCCGTTTTTTCCCGAAGGTCAGCCCGGCGGGGGCCAATGCCCGGGACGGCCGGTTCCCTTCCTTCATTTCCCGGCCGAAATGTTTCAGGAGAAAATCGATCGTATCGCTGGCGATGGTCACCGCGTCGACCACGGTCGGGACGCCGACGGCGAAGACCGGGACGCCGATCGTTTCCCTGCTCAATTCCTTCCTTTTGTTGGCCACCCCCGATCCGGGGTGGATGCCGCTGTCGGATATCTGGATGGTCGCGTTTACCCGCTCGATCGACCGGGAAGCCAGGGCGTCGATGACGATGAGGAAATCCGGTTTCGTCTTCTGGACGACGCCGAAGACAATATCGCTCGTCTCGATGCCGGTCAACCCCATCACGCCCGGGGCAAGGGCGGAAACCGGCCGGTAGCCGTCGCGGACCGTTTCCGGTTGAAGTTCAAAGAGATGGCGGGTCACGATGACGTTTTCGCAGACGAGGGGGCCGAGGGCATCGGGCGTCACGTTCCAGTTGCCGAGGCCGACGATCAGGCAGGAGGCTTCTTCAGAGATGCCGGACCTTTTCAGCAGGAGCGCCAATTCCTTCGCAAAGATCTCTTGGGCGTCCTTTTCGATCCGTTCGTCCTGCTCCCGGACGCCGATCGCTTCCAGGGTGATGTAATTTCCCGGCTTCTTTCCGATCTCTTTCGCGGCCCTTTCGTCGATGACGACTTCCGAAACTTTGATCCCTTTTTCCGTTCTTTCCTTGACGGTGACGCCTTCCAAGGCCGCCTGATTGTCCGCCCTTTCCGCAACCATGTCCTTCGCTTCAAGCGCCAAATCGGTGCGTACGGAGTAAAGATCCATTCCTTTGTCCAATTTTCATCCGATCCTTTCCGAATCTGAAGCTGAGATATGTACAGTTTTTCCTTCTTTGCCCCCGTTCATACCGGCAAGAGGGGCGGCTTTTGATGTCCGCTCCTTTTCCGTTCCGGGGGAAGATCGGAATGGTTGCCTTTGAAGCGCAATCGCGGCATGGTGATCGCGTTTTCTCGGTCTTCGGAAAATAGAAATGGTTTCCTTTGCAAAGGAGGAGGAACGGATCGGCTTTTTTCATGGGGAAGGAGGCGGGAAATGGGCCAGGCAACGGGGAATCCCTTTCACAAAAAAACATTTTTTGACCGATTTATTCCGGGCAGTGGAGAAATCTTTTCGAACGAAGGGAGGAAATCGACACTCTTTCGTCCGAACGTTTTTTCCTTTCCGAGAGGTTTCCGTTTCCTGTTGCATTATTTCCCATCCTTTGGTAGAATAACATTTGTTCTTATCGTATAGCGAAGGAATTGAACAAACCGATATTCGCATTCGGCTAGGAGGTGACAGGATGGCAAACACGAAATCCGCGGAGAAACGGATCAGAACGAACGAAAAACGGAGAGCGCGCAACGCTTCCATGAAATCCGCCATGCGTACGGCGATGAAGAAAGTGGAAATCGCGGTGGCCAACCAAGATGCGGAAGCCGCCAAAGAAGCGCTGAAATTGGCCGTTCGCAAATTGGATAAAGCGGTGACCAAGGGATTGATCCACAAGAATACGGCCAACCGCCATAAATCCCGTCTTGCCAAAAAAGTCAACGCGTTGATCAGCTAAAAAAAGAAAATTTGGCGCCCGCCAGATTTTCTTTTTTTTATGCAGCGGCGCCCAAAGAACGTCTTGTGATCCAAGAAACGAAATCTTTTAATTTCGGACCTCCGGATTTCAAAGCCCGGCATCCTCTTGCCATTCTTTGAATGGGACGCCCGATTGTAATATGGGCCGCCGGCGGCAAACCATTGCCCCTTTTTGCCCTACGCCCCAGCCTGCGAACGGAGCGAAGTGCATATCCCGTCCAGCACAATTCAATCACAAATTGCAAACCGGGCGCTAAAAAAACGTTTTTAGAACGGACAGAACTTGACCGGCCGCAGCAAAAAAAGCCGAAGCAACCCATAGACGGGAAGCCCGGCTTGATCGCTTCGCCCCACGGCGGTTCCGGCATCGCGGGCCGCCCTCCGGGCGATGCGGCCTGCAGCCCGCCGCTTTTGCAAGGAAAAACACCGCTTGGCAGAGGCTTGCAGGCACGGCCATGAAGGAAGCGGGACTTTCGAAAACCAAAAAAGCTACAGATTTTTGATAAAAAACAGTTCCAGCATTTGCTCGCGATTGGCCGAACCGCTCTTCATCCGGTAATCCAGTTCGGAAAGCTGGTCCAAAATGCGGAGCAAGTCCTCTTCCGAAAAATATTTTTCCTGTTCCGCCGCCATCTTCACCCGGAAGCGGTGGGCTTTCAGCATGCTTGCGAGCTGGGACTGGCTGTAGCCTTTTTTCAACAGGACTTTCACCTGAAACAGAAACCGGAACTGGGAAGCCAAGGCAGCCAAAATCTTGATCGGTTCCTCGTTTTGTTTGATCAGCTGATCATATACCGATAAGGCCCCCGGCAGATCCCTCTTCACCACCTTGTCCGCAAGCAGGAAGACATTCTGCTCCGACTGGAAGGAGACCGTCTTCTCCACCGTTTCCTCGGTGATGTTTTCTTCCCCGTACAGCAGCAGTTTCTCGATTTCGTTTTTCAAAAGCTGAAGACTGGGGCCGACGTAATGGAGCAGGGCCAAAATCCCCCGGCCGCTGATCCGTTTTCCTCCCGCTTCCACCTGCAATTTGATCCATTTTTCCATTTCCTTCTCCGTCAGCGGTTTGGCATGAACGACAACGGAGGACTTCAGCAGGAGTTTCGTCAATTTTTTCCGTTCGTCCAGCTTTTTATAAGGGGCGAGGAAAACGGCGACGGAAGAAGGATTGGGATTTTTCACATATTCGCTGAGCTTTTCCAAATCATGCTGCACCTTGGCTTTTTCATTTTCCGCCGTCAAGAAAAACGGATTTTCAAAGACCACGACCTTCCTTTCGCCAAAAAAAGGAACGGTCAAACAGTCCTCGACGGCTTCTTCGACGGGGATTTCCCGCAGGTCGTAACGGGCATGCTGAAATTCATCGGACCCGTTCTGCAGCGCCCGATTCAGGATGAAACTTACCGTTTCCTTGATTAAAAACGATTCTTCTCCATATACTAAGTATAATGGCTCCAACTGGTTGTCCGCGATTTGTTTCCAAACGTCGAAAATCAATGCCCTGTCTCCCCGTTTCCGCTTTTTTCGTTTCTATTTTAATCGTAAAAGAGGGAAAGGGGAAGAAGCAAGCGGAGGGAACCGGAAAATGGCCGGTTCCCCGTTTTATGATGAACGTTGAAAAAAAAGCCCTAGGAACTTTTCTTTCAACGGTATTCTTTATTTTCCGCAAACCATTTTGGAATATTAGTGACAACTCTTGTCAAGGGAGGAAAAGCCCTTCGATCCTTGTGGATTTTTTTCCGCTTTTCCGATATACTAAAAAGGAGAAATAGGAGGGGTCATTGTGAACGAATTTGAAAAGGACGTTCAATCGAAGCGGAATGATTTCATCGACTCGGTTGTCGGTTTTATCGTGTCCTTCGGCTTTTTTGCCACCATTTTCATCATTGCCACCGTCATTAAAATTTTAGGCTCCTAAAGGCGGTCCTTCGGAAAAGAAAAGCTGCCGGAAAGGCAGCCTTTTCTTTTTGTTATTACCATATGAACCGTTTCTTTTTACGGTGCCTGATCAAGGGCCGTTTTTCCCCCGTCCCCCTTCCAGGTGCGGAAATACCCTTTCCCGAGAAAAAACCGGTAGGTAATGGCCCCCTGGACATCCGTCCGGTAAATGGCCATCCTTCGCTTCCTTAACCGATCGAGGACGACTTGGTGGGGATGGCCGTAACGGTTGTTTTCACCGGCGGAAATGAGGGCCGTCTTCGCGCCGATTGCCTTTAAAAACCGTTCCGAAGATGAGGTTTCGCTTCCGTGATGGCCCACTTTCAATACATCCGCCTTCAGTTTCGGATAGTCGGTCAACAGCCGGTTTTCCCCTTCCGTCCCCAAATCTCCGGTGAACAGCCAGTTTTTCCCGCCGATGCGGGCAAAAAGGACGATGGACGAATCGTTCCCGGATTCCGCCAGCGGTTTCGGAAACAGCACGTAAAAAGGGATTCCCCCCTTTTCCCATCCCGTTCCTTGGAACGCCTCCGTCACCTTCACGCCCTTTCGCCTTGCCGCTTCCATCAATTCCTTCTCCATCGGCTTCCGGTTCGCCGTTTTTCCGACGACGACTTCCTTCACCCTCAATTCCTCGAGAATGGTGCGGGCGGAACCGATGTGGTCGGCGTCCCCATGGGTGAGAATCAGCTTGTCGATCGTGCCGATCCCTTTGCTCTTTAAATAGGGGACGACGATATATTCCCCCGGATCGTACGCGTTTTTTCGCTCGGCCCATTCCTCCTTCGGAAAGCGGAGCACTCCCCCGGTATCGATTAAATAAACGGCCTTTTGCAAAGGAAGGCGGATGAGGATCGAATCCCCCTGGCCGACATCGATCATCGTCACTTCCCCGGCGAACGAATATTTCACCACGAAAAGATGCACGAATACCGGAAACAGGAGGCAAAACGCCATCCGCTTCCAATCCCCCCTTTTCTCGAGAAGTCCGAAAAACAAGACCGCGGAAAGGAAATAACAGATAAGGACGAATCCTTCCGGTCTTCCGAGGACAAGAACAAACCGGTCCCTGTCCGCAAAAAATTCGGCGGTTGCATTCGTCCATTCGACGAGCCGGGAAAACAAGCCGGCAAAAAGGGAGCCCGCCCCGGGAAGGACGAGGAGCAGCAAAAGGGAAAACAGGCTCAGGGGGATAAGTGCCGCGGTATAAAGGGGAACAAACAGGAGGTTCATCCATAAGCTCAAAAGGGAGACTTGGTAAAAATGGTACAGGACCGCCGGCAGGGAAACGAGGAAAGCCACCGCGGAGACGGCAAAATTTTGCCGCAGGAAGCCTTCTTTCCGAAGGATGATCCCCTTCGAAAGCAATAAACCGGCCGTAACCAAATAGGAAAGCTGAAAACCGGCGTGGTAAACGGCGAATGGATTGGCCAAGAGGAAAAGGATGAGGGATAAACCGAGGGAATCCATGGGGTGGATCTGTCCGCGCCAACGGGAAAAAAACAGAACCGTCCAGGCCATCATCACCGCCCGGACGACGGAAGGGGAACCGCCCGCCAACAGGGCGTAGCAGGGAAGCAGAACAAGAAGCAAGTTCCTCACCCGTTCCCGAACCATCCCGATTCTCAATAAGCAAAAGTAGAAGAGCCCCGCCAATATGGTGACATGCAGGCCGGATATGGCGAGGAGATGGGAGATTCCCAGCCTTCGGTAGCTCCCCGCGGTCCGTTCGTCCAGCTCCCCTTGATCGCCGAACAGGAGGGCGTTCACCAAGGGCGCCGCCCTTTCGGAAAAATGGCCTTTCACCGTTTCCATCCCTTTTTTTCGGATCCCTTTCAACCATTCGGGAAAAGTCTTCCTGCCGTGTCCGCAGCTTCCGGCGGACATGGCCTCCGCATCAAAAAGGAAAAAGATTCGCTGCGAAGCCAAATGGAGCCGGTAGTTGAACAAGTTGTCATTTTTCGGCTCCCCGGGCGTCTTTTTCACGCCGCTGATCCGGCAGACGGACCCGGGTCCGAGAACATCCTGCCACCTCTTCTTTTCATCCCGGTTTTTGAACCGGTAACGCAAGAGCCATTTTTCCCCCGTTTCCGTCTTCACTTCCGCCCGCATCAGGTCGCCGTCATATTCCGGATAATCAAGGAAACGCAAAGGGATGGAAAGCCTTGTTTCTTCGTGGGCGTCCGGCAATAGGGCGGCATGCTGAAGGGAAAAAAAGGCATACCATCCGGCCGGGCACAGCACCAGCAGGAGAAAACAGCCCTTCGGCATTTTTCCGCGAACGATGTGGAGAAAGGCGAGGAGGGCGATGAGCCCCGTTTCCGGCCGGTGATAGGCGAAGACGGCGAGCAGGAGGGAAAGGGCCAGGCAGGCGAGGAAACCGTAAGGTATCGGAGATCACCCTTTCATCTTTTCCAGGGCAATTTAATATCGATGGCGTCCGTTTCCAACTTCACTTTTTCCACATGGACATTCGCCTGTTGAAACAATTCGACGGCGAAGGGGTGGTTATGGTAATCCTCCCCGTAGTAAACCTTTCGGATGCCGGCCTGGATGATCGCCTTGCTGCATTGCAGGCAGGGGAAATGGGTCACGTAGATTTCCGCGCCTTCCGTCGGCACCCCGAATTTGGCGCATTGCAGGATGGCATTCATTTCCGCGTGGATCGTCCGCACGCAATGGTTGTCGATGATGTAGCAGCCTTTGTCGATGCAATGGTCGCCCCCGGCGATCGATCCGTTATAACCGCCGGCGATGATCCGCTTGTCCCGGACGATCGTCGCGCCCACCATCAGCCTCGTGCAGGTGCTCCGCAAAGAAAGCAAATAGCATTGGGCCATAAAATATTGATCCCATGAAATCCGTTCCACGTTCATCCGCCCCCTGTGTTCGCTGTGATTTTGTCGAAAGATATCAATAAAATTTTACCATACCGGCTATTTTACCGATATATGGCCGGCTATTTTTTCGAAGGTCTTTTCCCCGATCCCGGAGACGTTTTTAATGTCTTCCGCGGAGCGGAAGGGCCCGTTCTCCTCCCGGTATTCGATGATCGCCTTCGCCTTTGCGGGCCCGATGCCCGGCAAGGTTTGCAAAAGGCTTTCGTCGGCGGTGTTGATGTTCACTTTTTCGGCCCCGCCGCCCTCCCCGCCGTTCGCCCCGGTCCCGGCCGTTCCTCCCGAAAAATCCGGCATTTCCTCCCCGATCTTCGGGACATAAATGACCATTTCGTCGGCCACTTTCTGCGCCAGATTGATCTTTTCCCGGTCCGCGTCTTCCGCGAATCCGCCGGCCCGCTCGATGAGATCCAACACCCGGTCGGATCGGGAGGCCGCATAGACCCCTGGTTTTTTCACCGCCCCTTTCACATCGACCTTCCACCCTTCCGGCTCTTCCTTCCCGGCATCACCCGCTTCATCCGGGGCAGCGCCCCTTTCATCCGGAGCATCGGCAGCCTCCAGGGCATCCGGGGCGCTTTTCGCCTCCGGTTCCGGCGCCCATGGGATGTCCGCTTCCGGACGGAAAAGGAAGAACAAAAGGACGGCCGCCGGCGGAAGCCACAGGAGCCATCGTTTCTCGCGAAATTTTTCCAACTCCAATCCTTCCGTCCACTCCCTTCGGTTTCTTTTTCCTTCGTCATATTCATCCGGAACCTTAGCATAACCTTTTATGAATAATTCTTTTTGGAGGGAAAGGTGTGCGGATCGGTGTCATTGGTACGGGAAACATGGGGACAATCCTTGCGGAAGCGTTGATTGAGGGGAAAGCGGCGAAACAGGAACAGATTCACGTTTCCAACCGGACCCGGAAAAAGGCGGAAAGGCTGCGGGAAAGCTACCCGCTCATCCGCGTCGAAGACCGACCGGCGGATGTGATCGCCAAATGCGATGTGATCTTCATCGCCATTAAGCCTCACGATTTTCCCCGGTTTTTGAAAGAAAACCGGAAATATTTTACGAAGGACAAATGCGCCGTGTCGATCACGAGCCCGGTCACGCCGGAACAGCTGGAGAAGGCGCTGCCCTGCTCCTGCATCCGGGCCATTCCCAGCATCACGAACCGGGCATTATCCGGCTGCTGCCTGATCACCGCGGGAACCAACTGTTCGAAGGAATGGGAAGAGAAAATCTACGAGCTCCTCTCCCATATCGGGATTCCGGTGGCCATCAGGCAGGAATGGACGCGGGTGGCATCCGATATCGTAAGCTGCGGGCCCGCCTTCTTCAGTTATATTTTGCAGCAATTTATCGAAGCGGCGGCCGAAAAGACCGGCATCGAAAGGGAAATCGCTTCGCTTCTTGCGGCGGAAATGTTCGTCGGGATGGGAAATCTGCTGGAGAAAAACTATTATTCCTTGGCATCGTTGCAGGAAAAAGTGACGGTAAAAGGAGGCATTACCGGCGAGGGAATCAAGGTGCTGGAGGAGGCCAATTTGCAGGAGCTGTTCGGAAAGGTGTTCACCGCAACCGCGGACAAATTCCGGGAAGATGTGAAGGGGATCGAAAAAGCCTTCGAAAATCCGTAAACCGGGGCGTCTGCCGAACGGAACCCGGCGGAAGCGTCTACTGTTAAAATTCCATAGGGAAGGGAAAATTCCTTCTTTTTCTCAAAAAAATTGCAAGGGGAAGGGAAGGCTTCCGAAGCCGCGAAAAAAGAATTTTCTTCCTTTTTCTCCTTCAGCCTTCCCTTTTGGCGGTAAAAAAGATCCTCTCGCTTTCCTCTTTCACTTCGCCGCCGAAATCCCCTTCCATATCCAATACAACAAACCCCGCCTCCTCCAGCATGCGCCCATATTCGGAAGGGGGAAAGGTGCGCTGCAGATGGATCTCGTCGAATCTCCGGTAAAGTTCCCCCTCACCGTCCCGGACAAAAAAGGTCAGTTCATGTTCCACGCTGTTCTCTTCAACCCCTTGAAAGCAATTCCAAATATAGGAAACTTCTTCGCCGTTATAGGCGAAGGTTTTTCCGGGATACCAGCGGTTCACTTTGTAAAGGGAGTGGACATCAAAGAGGAACAGGCCCCCGTCGTTCAAAAGCCGGCGGACGTTGGCGAAGGCTTTGGCCACATCCCCCTTTTCCCGCAAATAATTCAAGGAATCGCAGAAAATCACGACCATATCGAAACGGCCGATATCTTCCATCGCGGTCATGTCTTGCGCAAAAAAAGGGATGCGGTAGCCTTTTTCCAGGGATTTTTCCGCCGCGACCGCAAGCATCTCTTCCGAGAGATCCGCCCCGGCCACCTCAAATCCCCGTTCATGGAGCATCATCGTTACGGTCCCCGTTCCGCAGGCCAAATCAAGCACCTTTTTCCCGTGGGGGCAATATTTTTTTTGCTTTCGCAGAAAAAAATCGATCCAGTCGCCGTAGGGGGCCTCATCCATGACCAGGTCGTACACTTGGGCGAAATGGCGGTAAATCACGGCGCCGCTTCACTCTTCAGATCTTCCAGATCTTCCCGCTTCGCGTCCCCCCACAGCCGCTCCAAATTGTAATACTCCCTTTCTTCCCGGTGGAAAATATGGACGACGACATCCCCCAAATCGGCCAATACCCATCTGGCTTCGTCGTATCCTTCCATCGTCTTGGCCGGCAAGCCGTATTCCCCGATCTTTTCCTTCAGTTCTTGGGCGATGGCCTGAACCTGCTTGTCCGAATTGCCGTGGCAGATGACGAAAAAGTCGGCGACGACGGAGATTCCCTGCATGTTTAAAACCACAATGTTTTCCGCTTTTTTGTTTTCCAGCGCCCGGTAAACAAGAGCCAGCTTTTCACGCGGATTCATTCGCCGGAAACCCCTCCTTTGCATTTGTCGATCAAATCGTTGTAGGCATCGATCGTATCCGGATAAATCTTCGAATGTTTGGAGAGCAAAAAGGAAATGGTTTGTTCCAGGGCCAGAAGAACGGCCCCGTCCAGACTTTCTTCCGCCCGCTTGCGGACCGGATCGACTCCGGGAAAGTTTCTCCCCGGTTCGATGTAATCGGCCAAAAAGACGATTTTTTCCAGCAGGGTCATATTGGCCCGGCCGGTCGTATGGTAGCGGATGCCGTTTAAAATCTCCTCGTCTTCAATCCCGGCCTCCTTTTTCACCAGGCAGGCGCCCACCGGGGCGTGCCAAAGCTCCCTGTGGAACCGGAGGAGCCGCCGGGGCAGGTTTTCCTTTACGATGATTTCCCGCATCTCCTCGTCCGGCAGGTATTTGGCGTAGTCGTGGAAGATGGCCGCCAATTCGATTTTTTTTGCGTCACCGCCGTATTTTTCCGAAAGGCGGAGCGCCGTTTCGACAACCCCCAGCGTATGGACGTACCGTTTTTCCGGCAATTGTTTCCTGACCATTTCCAGCGCCTTATCTCGATCCATACAATCCCTTCTCCTTAATATATTCCCAAACGGGGCGGGGCAGTAAATACCGCACCGATTCCCCTTTTTCTATTTTAGCGCGAATCACCGATGAAGAAATAGAAATATCCGGGATATTCACCTTCTTCACCGGATAGTCGGTTTCCATGCGATGTCCCGGACGGTTGACGACGATGAATTGGACGAGCTTGACGAGTTCGTCGATCTTATGCCATTTCGGCAAATATTCCGCCATATCCGCGCCGATGATAAAGAAAAATTCGGCGTCCGGCTCCCTCGCTTTCAAGAGCCGCATCGTGTCATAGGTGTAGGATATGCCTTTCCGTTCGAGTTCAATCGTTTCAATTTTAAAAAAGGGATGATCTTGCGTCGCCAGCCGGAGCATGTGCAACCGGTCCGCGTCGGTGCTGTCCGTGTCCTTTTTTTTATGGGGCGGAAGATGATTGGGCATGAAGCGGACTTCCTCCAAACGGAAAGCCTGCAAAATTTCATCGGCGATGATCAAATGGCCGATGTGGGGCGGATCGAAAGTCCCGCCCAAAATGCCGATCCTTTTTCCCATTTCATTCATCCTTTGCCAATTTCATGATACCGGCCGCCGGCGGATGGAAAATCCCCTCGCTCCTTCATCCGGCTTATGGCAGTTCGATCTGTTTGTTTTCCTTGGATTCTTTATATAAAACGATGGTCTTTCCGATCGTCTGCACCAGTTCCGCGCCGGTTTTTTCCGCCAATTCGGAAGCGACGGAATCCGCCGGCTGGGGACAGTTGTTCAGCACGTGGATTTTGATCAATTCCCTGGCTTCCAGGGCGTCCATCACCTGGGCGACCAAATTGTTGTTGACGCCGCTCTTTCCCACCTGGAAGATGGGCTGCAGATGATGGGCTTTTGCCCGGAGAAACCGTTTCTGTTTGCCCGTTAACATGATCTTTCCTCCAATATTTGATCGATTTTTTCCCGGACCGGGGCGATGTCGGGAAGATGGCCGAACCATTTTTGGAAGGCGAAAGCGGCCTGATGGAGGAGCATCGGCAAACCGTTTGCCGTTTTCGCCCCCTTCCGCCGGGCCTCCCGCAAAAAGACGGTCTCTTTCGGATGATAGATGATATCGATGACCAGGGCCTTGTCGGATAGATGCCGCAAAGAAACGGGCGCCCGGCCGTCCAGGGGCGCCATCCCCACCGGGGTGGTTTGCACGACGAGGCCGTAACCGGAAAGCCGCCGTTCGCAGTCTTCCAACGTCATCACCCGGCTTTCGGCCCGCCCCCCGTTCAACCGCTCCACCATCCATGCCGCACGGTCCGGATGGCGGTTGGCCACGTCGATCCTTTTCGCCCCTTCTTCAAGCAAAGCGCGGTAAATGGCCCTGGCCGCCCCTCCGGCACCGATGATCAGCGTGCTGATCCCCCCGATGTCCGCGACATGTTCCTTCAAGGAAGCGATGAAGCCGGTTCCGTCCGTGTTCGTTCCGATCCATCGCCCCCCTTTGCAAACGACGGTATTGACGGCGCCCGCCTCTTTTGCGGGCAAATCGATTTCATCCAAAAATTCGATCACCGCCTGTTTATGCGGATGGGTGACATTGAATCCGGAAATGTCCCTTTCTCTCAATTCCCGCAACCTCTCCCGGAGCTCTTCCTTTTTCGCCGGGAACCGCCGATATTCGGCGTCGATTCCGCATTGGTCAAAAAAGAGGCGGTGAATGGCGGGGGAAAGGGAATTTTCCACGGGATCGCCGATAATTCCGAAAAGCTTTGCCACCGTTTGCCCTCCTAAATAATCGATTTCCGGATAAACACATGGACGCCCTTCGGCGCATAAGCGGCAACGACGACGTTCGGCCGGTTCACCGTCACCCAGCCGAGCCCCGAGAAGACGATATCCGTTTTTTCCCGCTTGATAGAAAATTCCTGCCGATAGAAAGGGGGAAACCGGTCGAGGTCCTCTTCCCCGGGCGGGGACAACAGTTTTCCCCTCTGGTTTTCGTAAAGTTCGTCGGCCCTTTCCAGTTTGGTCCGGTGGACGAGCAAATCATTGGACAAATAACAGGTAAAGGGGGTGCGCTCCCCTTTGAGGAAGTCCAGCCTGGCCAGACCGCCGAAAAACAGGGTTTGGCCGTCGTTCAATTGGTATATCTTCGGCTTGATTTCCTTCTTCGGCGTGATGATCTTTAAATCCCGTTTCCCCACATAGTGGGCCATCTGGTGATGGTTGATGATTCCCGGCGTATCATACAGGGTTTTCCCGTCCTCCAGCGGCACCTCGATGATGTTCAACGTCGTGCCGGGATAAAACGAGGTCGTAATGCCCGTATCCTCATCCCGGATTTCTTTCACCAGCCGGTTGATAAACGTCGATTTCCCGACATTTGTGCAGCCGATCACGTACACGTCCCCGCCGTTCCGGTAATAATCGATCATCTCGATGGCTTCCCGGATGCGGTACCCCTTTTCCGCGCTGATCAACAGGATGTCCACCGGTTTCAGCCCCAAATGTTTCGCCTCGCTACGCATCCATTGGACGACCCGGTCTTTATTCACCGATTTCGGCAGAAGATCCGCCTTGTTGCCGATCAATAATACGGGATTCCTTCCGGCAAACCGGTGAATGCCCGGCAGCCAGCTGCCGTTGAAATCGAAAATGTCCACGATCTTGACGAACAGGGCCTTTTTTTGCCCGATTTCATGCAGCATTTTTAAAAAGCGGCCATCATCCAGCGGCACATCGGTGTTTTCGTTGTAATGCTTCAACCGGAAGCAGCGCTGGCAAATCCGTTTTCCCCCCGCCAGCGCCGATTCCGGAAGGTAGCCGGCACGGCTCGGGTCTTCCGACTGCAGCGGCGCGCCGCAGCCTTCACAGGTCAACACTTTTTCCACGTACACCCTCCTTCCACGGGAAAAGTCCCTTTTTTTCAAACCACCGGAACAGCTTTCTTTCAATCATCCGGTTGATTTTTGTCATGAATCCGTCCGATTGGGCGACGGGGACGACCAAAATGGTAAAAAACCCGCTGCGGTTCCCCCCGTAGATGTCCGTCAGCAGCTGATCGCCGACGACGGCCACTTTCTCCTTCGGCAAATCCAGGATCTCGAGCGCCTTTCGGAAGGACTTGCCGAGGGGCTTTTTCGCCCTGCAGACAAAGGGCACGTTGAGCGGGTCGGCAAAAGCGAAGACCCGCTTTTTGGAGTTGTTCGAGACGATCACGACCCGGATGCCGTGGGCCTTCATATTTTCCATCCAGGACCGGACATCCGGTGTGGCCAGGGGCCTGTCCCATTCCACGAGGGTGTTGTCCAAATCGGTGATGATTCCTTGGATCTCCCGTTTCTTCAAATATTCCGGGGAAATGTCCCGGACCGATGGAACGAAATCGTTCGGCAGAAATTTTTTCCACATCATCCATGCACCCCAATACGAATCGCATGAAATTAATCATACCGGAAAACGTTGCAAATTTCAAAAGGGAATTGAACGGGACGCGTCAAGATTTTCACGGGGTCGGCTGTCGGATCCGTGCTTCAGGCGTCCTCGTTTCGGATGCCGCAGCCGAGGATTTCCGATTCCCGCAAATCGTTTACCGCCGGTTTCAGCATCGTTATCTCCTCGGTGACTTCGACGCGCCTTAGGCCGACAAACTGAAACCGGATCCGATTCTTTTCAAGAAGTTTCCTTTCCGGTTGAAACGCTGCCGGTTTCCCAAGAAATTGATGCGATAACCGGCCATATGAACATCGGTGAAACGGGGCCGGTTTTTCCCGGAAGCCCGCCCCTCCTTCTTCGACACCGCCCCAAAAAAACCGACATGGGGGAAAAACTTTTCGACAATTGGAAGCTTCCTTCAACATTGTGGATAATTTAATCCACAATTTCCGCCTTGAAATTACAGGTTTTTTTCTAACATATTAACAGATTATTCACAGGTTTTCACCCTTTTCCTGTGGATAACTGCTCCGTTGTTCAATATGCCCGGATTTGCTAAAGTAAATAATAACCTGGATGACAAGCCATGGAAAAAATCAGGACGGGGGTGAAATTCTGTGGGCCTTGTTCATTTGCCTGACGAGCTTCTCATTGAATCTTATTTTAAAGCCGTCGAACTGAAACTGTCGCCAGAATTCATCCTGTTGATCGAAAGAGAAATACAGCGCCGCTCCCTCTCCCATCGGATCAAAAAATCGGTTTGAAGCGCAGCAACGGCCCCATCAAGCTGTTTTTTTTTGCCATCCGCCAAAAAACGCCTCACCTTCCCGTCCCGTTTCGGAACCCGCTATCTAAAAAAATACCAGAAAATCGGTTTTCCTACAAAAAAAGCCGCGCATGTCTGCGCGGTTTGAGCTGTTCAAGATCGGGCCCGTTTTTCCGTCAGGCGAAGGAATTCCTTCACGTCCCGCACGCAAAGCCGCGCGGCGGAATCCCAAAACTCCTTCTTTGTAAGATCCACGTTCAAATGCTTTTTCGCCAAATCCTCCACGGTCATGGCCGCCGTGTCCTGAAGCAGGGCGATATAGCGGTCCTCGAAGTCCCTTCCCTCCTCCAGGGCCCGGGCGTATATGCCCATGGTGAAGAGGTAGCCGAAGGTATATGGAAAATTGTAGAAAGGCGTGTCCGTGATATAAAAATGGAGCTTCGACGCCCAAAACAGGGGGTGATACTCCGCCAGGGCGCGGCAATAGGCTTCCTTTTGCGCTTCTTCCATGATTTCGTTCAGCCGCCGGGCGCCGACCGGCCCTTGCTTCCGTTCTTCATAAAACCTCGTTTCAAAGAGAAAGCGGGCGTGGATGTTCATGAAAAAGGTAACGGAACGGGCAATTTTATCATCCAGCAAGTACAGCTTTTCCTCTTCCGTCTTCGCATTTTTTAACGCGTGATCCGCAACGATCATCTCCGCGAAGGTGGAGGCCGTCTCGGCCACATTCATGCCGTACATTTGCCGGAAAGGCCGTTCTTCCGCCAACACATGGGCATGGAAGGCGTGTCCCAATTCATGGGCGAGGGTGAATACATTCGGGAGCGTCCCGGAGTAGGTCATAAATATCCGGGATTGTTTGCTGTCCGGAAAGGAGGTGCAAAACCCGCCGGGCTGTTTCCCCGGCCGGTCCTCGGCTTCGATCCAGCGGTTCCCGAGGGCCTGCCTCGCAAAAGCAGCCATGCGGCCGCTGAATTTTCCGAACTGGGCGATGACCGTTTCCGCCGCTTCCTCATAAGGGATTTTCCTGCCGCTCCGGCCCAACGGGGCGTTCAAATCATACCAGGACAGTTTTTCCAGCCCGAGCAATTCCGCCTTCCGGTTGAAATACGCCACGAACGGCTCTTTGTTGTCCTCCACCGCCGACCACATGGCGGCCAAAGTTTCCTTTTTCATCCGGTTGTGCATCAGCGGTTCCTTCAAGACATCCTCCCACTTCCGAGACTTGTAGACGTTCAACCGGAAACCGGCCAGATGGTTCAAGGCGGCGGCAAAATATTCGCTCTTTTCCCCCCATGCCTTTTCCCAGCTGGCGAACACCCTTTTCCTCACATCCCGGTCCGGGTCGGAAAAGAGATTTTCCGCCTGACCGCAGGACAGGTTTTTCCTTTCCCCGTTCACTTCCACCGGGATGACCATATCGCCGACCATCATGTCATAGAGATTTTCCCAAGCATGATAGCCGTCAACGCTCAAATTTTGGATGATCGCCTCTTCGGAGGCGGAGAGTTTCTCTTTGGCCTGCTCCCTCCGTTCGTTGAGAACGAAGGCGATTTCCCGGAGCCGGCCGTCCATGAGCCATTCTTCCCAGCGGGAGTCGTCGACGGCCCTTATTTTCTCATCTAAAACCGCCAACATGTTGAAATATTGCGAAAAATTTTCCGAAACTTGGCCGCGCAGTTCCATCGCCTTTTTGTCCGCCGTGTTCTGGGCGAGCAAGCAGCTGATGAAGGCGCTGGCTTGCCGGAGTTTTACGATCGCCGTCTCCATCCCGCCGACGATCCCGCAAAACCGGTCCAAGTCCACGGTTTCATCGAGGGACGCGATCCTGTCCTTCAGGGCGGCCAATTGTTCCCTGATCTCCGACAAATAGCGCTGGAACTCCTCCGATTCGCTTCCTCCCGGAAACAAGGAGTCCAAATCCCAGCGCAGCGCATATGTATGTTCCAAAAAAAATCCCTCCCTTCGAATATTCTTGATTATACACTTCCAATAGGCGGAAATTCAATACGAAATCGGGGAACGGGCGGGAAATTCAGGGAGGAAGCTGCGGCTATTCTTCTTCCTGCCGCTCCCTGATCTTCTTCTCCTTTTCCGCCCGGAAATACTCATGGAACATTTTCATCAGCGCCCGCTTTTCGATCCGGGAAACGTAGCTCCTGGAGATGCCCAGTTCCTTGGCGATTTCCCGCTGGGTTTTTTCCTCTTGCGTTTCCAGCCCGAACCTGCCGATGATCACTTCCTTTTCCCGTTCGTCCAAAACGGATATATATTCCTGGATCTTTTCCAATTCCATGTTGAGCTGGATCGTTTCGATCACGTCATCGGAGTCGGATTTGAGCACGTCGATCAAACTGATTTCATTCCCCTCCTTGTCCTGTCCGATCGGGTCATGGAGCGAGACGTCCTTCTTCGTTTTTTTAAGGGTCCGAAGATGCATCAGGATCTCGTTTTCGATACATCTCGCCGCATATGTAGCCAGCTTTGTCCCCTTTCCTTCGGAAAAGCTTTCGATCGCTTTGATCAAACCGATCGTGCCGATGGAGATCAAGTCTTCCTGATCTTCTCCCGTGTTTTCAAACTTTTTCACGATGTGGGCGACGAGCCGCAGATTGTGCTCGATGAGCAGATTGCGGGCCTCCAGGTCGCCCTCCGCCATTCTTTGCAGATAATATTTTTCTTCGCTCGGGGACAGCGGTTGGGGAAAGGCGTTATTCTTGACATAGGAAACGAGGAGGGAAAGCTGTTTAATGAAAAAGGCGAGGCTTGAAAGGAAACCAGGCACAGGCACGACCTCCTAAACCGGATGATTCTTCTGCCCAACCGGCGGAAAACAATGTATTATCATTGTATGTGGCGCCCCGTTTTTCCGTGCCTGTACGCCCATTGCAAAGCTTTCCGGGACGGCTTCCCCCATGCGGAGCGATCGACAAACGGGGAAGAGCCGTGATAATCCCCCTATCGCCGGAAAAATCCCCCGCCGCCAAATGAAGCCCGGAGGGCCTTGGATGGAGGCTGAGCACCGCCCGGCAAGACCTGAACGGGATCATCGTATGACGGGAGGAGCCGGGTTTTTGCCGGCGGGGAATTTTTTTGTGGCAAGGAGAATGCGCGCTTTCACTTTCGGGAAGAAATGGGGGATCGGCCGGTTTTCTTCAACTCTTGTTTTCGATCATTTATTAAAGAATTGAACATCACACGGCTTTTATACAAGCGATTTAAATCGGGATCCGATTGAAATGACAGCCTCATGGCCTTAACGAAGAATTTTGCCGTGGGAAAGAAGGAGAAATGGGAAATGGGGAAAAACAAACCGAAGCAAACAAAAGATGGCAGAAAAAACCAAGGAATGCGCCAAGTATTTGAGCAATCGTTCAAGGGCGCGGCGTTTCATCCGAAAGCAGGCGACATTGGAGGATATCAAGGAGCTGCGGGAACTGCTTGATGAACGGCCTCTTGAATGAGAGGGGATTTTTCTTTAATCGGGCCCATACGGACGGGAATTTTCCGCAACACGATCCATTCTTTCTGCAGTTCTTAAACTTTCTCTTTTCAATAACTTGATCGGGTTTAACGGCGTACGGCCGCTGACAAGTGGCATTTAGATTTTCTTACTTCCGCAGTGGTCAGTACTTGATTTTAATGAAGTCCTACTTCATTTCGAGAATTTGGGTGGTTTTGCATTCCTTCCCCTCTTGTCTTGGAGGATACACCCGAAATACATTCCATTGGGGTTTTTGTCCTTTATGCCTTTAAAACCGTACAACACGATCCGGCGCGTGGATTTTACCGATTCAATTCCATTTTCGAAGCGGAAATAGAAGTTCAGCTTCTTGGATCGCTGTAAATCCATTTCGTTATTGTTTTACGCACTTATTTTAATGTTCATATTTTTCGTTTATAATATTATGTAAATTGGCGTGGAAAATGAAAAGGAATGTCTTGGAAAAATGATCCACTTACATTGCTAAATGATAGGACAAACAAAACCCGGCTTCGAAACCTTTCAAAATTGTGGTTTTTTGTACCTGCTGATGACAGAAAAGTCAAAAAAGCCAAGTTAAATCCTCGAATCCTTGGTTCCTCCGTCCCTGAGAACAAGAATCCGAATTCCGCGAATGAAAACGGCAATATTTGTAAGCGACGTACAAGATCATATTACACCTAATGGCTCGACAGACATGAAATTGGATTTCATGTCTTTTATTTTTATTCGGTCCACGGGCATTTCTTCAAATGTACCCGGAACTATGTTTTGCTTATTCGAAGATTTTGCGGAAAATCTGGAAGACGATCATTTTCCCGACAAACAATCGGGGATCAATAAATGATGAAAATATTTTAGAAAATGGAGGTAATGAAATATGGATGCTGAATTTGTAGAGAAAATTAAAAGGTTTTCAGAAAGAGTAAGTTCAATAATTGATAGCATTCAAAATGAGGAATCCACCAAGACAAGTATTATTTTACCTTTTTTCCAAATTTTAGGTTATGATGTTTTCAATCCCCAGGAATTTTTACCGGAATTTACAGCTGATGTTGGAATAAAGAAAGGTGAAAGAGTTGATTATGCCATTTTGAAAGATGGGGAACCTCTTATATTAATTGAGGCCAAACCGATTAACGACGATTTGAAAAAACATGATTCCCAACTTTTCCGCTATTTCAGTTCGACGAAAGCGAAATTTGCCATTTTAACCAACGGTGTGATATATAAATTTTTTACTGATTTGGACGAAACCAATAAGATGGATTCAAAACCGTTTTTTGTTTTTCATCTATTGGAGCTTAGAGAAAATAACATAGCTGAATTGCAAAAGTTTAGGAAAAATGTCTTTGATATTGATAATATACTGAATACAGCTTCAGAATTGCGATATACAAATGATATTAAGGAATTGCTGAAAAAAGAAATAGAATCCCCATCAGATGAATTTATCGTATTCTTTTTAAGCCATATTTATGAGGGCAGAAAGACACAAAATGTTATCGATAGCTTCAGAACTATAGTGAAAAAATCGATAAATCAATTTATTACTGAAAGAGTAAATGATAAGCTTCAAGCAGCGCTAGATACTTCGAAAGCGGAGGCAGCCAGTCCGAAAACAGATCATGAAGGTAATGCAGAATTAAGAGATAAAGGAGAAATTGTTACGACAGAAGAGGAAATTGAAGGTTATGTTCATGTAAAAATGATTCTAAAAGATGTTATTGATCCAGAACGAATATACTATCGTGATAACTTGCGCTATCTCAATGTTTTAATTGACGACAATATTAGAAAATGGGTCTGCCGTTTGCTGTTTAATACCTCAAATAAAAGAATTCAATTAAACGATGATCTTAAAACGCAATACAAAATTAACAGCCTGGAAGATATTTATTTATATAAAGATCAAATCATTGAAGTCGCAAACAAATTATTGGATTAACTTGCTCAGCGGGATTTTCATCGGCATATCAGGGATTTTAGCATTGGTCCGGAAATAATGATGATTTGAGCCCCGGCAAAGGGGCTCTTTCATTTGCACAATCCGGGAGCACATATCCTTTTCGAACGCCATCCCCCACACCCTTCGCCGCAAGATGCTGCAATTCCGCCCCTTTTCCTACAAACCGACCGGAACAGTCTTTTTGGTTCTCCCCGGCATTCTCAAACTTTTTCACAATGCGGGCGGCAATACGGTACAGGTATCGAAACACACTTTCTTGCCGCCGGATTCCCTTCTCCCGGCAAAAGGGACGGCGTGTGATCCGGACAGGAAGAACCCCCTCGGCCGTTCCCCGACATCGCCAGCCCTTTCGGTGGCCTTTGCCGGCAAAAAAGACTTTAGGGCCCGTACTGGGGAGTTTTAACGTTCCTTCCTTTCCTCCGGCAAAAGAGAAAGACGCCGTCCGGGCCTTCCCCCGAAACGCCGCAACCGGTCGGCAGATAAAAAAAGACCCCGTTTCCGCAACGGGGCAAAGGTTTTTAAAAAACCTTTTCCAATCTTTTCAATTCCGCATCCGAATGGTTTCGGTCCATCCTAAGCAAAGGGGGAAATCGGATGGAAAAACGCAAGGCAAAGACCAGCGCCGCGACCCGGCCTCCCAAAAGAAGCCGGACGCTTATTCCACACTGACTTCATTGGCGATATAAATTCCGATCGCGGTGCTGATTAACAGGCCGACGATAACAGCAACCATATTCCCACTCCTCAACGTTCTGTCTATAATCAGTTTATCACGGGGAATATGTTGTTTACGGCACGGCTTTTGAACGATCGGCAACAATTCGGTGAAAATTTTGTGAACGTTTCCGCATATCCGGTCCGCAAGGATTCCTTCCCCAAATAGAAGGATCATTCCTCATCCATTTCCGCGAGCGCTCTTTCATACCGTCCGGACAAAAAGCGGAAGAAAAAGGCGAAAAGGAGGAGGAGAATCATCCCCGTCGCGAGGAAGAGAACACGCCGGCCTTCATATTGATATTGGTCTATGAAAATTCCGATATATAAAAATGCGCTGAGGGCAATTAAAACAAAGGAAAAATGATGATAGTCGGAAATTTTCTCCCGCAATTTTTTCCTATCTTCCATGTTTCCACCTTCCGATCTTTCCATCCGGCGACGGATGGTTGATCCGAAAAACTGATATTTATAGATTAACATAGAAAATCCGTTCTTTCCCCATGAAAAATCAGGAAAATGGCGCGTAAAGAGGGGCCCGGTCTGTTCCCATCCACTTGGGCAAAAAAGAAAACCGCTCCGTTTTGGCGCCGCAACCGGCCAAACAAGAACGGTTTTCTTATCACTCTTTTTTGCCGATGGATCCCGATATCCGAAAGAACGCCCCGAGAAAACCGGCCCCCGGCTCCTGGAAAGGAAGATTTCCTTGGGGAAATCCCGGTTAAAAGGGTTCAGCTTCCGGATGATCGATGATGCCGTCGGCGAAATCATGTAAAAACGAAAGCCGGATGCCTTCCTTAAAAGGCCTCCGGCCTCCCTTTTCCGATCGGAAGATCCGTTTATAACGATTCCACCATCTTCATGACTAGGGAAGCGGAGTTTTGCGACGCCTTCCGTAAATATTGCTCGAAGGAAAGATCGGAATCCTTTCCTGCGATATCGGAAAGGGAACGGATGATGACAAAGGGAACGGAAAACTGATAGGCCACCTGGGCGATGGCCGCCGCTTCCATTTCCACCGCCTGCAAGCCGGGGAATTTTCTTCGGATCTCCTCCACCCGTTCCGGATCGTTAATGAAAGAATCCCCGGTGGCGATCAGTCCCTTTGCCGTTTGGGCATCGCCGATCCGCGACGCGCAGATTTCCGCAAGTTCCACGAGATGGCTGTCGGCAGGAAAGGCCTCGGGCATCTGCGGGACTTGTCCGTAGGCGTAGCCGAAGGCGGTGGCGTCCACATCGTGATGGCGAACCTCCGTGGAAATGACGATGTCCCCGACCTTGAGGGAAGGGTTCAACCCTCCGGCGGAACCGGTGTTGATCACGTAATCCGGTTTGAATCTGTCCAGCAGCAGGGCGGTCCCCATGGCCGCGTTGACCTTGCCGATCCCGGAACGCAAAAGGACCGCGTCTTTCCCCGCCAGTCTTCCTTCCGTGAACTCGCACCCGGCGACCGTAAGGACGCGCTTATCCCGCATGTTCTCCCGGTAAATTTCCACTTCTTCTTCCATGGCTCCGATCACTGCAATCTTCATTGATCCGTCTCCCTGTTCTTATCTTTTTTTATCGTTTTCCCGCAAATATTGCAATTTTACCGGTTTCCACCCTTGGCCGTCCACCCATTCCAAATAGACGCGGAAAATTTTTGTCTGATCTTTCGATGTGATCGTGCCGATCACATTTCTGTTCGGCTCGCCGCCATGGCCGACCCACCAAACGATCATGTCATCTTCCGCCAGGCCTGCCGCATAGGCCATGGCCCGGTCCATTTCCCGCCGGTCGACGGTGCCTTCATCGTATCGGGTGACATGCTGCCCGCTCTGGACGGTGCCCACCGGCTTCCAGGACGGGTTGACGACGGTTTTGATCACATTCGGATCATTTTCGTTTTCCGCGATTTCCACTTCCCGATTTTCAGCAGAACCGCTTACCGTTTGCGACTCGTCGGCATCTTCTCCGCCGCCGGTCGCGGTTTCATCGGCTTCTCCTTCCGAAGCCGCGTTGTCCGATGAAACGCCGGCGCCGGAAGCCTCCCCCTTCCCTTCCTCCTTTGAATTTTTATGCTCGGCAGCGGCATTTTCGCCGGTTTTTTCCGCATGATCTCCACCGCCGGCCTGATCCGCAGGTTTACCGGTCAGGATCGAGAAGGCGACGATGATGATCAATAAAAAAACGACGGCAATTAAAAGATTTAAAATAAAATTTTCCTTTCTTTTTTTGGCGTATTGCTCCGACCTGGATGTCCGGAAGGGCGGATAATATTGATTTTCCGGCAATTTTTTCCCCTCCTTCGGAAGGATGGCTATCAAAAGTATATGAACCGGCCGGGAAATCCAACACCGAAAATTATGATCCTTTCCCGTGTAAATATTTTACCATGTCCGCAAATATGGGCAACACCGAACCTTCATCGGCAAAGACTTCCAGATTCACGACCGCCAGCGCATATTTCGGTTTTTCGTAGGGAAAATAGCCGACGAACCATTTGTTGAGCAGCTGTTTTTCTCCTGCGTAGCGGTTCGTTTCCGCCGTTCCGGATTTCCCGGCGATCGCAGCGGGCAACCGGTTCAAAGCGCTGCCGGTCCCCTTTTCCTTTTCCACGACGCCGCGGAGCAATTTTTGCAAAGCCTTCGCCGTATCGGGGGAAATGTTTTCCCCGGCCATCCTTTGCTCCGGAAAGGAAAACATCGTCGAACCGTCCGCATACCGGATTTCCGAAACGAAACGGACTTGCTTCTTCTCGCCTCCCCGCGCGATGGCCGCCATCATATTCGCGGCCGCAAGGGGGGTAATCCGAACGTTTTTTTGCCCGATACCCGTCAAGGCGGCAAAATTTTTATCCCTTCGCTCTTCATCGTTCAAGAACACCCTTCCCCCCTCCTCGTCGGGAAGCTGCCGGAAATCCGGCAAGCGGAAGACATCGCCCCGCCAGCCGACAGGTTCCAGCAGGCCGAGCCTTTCCGCATATTTTTCGATCAGATTCTTGTCCTTTTCGGCCAATTCTTTCGCCAATTGGGCAAAGGTATAGTTGCAGCTTTGCGCGAAGCTGTCGGGAAAATCGAGGACCCCCAGCTTCCTTTCCGCCTCCCCCTCTCCGGTGGCCGGCCGGTCGCAGTCAAATTGGCGGTCCGGCGGAACGATTCCCTCCTCGATCGCCGCCGCCGCAATGACGGTTTTAAAAACGGATCCCGGGATTTGGGCTTCAACCGGAAAATTTTTGCTCCCATCGCCGGCGAACGGATTGGCCCGGTCGAGGTTCGGGCGGGAAACAAGGGCGAGGACGCTGTTTGTCTCGATGTCGAGGAGAACGATCCCGCCTTTTTTCATCTTGTGCCGGTCGGCGATCCGTTCCGTCTCCCGCTGGATCTCCCCGTCGATCGTCGTGATCGCCTTCAGCGGGGTATAGGGATTGGCCGGGCTTATGTAACGGACATGCAGGCCGAACAACGGATCCCCCTTGCCGTCCACATGAAAAACAAGCCTGGAATTTTCATCGGGGATCAGAAATTCGTCAAAACCTTTTTGCAAACCCGTCAGACCGACGGGGGTCTTCGCGGAACCGGACCGGTCCGGATAGCGCTCCCGGAAAAGCTTCCCGTTTTCGCCGATGACGCCGATCAATTGGGCGGCGATCGTGTCCTTCCCGTCCGTCTCCTTATAAACGGCAAAGGCGCCGGGGATTTTCAGCCGGTTGATTTTCTCCATTTCTTCCTCCGTCAACGGCCGGCTGAAGACGAAGGGCTTCTCCGCCGTCCGCACCGCGGCCTCGATTTCCTCGGGCGTTACGTTCAAGATTTCCGCTAGTGCCTCCACATCCCAGTCCATATCCTTCAAAAACGGGAAAAGGACAAGGGAGGGGACTTTCGTGCGGGTGAGGGGACGGCCGTTTTTGTCGTAAAATTCCCCCCGCCCGTCATCCAGCAAAAACTCCTGCGCCCTTTGTTTCACGCTTTCTTCCAGAAGGTTGATGTGATGTTTGCCAAAGGATTCCGGTTCCAACAATTGAATCTGCGCCAACCGCAAAAGGAGAACAAGGATGGCGCAAAGGATGAACACGGAGATTCCCCGGATTCTGTTCGGCATAGGAACCACCCCTTAGCAGTGTAGACGGGGCGGCAAGTTTTTAGACGCCGGAAGAGGTTTTGCCGCAAGATAGGCGGGTGGTCTGACAATGGCGTATCTGCAAAACATCAACGAACCGGCAAGATCCGTCCGGCCGCGTACGGGGCGGCGGTCCGTTCAAACCTGGCAGGAACCGGAAGCGAAAACAGGCGATTGCCTTTCCCGCAGCCGAAAGCCTGCCGTTTTTCCCAAAACCGCCGGGATGCGCTTTGACAGGCCGGTCCGGACTAAAAACCGGGTCCATCCGGCGAAGCCCCGTGTACAAGATGACGGGGCGGCGGATAACGGCAGGCCGTTCAAACGCGCCAGCGATTTCGGCTTCACGCGGCTTCCCTTCCCGGCCGGCAATCAGCTGCGGGCGGCTCAAACCGGAGAGGCATCCGTCGTTTTCCGGTTGCCACGCCACCCCGGCACCGCCGAAACGGGAAATCCGGACACAAAAAAAGCCGCACCGGGCGGTCGCCGGGCAGCTTCCCTTGGCGGAATCACGAAAATCCGTCATGCAATGCCGCCGGTTTCATCGGCGGAAAGCTCCTCCTTAAAGGCGGCAAAGGCGGAGAAGCTCCGCCCGGCAAACGGGCGGCTCCTCCGGCAAGGGAACGGGCTTTCCCTGTCCGGAATCCGCTCCGTTTTCCTGCCGCCGATAAGGCCTGTTTCTCCTGCGCGGCCCGAGGCGGCCGCATCGGCCGATCGTCAGACCGGCCGATAAGAAAGAGACGCTTTTATTTAATCGCGATGATTTTGACGTTCATTTCGCCGCCGGGAGTCTGTACCACCACTTCATCGCCTACCCTTTTGCCCAGCAGGCTCTTGGCGATCGGGGAATCGTTGGAGATTTTCCCTTCGAAGGGATCGGCTTCCGCGCTCCCGACGATCGTATAGGTTTCTTCTTCCCCGTCGGGCAGTTCAACGAAGGTGATCGATTTCCCCAAGGTCACCACATCCGAATCGTCTTCTTCTATGATGATCGCATTGCGGAGCATTTTTTCCAGCAGGTTGATCCTGCCTTCGACGAAGGCCTGTTCTTCCTTGGCGGAATCATATTCCGAATTTTCGGAGAGATCGCCGTAGCTGCGGGCGACCTTGATCCGTTCCACCACTTCTTTTCTTTTAACCGTTTTCAAATATTCGAGCTCCTGGAGTAATTTTTCCCTTCCTTCTTTCGTCATCGGATAGCTTTTTTCTCCTGTCATCTTCCCTCACTCCTTATGATCATTCCTTATTGTATTTTTTTCCGCGCATTGGACCGTTTCATGGCCAATAGAAAAATCCCCTGCATGGCAGATCAGCCGATGGGCCGCAGCCCTGCGGGAACCCTTTGCGGTAATTAATAATTGTATTTATGATATCATTTCATAAAAATGACTTTTTTTCCAGTATGCTTCTGATTTTTGTCACCATTAAATCGATGGCTACCGCATTTTTCCCGCCCTCCGGTATGATGATGTCGGCATACCGTTTCGTCGGTTCAATAAATTGGTTGTGCATCGGACGGACGACCTCCAAATACTGGCGGATGACCGATTCCATCGACCGCCCCCTTTCCAGGATATCCCGCTGCAGACGGCGGATGATGCGGATGTCCGGATCGGCGTCGACAAACAATTTGATGTCCATCAGCTTGCGCAGCCTTTCGTCTTCCAGCACCAAAATGCCTTCCAAAATGATCACGTCCCGGGGCTCGACCCGGATCGTTGCCGTTGAGCGGGTATAGGCTTTGTAATCATAGACCGGCATGTCGATCGGCTCGTAGCGGATCAATTTCTGCAAATGCTCGATGAGCAGCTCGGTGTCGAAAGCCAACGGATGGTCGTAGTTGACCTTCAAACGTTCCTCAAAGGGGAGTTGGCTTTGATCTTTGTAATAGGCATCCTGTTCGATTAAAACGATGGATTGGTGCCCCAGCCTTTCGCAGATCGCCTTTGCCACCGTGGTCTTGCCGGAACTGGAGCCGCCGGCGACCCCTATGACTACCGGTTTCCCCTGCATGTCAGTTCTCCTTTCGAATCATGTAGTACGGTTCGACCGGATGATCGACTTTTATCTTTACGATCTCGAGCGGATGCCTGGCCGCTTCGATCCGATTCCCTTCTTCATCGGTCAATTCTCCGAGTTCCATCGTAAAATGTTTCATGCCCGGCCCGAAAAACTCCAATTTATCCCCCGTTTGAAAAAAATTGCGCTGCTGGACGGTCGCCGTCCCCGTTTCCGGGTCGTAGCCGAGCACCATGCCGACAAATTGGTGGCTCGGCTTTTTGCTGTGGTTTTTGAACAGCTGCTGCCGGTAATCGGGAAATCCCTCAAAAAAGGCAGGAGCCGTTTCCCGGTTGGCGCATTTTTCCAGCTCGTCCAGCCATCTCTTTTCCAGCCGGAAATTTTCCGGATCTTCACAATACCGGTCGATCACCTGTCGGTAGACGTTCGTCACGGTGCCCACGTAATGGACCGATTTCATCCTCCCTTCAATTTTCAAACTGTCGATCCCGAGACCGATGATTTTCGGGATCGCTTCAACCAGGCGCAAATCCTTGGCGCTCATGGAGAAGGGAGGATCGCCCTCGGAAAAGAGGGGGACTTCATTTTCTCCCTCCAGCCGGTACAGGTCGTAATCCCACCGGCAGGATTGGCAGCACCCGCCCCGGTTTGAGTCCCTTGCCGTCATGTGGTTGCTCAAGACGCAGCGGCCGGAATAGGCGATGCACATCGCCCCGTGGATGAAGGTCTCGATTTCGATGTCCACTTTCTCTTTGATGAGGCAGATTTCCTCCGCGCTCGTTTCCCTCGCCAGCACGACCCGGTCGAGCCCCTCTTCCTTCCAAAATTGGACGGCCTTCCAGTTGGACAGGGACTGCTGGGTGCTCAAATGGATTTCCAGGGCCGGGGCTGCCTTTTTGCAAGTCTCGATAACCAGCGGGTCGGCGACGATCACGCCGTCCACCCCCGCCTCTTCAACGGCCCGCAAATAATCTTCCAGCCCCGGGATGTTTTCGTTGTGGGCGTAAATATTCGCCGCCACGTACACTTTCGCTCCGTGTTGACGGGCGAACCGGACCCCTTCCCTCATCTCCTCCAGGGAAAAATTGTCCGCATTGGAACGAAGGCCGTATTCCCGGCCGGCCAAATAAACGGCGTCCGCCCCGTAGAGGACGGCGACTTTCAGCTTCTCCAAATTCCCGGCAGGCGCCAGCAATTCCGGCTTTTTCACCGCCCGTTTTTCTTTCCTTTCGAGGACGGTTTCCGCAGCAGGCCCGGTCAATGGCTTTCCCCCCTCTAATAGACCGTTTCCTTGAAAAAGAACCCCGTATCCAGCGGCCGGTTTTTCGGCTGCACCGCCTGAATCTTCGCAAGCAGCTCCCCTTTCAGCCGCCCGTATTTTCCGGGGCTTTCCAAATAGGCGTCGACGGCGGTCCGGTAGGCCTTCGTCACTTCCCTTAAATAGGCGGGATCCTTAAAAATCCCGTCGATCCTGAAGCAGTCGATGCCGGCTTCGATCAGCTCACCGAGTTCGTCGATGATGCAAATATCGTTCGGGCTCATGATATGGGTTCCGTTTGCGTCTTCGAAGATCGGATATTTATTGTTGCGCTCCTTGTCGAAGAGGAAGAGGAAACCGTCTCCCCTTTCGACCGCCAGCTGCTTTCCCCGGTAGGCGAAATAGTTCCCGATCAGTTTCCGCTTCGAATGGAACATGCAGGTCATGCCGTGTACTTGCACTTCGATCTCCACTTCGGCGCGGGCTTTGATCTCCAAGATTTCATCCATGCTCAGCTCCCGGGAGAGGACCGCCCGTTTCGCCCCTTTCCTCCCCCAATAATTGCAGCTGTACCAGTTCGTCGCCGTCATTTCCGGGTCCCAGTGCAGATTCATCCCCGGGGCGGTTTCGCGGACGGTCATCAAAACGGCGGGATCGCCGAAGATGACGGCGTCGGCGCCGCATTCCTGCAAAAAGGCGACATAGTCCGCCAATTCGTCGACGAGATCGTTGTGGAAGAGGGCGTTCATCGACACGTACACCTTTTTTCCGCGGCGGTGGGCGGCCTCGGCCGCCCGCCGGATATCCTCCCGCTTAAATTCCCCCGCCAGGCAAAGCCCGTAGCGCTCTTCCCCGATGAGGAAGGCATCGGCCCCGGCTTCGATCAACGGTTCGATATCTTCCACGGAAAAGGGGGTGACAGAGATTTCAGGTCTTTTCATCAGGCTCACCTCGAAAATCGCCGGGCATGCCCTTTTTCCCTCAGGCGCCGGATTTCTGCCGGCGAAAGAAATTTTCCGCCTCTCCCCGGCGGCACCGGCCGTCCGGCCGCGACCCGTTCCGGCAGGATGGCGTCCATGGCAACCGGGGCCGGTTCCAAAGATCCGGGCTTCCGGATCCCGAAGCCGGCATCCCGTCCCGGCATAGAGGATTTTTTCCGTCCGGTTATCCGCCGGCGGTTAAAAAAAGGGGATCTTTCCGCAGATTTTTTTGAAACCCGCGGAAAGACCGCAATTCCGTTGCCGCATATGCCCGGCCCCTTCCTCCGGCCGAGAGCGGAGCCGTTTTTCCCCATAAAGAGAAGAAGCGACTGCTGAATGAGCCCGCTCCTTTTCCTTCTTCCATGCATCCTCTTTAAATACTTGAGATATTATAACACAGAATCGGAAAAAAGCGAATATCATTTTTGCCCGGCGATATGGGTGTTGTATTTTTCATCATGCTCTTCCTTCGTTTTGGAAAACAGCACTTCCCCCGTTTTGGTCGCCAGGAAATAATAGTAATCGGAATGTTTCGGATACAGCGCCGCTTCAATCGAGTCGGTGCCGGCATTGGCGATCGGCCCTGGAGGCAGCCCGGCGTGCTTGTAAGTGTTGTACGGATCGTTCACTTTTAAGTCTTCATAGAGCACCCTGTCTTTATGGATCCCGAGGGCGTACAACACCGTCGGATCCGTCTGCAGGGGCATGCCGATCTTCATCCGGTTGTAAAACACGCTGGAAATCAGTTTCCGGTCGGACAGCTTCGTCGCTTCCTCCTCGATCAGGGAAGCCAGCGTCAGCACCTGATGGACGGTCATCTTCTTCTGTTCGATGTCCGGCAAATATTTCTGCAGGACATCGTCCGTCTTTTTCACCATCTCTCTTATAATATTTTCCAAGGGAACATTCTCGTCGTCAAATGTATAGGTGGCGGGAAACAAATATCCCTCCAGCGGATATTTGACATTTTTCTGCAAAATCTCTTCGGTCAGCAATCCGGGATACTCGTCCATCAATTGTCTGATAAATGTCCGGTCGTTCACTAAGGCTTCAATCTCGCCTTTCGAATATTTCGTTTCCCTGTCGATGATCGCAACGATGTCCTTCAGGCGGGTCCCTTCCGGGATCGTGATTTTGTAGACCGCGTCTTTATAGACTTTTCCCGTTTTCAGGCTGGCGATTATTTCATCGAAGGTCATCGAAGGCTTCAAATGATAGGTGCCCGCCTGGAAACCGGTTTCGTTTTTCAATTTCACGTAATACTTGAAAACGGTGGCGTCTTTGATGACCTTCTTCTTTTCCAAGATGTCGGCGATGGTCCCCACCCCGGACCCGATCGGGATTTTCACTTCAATTTCCCGGTGATCCTGCGGATCCCGCGGTTCCAGCGCGTTTTTCACATATAAATATCCCCCCGTCACGATTCCGGCAAAAATGAGGAGAATGACGGAGGCGGTGATGAAGACGATTTTCCGGACGACTTTCGCTTCCCTTTGCCTCTCCAGCAAGATTTGTTCTTTATCCATGCGCTTCCTCCTTAAAATTCGAGGATATTCGGGAAAGTAACCGATTCTCGCGAATCATTATACTATACTTTCCCGAATCAATGGCAATATTTTTCTGAAAAAAAAGAGCAATCGAATGAAAATCGATTACTCTGCCATTTTTTTATTTTTCTTCCTCCTCTTCCTCTTCCGCGAGGAAAGCGTCCAGCACTTCCTCGATCATATCCCATTCTTCCTCCGTTTCAATCGGCTGCAATTGCCCTTCTTCGTCGCCCGGCGTAAAGCTGGATGCGTAAATTTGGATTTCCCCGTTTTCATCCTCTTCAGCCCCCACCGGATAATAGAGGACATAGGATTTGTTAAATTCATCCGATTCGAAGGTGAACAGGATCTCGCACAGCTGCTCGTTGCCTTCGTCGTCGATGACCGTAATGTGGTTGTCGCCGTGTTCCATTTTTTAACCTCCGTATTATATCCGTGATTTTTTGCTGTCCAAATAATTTTGCAAAATCATGACCGCCGCCATCTTGTCGATGACCTTTTTCCTTTTTTTTCTGCTCATGTCCGCCTTCAGCAAAATCCTCTCGGCGGCCATCGTCGACAGGCGCTCGTCCCATAAAATGACCGGGATATGAAACCTTTCTTCCGCCATGGCGGCGTATCGCCGGACCGCTTCCGCCCGCGGACCGGTGGATCCGTCCATGTTTTTCGGAAAACCGATGACGATTTGATCCACCTGATATTCCGCGATGAGTTTTCCCAGCCGCTCCCAACCGTATTCGTCCTGTTCTTCGTCGATGGCGATCGTTTCCACTCCCTGGGCGGTCCAGCCGAACGGGTCGCTAACCGCCACGCCCACCGTTTTCGTGCCGACATCCAGTCCCATGATCCGCATTACTTTTCCTCACGATGATGCTCCAAATAGGATTTTACCAGCTCTTCGATGATTTCATCCCGCTCCAGTTTCCGGATGATGTTTCTGGCGTCCTTATGCCTCGGGATATAGGCGGGATCCCCTGATAATAAGTAGCCGACGATTTGGTTGATCGGATTGTATCCTTTTTCCTCCAGCGCCTGGAAAACGTGAAAGATGACTTCCCTTACTTCCTTCTCCAGCGGCTCTTCGGGAAAATGGAATTGCATGGTTTTGTCCAGCGATCCCACTTCATGCACCTCGCTTTCCGTTGGCAAACTGCGCAGCCTGACTGTTATTTATATTGTACACCAGTTGAACAAGATATTAAAACTTTTTTATCCAGTTCTCGGCAAAGGCGAGCGCCTCGTCCAGCTTGCCGGGATTTTTTCCGCCCGCCTGCGCCATGTCCGGCCTGCCGCCGCCACTGCCGCCGCATATGCCCGCGACTTCCTTGATCAGCTTTCCGGCGTGATAGCGGCCGGTCAAATCCTTCGTCACCCCGGCGCTCAACTGGACTTTGCCGTCGTCGTCAACGGTGCCGAGGACGATGACGCCGGATCCGATCTTCACCTTCAATTCATCCACCATGGCGCGCAGCTGATTCATATTGCGGGCCTGTACCCTTTTGGCCAAGACCTTGACGCCGTTGATCTCTTTCGCCGAGCCGACCAATTGTTCCGCCTCCAAATGGCTGATCTTGGCCGCCAGGGATTCGTTTTCCCGCTGCAGTTCCTTCACTTCGTTCAGCAGGCCTTCAATTCTTTCCGGCAATTCTTCCCGCCGCGCCTTTAACTTTTTCGCCGACGCGTTCAAGATCTCGATTTGGCTGTTGAAATAGGCGTATGCCCTTTCGCCGGTCAAGGCTTCGATCCGCCGGGTTCCGGCGCCGATCCCTTCTTCGGAGACGATCTTGAACAAGCCGATGACGGAGGTGTTCGGCACATGGCAGCCGCCGCACAACTCGAGGGAATAGCCGCCGATATTCACGACGCGGACGATCTCCCCGTATTTTTCCCCGAAGAGGGCCATGGCGCCCATGGCCTTGGCTTCATCAAGGGGCATGTGGGAAATGGTGACGGGCAGGCTTTCCCAAATCTTTTCGTTGACGATCGTTTCGATCCGCTCCAATTCTTCCCGCGTCACCGGCCCGAAATGGGAGAAGTCGAAGCGCAAACGGTCCGGCGCCACCAGGGAGCCCGCCTGGTTGACATGTTCGCCCAAGACGTCCTTTAACGCCCGGTGCAGCAGGTGGGTGGCGGAATGGTTTCTCGTGATGTTCACCCGGCTTTTTTCATCGACCTTTGCCGTCACTTGTTCGCCGGTCAGGAGGCTTCCCGATTCCACAAAAACTTTATGCAGGTTTTGCCCGTTCGGGGATTTTTGCACGTCCAGCACCCTGCCGAGGAAATGGGCGTTTTCGATGATCCCCCGGTCGGCGACTTGCCCGCCGCTTTCCGCATAAAAGGGGGTGCGGTCCAAAATCATTTGCACTTCTTCCCCGCTGGAAGCCCCGTCGGCCAAATCTCCGTCCTTTATGATNNTCAGGACCTTCGCCTCTGTTTCCAGCAAGTCGTAGCCGACAAATTCGCTTTGGACGGTGATATCGCCCAGGACGCCGCCCTGGACCTGCATGGAACCGGCTTCCTGCCGGGCGTTTCTCGCCCGCTCCCGCTGTTTTTCCATTTCCGTTTCAAATCCCGTGCGGTCGATTTCCATGCCGCTTTCCGCGGCGTATTCCTCCGTCAGCTCGACGGGAAAACCGTAGGTGTCATAAAGCTTAAACACCACTTCCCCGCTGATGACCTTTGTCCCTTTTTCCTTTTCTTCCTTGATGACCTCCTGCAGGATGGCCAGCCCTTCGTTGAGGGTTTCATGGAAACGTTCCTCTTCCGTTTTGACAACCTTTTGGACAAATTCTTTTCTTTTGGCCACTTCCGGATAGAAATCGCCCATAATCTCCGCGACGACCGGAACGAGCCCGTGCATGAACGGCCGGTCGATGCCGAGCATTTTCCCGTAACGGACGGCGCGCCTGAGCAGTCTTCGGAGGACATACCCCCGTCCTTCGTTGGAAGGAAGGGCCCCGTCGGAGACGGCGAAGGTCACGGCGCGGATATGATCGGCAATGACCTTGAAGGCCACGTCCTTTTCCCGGTCCCGTCCGTAGGTCTCCCCGGAAATTTTCTCCGTCTCCCGGATGATCGGCAGGAACAGATCCGTCTCAAAATTCGTCGGGGCGTTCTGCAGGATGGAAGCCATCCGCTCCAGACCCATCCCCGTATCGATGTTCTTCTTCGGGAGGGGGGTGTAGCTGCCGTCGGGATTATGATTGAATTGGGAAAAGACCAGATTCCACACTTCCAAATAGCGGTCGTTTTCCCCGCCCGGGAAAAGTTCCGGATCGTTCGGATCGTTCCCGAATTCCGGACCCCGGTCATAGAAGATCTCCGAGTTCGGTCCGCTCGGCCCTTCGCCGATATCCCAAAAGTTCCCTTCCAAACGGATGATCCGCTCTTCCGGGATCCCGATCTCATCCCGCCAAATGCGAAAAGCTTCATCGTCCTCGGGATGGATCGTCACGGAAAGCCTGTCCGGGTCAAAGCCGATCCATTTCGGGCTCGTCAAAAACTCCCAGGCCCATTCGATCGCCTCTTTTTTAAAGTAATCGCCGATGGAAAAATTTCCGAGCATTTCAAAAAAGGTATGATGCCGTGCCGTTTTGCCGACATTTTCAATATCATTGGTGCGGATCGATTTTTGCACGTTGGTGATGCGGGGGTTTTCCGGTTTCACCCGCCCGTCGAAATATTTTTTCAGCGTGGCGACCCCGCTGTTGATCCACAAAAGACTCGGGTCGTCCTTCGGAATCAGCGAAGCGCTCGGCTCCACCCGGTGGCCTTTTTCCCGGAAGAAGGCCAAAAACATTTGCCTGATTTCGGAACTGGATAACCGTTTCATCAATAAAAACCTCCTTGAGCTGACGTTTTCATTATGTATGGACGCTACACAAAATAAACTCTCCATCCCAAATGCAGGGACGAAGAGTTTTCCGTGGTATCACCCTGATCAGGGAGGAAACGTTCCGCTTCTCCCGTCACTTGTCGGTTATGACGCGTCATTGCGGCAGGGTTTTCCTGCACTCCGGATCTGCCTTCCGTTATCCTTCATCTGGAATTTCTGTCCTTCCAGGGAAATTCCGCTTATTTCTTTCGCCTGAAACGCTTTCGCGGATGGATTTATTCCGCAGCCGTTTGGCTGTTTTTCATTGTTATTATATAGAGGATTATATTCACAGCGGCCGGGATTGTCAATGCTTTCTTGCTTTTTCGTCTTTCATCCGGCCCGTTCCTTCCCCTTCATTTGCCGCCGCAATTCCAAGAGGGCGGTCTTCAGGATCGCGACGATCGGGACGGCCAAAACAAGGCCCAAAACCCCGCCCGCCTCTTCCCCGATCAAGATCGATAATATGATGAAAAGGGGATGCAAGTCAACACTTTTCCCGACGACATAAGGGGAAATAATATTTCCTTCAAGGAATTGCAAAATAAAAAGGATGAGCACCACATAGACGGCCATGCGAAAAGAAACGGTCGCGGCGATCACGACCGCCGGGACCGCCCCGATGATCGGGCCGAAATAGGGGATCACGTTGGTGACCCCGACGATCAATCCCAAAATGAGGGGATATTTCATTTTGATCCACCAAAAAAGGAGGGAAGAAAGGCCGCCGATCAGCGTACAGACGATCAGCTGGCCCCGTATGTAGCCGCCGAGGGAACGGTCGACTTCGGCGAAGAAATCCCTCAAGGGATCTTTCCATTTTTCCGGGACGACCGACCAAAAGGCCTTCTGGATAACCTCCATATCTTTGATCATAAAAAAGGCGATAAAGGGAATCAACGTCAAGATGATGAACGAGTCGACAATCCAAAAGAAGAAGGACAGGGTTTTTTCGGCGAGCCTCTCCACCGTTTCATTGACCGCGGCAAAACCTTGATCAATCTCCTCTTTGAAGCCGTCCGGCCAAGTTTTCGTGTTTCTTTCGACGACGGAAACCCAATTTTCATATTGTTCCATCACATAAGGCGCATTGGCCGACAGTTCCTTCAATTGGTCCAATAACGCCGGCAAACCTTTGTAAATGGCCACCCCGGCGCCGCCGAAAAACAAAAGATAGATGATCAGGACGGACAGCGCTTTCGGCAAGCCGTTTTTCTGCAGATAGCGGATGAGCGGATAGAGGAGATAGGCAATGAATGCGGCCACGGCAAAGGGGAAGAGCGCCTTCAAGACCGTCGTCAAGACCGGATGCCAAAAGGGCTGCAATTTAAAAAAAACAAAAAGCACGATGAATAATAACAGCAAAAAAGCCAGCCGGTAAAACCATTTCATTTTGATGTCCATGGGCCATCCTCCTCGTTTTAGGTTTACAAAACAGCGGTTTTTTATTCGCGGACATTCCCCGAAAAAAGGAAAGGATCTTGATTCGTCCGTCGAAAGAACCTCAAGAAGGTTCCGGGGCGCCAATGAACGGGACGAACCCGCGAAGGCTTTCGGGATGACCGGAGAAGCGGACGGGAAATGGCAATGGCGTCCGAAGGATTTTCGGGATCGGAAGCGAAACTGAACAGATTAAGATAAAACGCGGCTGAAAAAATCGTGTTTTCCCCGGCCGCAAACGGAAGGAACATCGGCCGGCGGGGGAGAAACGGGGAAAGATAAGCGGAAGGATGGCCGCCACGGCTGAGGAGGAATGCGTCCCTCGGGCCTTTCAGAAAAACGGCCATGGCATTTAGCCGGCCGTTCATACAAGAAGCCATCGAATGCTGTTCTGCAGTTATGGATGGAAAATGAATCCATCCATAAAATATCAACAAATAAATTTCGAATCCGCGTATTTACATTTCGCCAAAAAAGGAGTAACATATCATTCTGCTTCCCAGTTCTTCATCTTTGGGACACAAATAAAAAATCTTTCGTCGAATGCAAAACCTATTCCGGAGGTGAATCCGAACCATGCGAGGCTCAAGGGCCAAACCCGGGCGGTAGCCCTTTCGCGCCATCGGGAAAGAAAGGGATGCATCAGGCGCCGGATGCTTGATGAACACATGGCACAAGGTTCCACTCCATTCGCTTTGAGATTTTCTTTGGATGTCTTGGCCCATGGACAAAGCATCCGCAAACCTCATTATTCGGACTAAGAAGGTGAGATTTTGGCATTTTCAGTAAAAAGACTGCTCATTGGAAGACCGCTGAAGTCGACGGAAATCAATGAACAAAAATTGTCGAATGTCAAAGCATTGGCCATCCTTTCTTCCGATGCGCTTTCATCGGTTGCTTACGGCCCTGAGCAAGTGATCATCGTTCTCGCCACATTCAGCTATCTGGCCATCTGGTATTCCCTTCCGATTGCCTTCGGAATTCTGATATTATTGACGGCGCTCGTCTTGTCCTATCGCCAGATCATCTTCGCCTACCCCCATGGGGGAGGGGCCTACGTCGTATCGAAGGAAAACCTCGGCGCCAAACCCGGGTTAATCGCCGGCGGCGCCTTGTTGGTGGATTATATTTTGACGGTGGCGGTCAGTGTCTCGTCGGGGGCGGATGCCATCGCTTCCGCTTTCCCGGTTCTATTGCCTTTCAAAGTGGAGATTGCCGTTTCGTTCATTATCTTCATCACCATTTTAAATCTCAGGGGGATCACCGAATCGGCCAACGTTTTCGCTTTTCCTGTCTATTTGTTCATCTTTGCCATATTGTTGCTGATCGGAACAAGCCTATATAAGATCGTTACCGGCGCGGTGCCGCCGGAGACGGAAGTATCCGTCGGGACGCCGGTCGCCGGCATTTCCCTGTTTTTATTGCTGAAAGCTTTTGCCTCGGGATGTTCCGCTTTAACGGGCGTGGAAGCCATATCCAACGCCGTCCCGAATTTCAAGGATCCGGCCCCGGCCAATGCGGCAAAAACGTTGGCGGTCATGGGAACGATCCTCGCCATCATGGTGGCAGGCATCACCTTTTTGGCCTATTACTACGGGATCGTTCCCTCGGCGACGGAAACGGTCGTCTCCCAAATCGCGTCCCATACCTTCGGGCGAAACATCGTTTACTATTTCATCCAAGTGGCGACGACGATCATCCTGGTGCTTGCCGCCAACACCGGATTTTCCGCTTTTCCGCTGTTGGCCGTAAATCTGGCCAAAGACAAATATTTGCCCAGAATGTTTCTGAGCCGGGGGGAACGTCTCGTTTATTCCAACGGAATTCTCACCCTTGCCGTGACCGCCATTATTTTGGTATTCCTGTTCAACGGAAATACGGAACACCTGATCCCGCTCTATGCGGTGGGCGTCTTCATTCCCTTTACCTTGTCCCAAACGGGAATGATGGTCAAATGGATGCGGGAAAAACCCGTCGGCTGGGTGCAAAGGTTCTTGATTAATACGACCGGCGCAATCATCTGCTTCATCGTTACGTCCATGTTTTTTATTACCAAATTGAACCAGGTTTGGCCGGTCCTCATCTTCCTGCCGCTGATCGTTTTGTTTTTCGACCGCATCCGGAACCACTATCTTGCGGTGGGGGATCAATTGCGGCTCTGTCCCGATGAACCCGCCAAGCCGATTAAGGGAAATATCATCATCGTGCCCGTATCCGGCATTACGAGGGTTGTGGAAAATTCCCTGATTTACGCCAAATCCTTGTCGCCGGATCTGATCATCGCCGTCTACGTCGGATTTACGAAGGAAGAGACGAAAAAATTCGAGGAGAAATGGAAGAAGTGGCAGCCCGGGGTCCGGCTTGTCACCATCTACTCCTCCTACAGGAACATCAACGGGAAATTGGGGAAATTCATTGACATGGTGAATTCCCGGGCGATGAAAGCCAATTACGGCGTGACGGTCATCATTCCCCAATTTTTGCCGAAGAAAGGCTGGCACAACATTTTGCATAACCAATCGGGCCTGATCCTTCGCGAATACTTGCTGCACAGGAAAAACGTCGTGGTCAGCACCGTTCCCTACCACTTGAAAAAATAAGGGGACGGGCTCCGGCGGAAAAAGACAACCCGCCCTGTTCAAGGAGGCGAAGCGTCTCCCGGTCTTACGGCCGGAAATGAAAAACAGCCTGAGTCCCAAATGGCTGAGGACTCAGGCTGTACATTTTTTGGAGGCGCTGGCGGTTCTAAAACGAATGGATCAGCCCACGGCATCCTATTCTTCCGCCCTGCGGAAAGCGTACCGACGGAAACATCCGGCCGGGAAAGGACTGAATAAGTTTGCCGTGCAGAGTTCGTAATCTTTCAGCCCTTCCGTAAAATACCCTACGGGATGAACCCGGGAAATTTCTCAATTCCCGTCTCTTTCCTCCTTTTATTTCTGTTTCTCGATTTTCGGTCCGGAAAATATGCAGACTTCCACCTTCCGATTTTTAATTAATACCGATTCTCAATATCAATAAACTTTATGAATATTCCGTCATTTTTATATACATTCAACTTAATCCCTCGATTTGTACTTGAAAGATTCATTGAGGTGCTCCGAATGCAATGACCGGTTCCCGACCGGAACGCATTCACCTTTCTCTTTCCTGCCGCTCGAATGGATAATTCGCTTTCCGGCAAATATGGGAAAACAACTGGGGGAGCCGCTCCGGCGGGTTTCCACGGCCGGGTCCCCTGACCGGAGGCAGATGAAGCGGGCTATCGTTTTTCTTTTCGCGAAAAAGAGCCGGCCCGCTTGCATGGACCGCTTTTCTGTTTGCTTGTCGGGAGGAATTTCGATGCGGATTGCTTACTGTCATTAATGGGATTCTGCAGAGTCCATGGAAGGTCCAATTTGCGGGAATGCGGGGCCCGAAAGCGGGCCGAGAACGGGATGCGGAGAGGAAGACCGAGGCTTTCAGCGGATGATTTTTCCGGCCAGGAAACGGCGAATAACAGGGCATGAAACCGTCCGCTCATGGTTGATCAGGAATTTGCATCTGCAGCTTATGTGCGGAAGCCGATCCGGGGTTGCCCGGCGATGTTGCCGGCGGGATGGAAGGGTGAAACCGGATTCGATCAAGCCGGTCGTGCAAAAATCTTCCGGTCAAAAAAGAAACAAAAAAAGACGTGAATCGTCTTGGTTTTTCAGCCGGCCGGCAAAACCAGGCCGAAAAAAGGGGATCAGACGTTCACGCCCGATAGCGCCGCTCCTCTTCGGTAAACAAATCATCCAAAGAGGAAAGGGTGCCGTCCTCTTCGATTTGATGGACGCAGATCTTTCCGTCCGCAACGGACAATTCGATGAAACAGTTCCAGCAGTAGTATTGGTTAATGCCGATTTTTCCGATATCTTTTCCGTGACAATTCGGGCAGACCAACAATGTTCGCACCTCGCCGAAAAGAAGGAATGTTAAACATTTTCATCCTGCCCAAATGACGGAAAAAATATAACTGCCGCGGAGGAAACATCCGGCCCCTCATTCCTTTTCCCCGGACTCCAAAAAATGGTACGGCGTGATATTTTCCATTCCGATCATCGGGTCGACCTTCATTAGTTCCTCTTCCAGAGACGATTCTCGGACGGCTTCCGGATCTTCCTCTTCCGTTTCCCGGCAGGCGCGGAGCAATCTTTCCCGCAAGGACGTGTTCCTTTGATGGTCGTCGGCCCGGGAAACGGCGATGCGGAAAGCTTCTTCCTCCCCGCAGATAATCAAAAACCGCTTGCTTCTCGTCACCGCCGTATAGAGCAGGTTCCGCCTCAGCATCCGATAATAGCCTTTCAGGACCGGCAAAATGACGACCGGGAACTCGCTCCCCTGGGATTTGTGGATGCTGACGCAATAGGAGAGGGTAATCTGCTGCAAATCCTGCCGGGTATAGGCGACTTCGTTCCCGTCGAAGGAAACGATCAATACATCTTCCTTTTCGACATTTTCCTTGGCGTAAAGGATGGCGACGACTTCCCCGATGTCCCCGTTGAACACATTGTCTTCCGGGCGGTTCACGAGCTGCAAGACCTTATCCCCGACCCGGTACGTCACGTCCCCGAACTTCAGTTCCCGTTTCTTTCCGTCTTCGTTTCCGTTGAGCAGATCCTGGAGCAGAAGGTTAAAATGATCGATGCCGGCGTTGCCCCGGTAAATGGGGGCCAGCACTTGAATATCCTTCTTCGAATACCCCTTCTCCAGCGCCTTTTCCACGACTTGACGGACGACATGCGAAACCTGCCGGTAGGAACAGGCGATAAAGGAACGGTCCTTCTTTTGTTCCGTCAAATCGGGGGGGATCACTCCGTTTTTAATCGAGTGGGCGAGGGGGATGATGGACGACCCGTTTTCCTGGCGATAAATTTCCGTAAGCCTTACCGTCGGAATCAGGTTGGATGCCAGCAAATCCTTTAAAACCTGGCCGGGTCCGACGGAGGGGAGCTGGTCTTCGTCGCCGACGATGACGACCTGAATGTCGTCCGGCAGCGCCTTAAACAAGTGGTGGGCAAGCCAAATATCCACCATCGACATTTCATCGATGATCAGGAGTTTACCGGAAACGGGATGGTCTTCATCGTGTTCGAAGGATTCCGTCCCGTTCCAGCCGAGCAGGCGGTGAATGGTGACGGCGGGCAGCCCCGTCGATTCCGCCATCCGCTTGGCCGCCCGCCCGGTGGGCGCGGCGAGCAGGAAGGGAAACGGTTCGTCTCCCCGGTAGTCCGCCGGATTCAAGGAATATCCGTACAGTTTGCCGTAAAGTTCGATGATCCCCCGGATGACCGTCGTCTTCCCCGTTCCCGGCCCCCCGGTCAAGATCATCATCGGCGAATGCAAAGCCGTGCGCAACGCTTCCCTCTGGGAAGGGGAATATTCGATTCCCAACCGTTCTTCCACTTCGCCCAAGGCCAGGAGAATTTCCGCTTCGCTGAACCGCCCGCCGTTCCGTTCTTGCGCCAACAGCCGTTTGATATTGTTGACGAGCCCCTTTTCGGAAAAGTAGATGGAAGGCAGGTAAACCCTCGTTTCTTCGGCGATGATTTTTCCTTCCTCTTCCAGCTTCAGCATTTCCAGTTCGATGGCATCCGAATCGATTTCGGCATCCCGGCTTTTTTCCAACAGCTCCTTGACCGCCTGCTTCAGGGATTCCCGTTCGTAAAAACAATGACCCTCCTGAAGGCAAAGGGTTTCCAGCGCATACAGGATGCCCGCTTTGATCCGGTAGGGGTGGCTGCCCTGAAACCCGAGGCGGGAACCCAGTTCATCCGCCCTATTGAATCCGATCCCCTCAACGTCCTCGACCAACCGGTAGGGATTTTGTTCAATGATTTCCAATGTCTGTTCCTTATAGGCCTGATAAATCCGCAGGGCCAAATTTGTGCCGAACCCGTAGTCGTTCAGGGCGATCATGATCTTTTCCAGCCCCTGATGCAAAACGAGGGCATCGTACAGTTGCTTCGCCTTTTCCGCCGGCAAATTCGGCACCGAATCCAGCACGGAAGGCTGCTCGAGGATTTTGGATATGGCATTTTCGCCGATATGCTCGACGATCTTTTCCGCGGTCTTTTTCCCGATTCCTTTAAAAAGGGGGCTCGACAAATACTGAATGATCCCTTGCTTCGTGGTCGGGATGTCCCTGCGGAATTGCTCCGCCTGGTATTGGAGGCCGTACTTCGGATGCTCGACAAATCGGCCGTAAAAAACATACGTCTCATTTTCGTGGATCGGGGGAAAATAGCCGGTCACAACGACTTCCTTGTCGCGGAAATCTTCCGTCGTCTCCTCCACCCGCAGGCGAAGCACCGTGTACAAATTTTTTTCATTATGGAAAATCGTGACGATCAGCCGGCCTTTGATATATTTTTTTCCGTCGGCGAAAGGCGCCGTCCCTTGTTCCGTCATGACGCCCCACCCCCAATGGACGGTTCGGCAAATACCCAATCTTTCACTTTGTCCTTCCTCGCTCCCAAGTCTTCAGCAAAAGGCCCGCGAATGGCCCGACGGACCCGGCATGCCGAAAGCGCGCGCCGGATCCCGTTTGTCCGTAACGCCGGCATCCTTCATCCGGAAGCCTTTGGCTTTTCACAAACATTATAGCACAGCGCCTTTTGCCATGCGGAAAGGAATCGTCAGGGAAAAAGAAAAGATTAAAAAAGCGCCGGAACTTCCCCGATTTTTCAAATGCCGGCCGCTCCCCTCAAAGCAATTCCGAGCCTTCCTTCCCGGATCCTTCTTTCGGAACGGGAGAACCCCGGACGGAGATTCCGGGAACGCATAACCGCTCCCAAACCCGACGGCCTCACTTATTCCCGAGTCCAGGCGGAGAAACTCGGAGATCCTTTCACGGGACGGGCACATCCGGTCAAACCCGGCGATCCCCTGGAGATTGCCGGAAATCCTTCCGCCGGAAAGTCCTTTGGCCGGGCGCCGCTTTCACCCTTTCGCGTGTGTAATCAGATCCGCGGGGAAGAAAGACGGATTTTGTGGACCGTTAAAAAAACCGCGGAACGAAAGCTCCGCGGATCCTTGGAGAAAGCTTGAAAGCGGGGCAAATAAGAGAAGGAACACGCAGCCGCCCGCTTAACGGCTGAAATCCCCGTTTTCCATGGGGCCCGGATCCCGCATCCGGCGGCAGGCCGTGGACGAGTCCATCACGGCTCTCGGCGGGAGCGCCGCCGGTTTGATCCGTTTCCCGCTCCTCCTCCCGTCTCTGCCGGACCTTGGCGGGAGGAATCGGGCCTTTTCGTTTTCAGCTGACGTACTTCAGTTTTTCCCCGTTTTTAAACACTTCATCGATGGTGCCACCGCCAAGGCATTCTTCCCCGTTGTAAAAGACGACGGCTTGGCCGGGCGTGACCGAGCGGACCGGTTCGTCGAAAACGACCCGGACCCGGTCCCCGTCCAATCTTTCCACGGTGACGCCGTAGTCCGGCTGGCGGTAGCGGAATTTGGCGGTGCAATGGAAGGTATCCGGCTTTTCCTTTTCGGAGACCCAATTCACCTTCGTGGCAATGATGGAATCGGAATACAAATAAGGGTTGTGGAATCCTTGACCGACATAGAGGATGTTTTTCTTGACGTCCTTTCCGACGACGAACCACGGTTCGCCGGCGCCGCCGATTCCCAGGCCGTGCCGCTGGCCGATCGTGTAATACATCAGGCCGTCATGGGTCCCCTTGACTTCCCCGTCCAAGGTCATCATTTTGCCCGGTTGGGCCGGAAGATATTTGCTTAAAAATTCCTTGAAGTTCCGTTCGCCGATAAAGCAGATCCCCGTGCTGTCCTTCTTGTCCGCCGTGGCAAGACCCGCTTCCCTGGCGATCTTGCGGACTTCCTCCTTCGTCAATCCGCCGAGCGGGAACATCACTTTGGAAATTTGCTTTTGGGACAGCTGATTCAAGAAGTAGCTTTGATCCTTGTTTTTGTCCGCTCCCCGCAGGAGCTTGTACTCCCCGTCCCGGTAGACGACTTTCGCGTAATGGCCGGTGGCCACGCAGTCGGCGCCCAGTTTCATGGCGTGGTCCAAAAAGGCCTTGAATTTGATCTCCTTGTTGCAGACCACATCGGGATTGGGCGTCCTTCCCGCCTTGTATTCGTCCAAAAAATAGGTGAAGACCCTGTCCCAGTACTCCCGTTCAAAATTGACCGAATAGTAGGGAATCCCGATCTGGTTGGCGACGCGGGCGACGTCTTCGTAATCCTGGGCCGCCGTACATACGCCGTTTTCGTCGGAATCATCCCAGTTTTTCATGAAAACCCCGATCACGTCGTAGCCTTGCTCTTTCAACAATAAGGCGGCGACCGACGAATCCACGCCGCCGCTCATGCCGACGACGACGCGGATGTTTTTCCTGTCCCGCACGTTCTCACCTCCCGTCTGATGACAGCCGTTTCACCACTGCGGCGCATTTTTCCCCGAGGATCTCCATCTGCTCAACCGTGTTGCCGTAACCGAAACTGAAGCGCACCGAATTCCCGATCCGGGGGGAATTTTCCCCGTACATCGCCTTCAGGACATGGCTCGGTTCCAGGGAGCCGGCGGTGCAGGCGGAGCCGCTGGAGGCGGCGATCCCTTCCAGATCCAGATTCACCAGAACCTGATCCGTTCTCGTCCCCGGGAAACTGAGGTTGATGATGTTGGCCAGCGATTGTTCCGGGTCGCCGTTGATGGCAAAATCCACCCCTTCTTCCCGCAGCTTCCGGATAAAAGCGTCCCGGAGCCGTTCATGATGCGCCTTGTTGGCAGCCATCCTTTCCATGGCGATTTCGATCGCTTTCCCGAAACCGGCGATGGCCGCGACATTTTCCGTGCCGGCCCGCCTCCTTCGCTCCTGTTCCCCGCCGTGGATGAGGGGGGCGAGTTTCACGCCGTCCCGCACATAAAGGAATCCCGCGCCCTTCGGCCCGTTCATTTTATGGGCGGATACCGACAGCAAATCGATGTGCAGCTCGTTCACATCGATCGGAATATGACCGTAAGCCTGGACGGCGTCCGTATGGAAATAGGCGGGATGGTTTTGCAAAAGTTCCCCGATTTCCTTCACCGGCTGGATGACCCCGGTTTCATTGTTGGCAAACATGACGGAAACGAGGATCGTATCGTCCCTTAGCGCCCGCTTTACCGCATCCGCCTTTACGGCGCCGGATTCGTCCACCGGCAAATAGGTGACTTCAAAGCCAAGGCTTTCCAAAAATTCCGCCGTCTTCAGCACCGCGTGATGTTCGATGGAAGTGGTAATCAGGTGTTTCCCCCTCCCCCGGTTGGCGAGGGCGGTTCCGATCCAGGCCAAATTGTCCGCTTCCGTTCCTCCGCTCGTGAAGATGATTTCATGGAATTTTGCCCCGATGGATCGGGAGGCGTTCTGCCTCGCCTGGTCGACGACCGCCCGGGCCTCCCGGCCGAAGGCATGGATGCTCGACGGATTGCCAAACATTTTTTCCGTGATTTCCAAGACCGTCTTTTTTACTTCCGGAATGACCGGAGTCGTCGCCGCGTGATCCGCATAGATTCTTTCCATTTCCATCACCTGTTTTCCGCAAGATAAGTTCCCTTGTCAAATGTAAAACATGTAACCTTCCATCGCTTCCCTGTCCTCGGAATAGTTGGCCAAATCCAGCAGGGTCGTCCCGTCGAGGACGTTTTTGACCGCGTCCCGGATCCTCAGCCAAAGCTCCCGCTGCTGGGGAAGTTTCTCGTTTTCGATCCCTTCGACGGGGGTAATCGGGCCTTCCAACACGCGGATCACATCCCCGGCCGTAACCTTCGACGGCTCCTTCGCCAACACATAGCCGCCGTAAGCGCCGCGGATGCTTTTGACCAACCCGGCGTTCCGCAATTGGGACACGATCTGCTCCAAATAATGCTCGGATAAGTCATGGGTTTGGGCGATCGCCTTGAGCGGGGTCGGGCGGTTTCCGTAATTTTTGGCCAGTTCGATCATAATGGTCAGGCCGTATCTCCCTTTCGTCGATATCTTCACCGAATATCAAACTCCTTTATTAGGATGCCATATTCTGTTCGCAGTTTTCCCGCCGTTTTGAAAAAGAAAGCGGTCGGCCAGTTTTCTGCAAAGGGGGAGGGTGATCCCCGTTACATGCCCGATGGAAACGGTGATCACCAATGTGCCGAGATGGACCGGGCCGCCGAGGATAAAACCGATGAAAAGCACGATCGTTTCCATGGCCAGGCGGACATGGGCGATCTTCCATCCCTTTTTCAGGTGAAGGGCCAGCATCAGGCTGTCCCGCGGTCCGGCGCCGATCCTTGCAGAGATGTAAATCCCCATTCCGAGGGCGAGGATGAGAATGCCCGCAATCAGCATGGCCAACTTTCCCGCCAGCGTATCCGGCGTGGAAAGCCACGGAACGGCCATAAACAAATCGATGCACGGGCCTACGAAAATCATGTTCAGAAAGGAGCCCATCCGGGGCCATTGTTTCATGATCGCAGAAGAAAGGCCGAGAATGAACACCCCGACGATGACCGACCAGCTTCCGATCGATAATCCGAATTGCTTGTATAAACCGATGTGAAGCACATCCCAGGGGGCCGCGCCCAAATCGGCTTTGATCGTCAAAACGATGCCGAAGGACATGACGGCCAGCCCGGCAAAAAAAAGAAGGTAACGAAAGATGTTCTTTTCCATCCGAACGCCCCATCAGTCTTTAAAGGATCATCCTGCTGAAAAACGAAGGGTTTTACTTCCCGAATTATAGCATACTTTTGCCGGCAAACGAAATATGTGAGGCAGTCCAAGAATTGGCGCAAAAGGAAGCGGGCGCAAAGCTGTTCCCTTTCCGGAAGGCTGTGTTCCCTGGACCGGAAGCAGGATTTCACACACACATGAGAACCGGGTCAATCTGTCATCGCCGGGTTCCCCGCGCTTTCGGAATCCCGGCCCTTTGTGCTACATTAAAAGTAAAAGGAAAAGACGTACAAGGAGAATGAAAATGAACGGAGAACCTCTGGCTTACCGGATGAGGCCGAGAAAGCTGTCGGAAGTCATCGGCCAGGAACACCTGGTCGGCAAGAATAAAATCATCGATCGGATGGTGAGGGCAAGGCAATTGTTTTCCATGATCCTTTACGGGCCTCCGGGGGTCGGGAAAACCTCGATCGCCAGCGCCATCGCCGGAAGCACCGAATACGCCTTCCGCATGCTGAACGCGGTGACCAATAACAAAAAGGATTTGGAGATCGTCGCCGAAGAAGCGAAAATGAGCGGCAAAGTCATCCTCCTGCTCGACGAGGTGCACCGCCTGGACAAGGCCAAGCAGGACTTCCTTTTGCCCTTTCTGGAAAACGGGCTGATCGTGCTCATCGGGGCGACCACGTCCAACCCGTACCACGCCATCAATCCGGCGATCCGCAGCCGGTGCCAGATTTTCGAATTGAAGCCGCTCGAGCCGGAACATATCGAAACGGCTTTGCGCAGGGCCCTCGCCGACGAGGAACGGGGGCTGGGAAAATATCCGGTCGAAATCAGCGAAGAGGCCATCAAGCATCTTGCCTTTGCCGCCAACGGGGATATCCGGAACGCGCTGAACGCCCTGGAATTGGCGGTATTGTCGACGGAACCGGATGAGGAAGGGAAGATCCGGATCGACGTGCGGACGGCGGAAGAATGCATCCAAAAGAAAAGTTTCAGCCACGACAAAGACGGGGACGCCCATTATGACGTTTTGTCCGCCTTCCAAAAATCGATCCGGGGCAGCGACGTCAACGCCGCCCTCCATTATTTGGGCAGGCTGATCGAAGCCGGCGACCTTCCTTCCATCAGCCGGAGATTGCTCGTCACCGCCTACGAAGATGTGGGGCTGGCCAATCCCCAGGCGGCCGTGCGGACATTGGCCGCCGTCATGACCGCCGAAAAAATCGGGTTCCCGGAAGCCCGGATCCCGCTGGCGAACGCCGTCATCGAACTCTGCCTTTCGCCGAAATCCAATTCGGCGATCGTGGCCATAGACAGGGCTTTGGATGACATCCGCAAGGGCTTCGGCGGCGAAGTGCCCGATCATTTGAAAGACGCCCATTACCGCGGGGCGAAGGAATTGGGCCGGGGCATCGATTATAAGTATCCCCACGATTATGAAAACGCCTGGGTGAAACAACAGTATTTGCCCGATCGGATCAAAAACAGGACCTATTATGAACCGAAAAAGACCTCGAAATTCGAGCAGGCCCTCGCCCAAGTCTATGAAAAGATCCGAAAGCTTTCGGAAAACTGAACGCCGGAAAGGGCAGGACCCTTTCGCCGCCTAGCGGCTTTTCCCGGTCAGCTTCCGGCGCCGCGGGCGAATTTTCGCAACACCGCGGCAGGCGCTAGCGGCGGGCGAAACGTTATCCTGATCACGCCTTCCGGGCGGTTTCCGCCCGGAGATCCTCTCCGGCATTTTCAGAAGGCTTCCGTTTCCCCCGTCTCTTTCTCCGGCAAATGCCGCGAACCGGTCCCAGGGGGGCGCCCCCTCCCGGCGGGGAAGACAACCTTTGCCGATTCCGGCAAGGCAAGGGGCTTTCTGCCGGTTTCCGGCCGGCCTTTCGCGAAATTGCTCAACTTTTCTTTGAAAAATCCGATATAAATAAAAAATCCCCGATCAAACCGGTCGAGGAGAACGACATCCGCATCGGAATCCGATCCAAATTCCAAAGGAAAGAGAGTCCCAATCGTGCCGTTGTCTATCGCCAACGTTTTGAACCCGCTCTCGGCAGGTGGGTGTCCTGTCCTATACTTTGCAAGTCCTTTCGGAGAAGGCTTTTGCGCCGCATAGGAACTCCGGACTCCCTTGGCAATTGGTGTTCGGTCAAAACTTGGTTTCACAACGCACACATCAGGACTCTCCCGTTATTTTAATAATAACATATCGGGATTCGGGTTTTCAATAAAGCCCGAATCCCGAAATCAAACCGCCCCGGAAGGGGCTCATTTTTTGACGGACAAATGGAGCTCTTCCAGCTGCTCCGCGCTCACTTCGCCGGGGGCATCCGTCAGGAGGCAGCTTCCGCTGGACGTCTTCGGGAAGGCGATCGTATCCCGCAAATTGCTTCTTCCCGAAAGGAGCATGACGAAGCGGTCCAGGCCGAGGGCGATCCCGCCGTGGGGCGGCGTCCCGTATTCGAAGGCCTCGAGGAGGAACCCGAACTGCTCCACCGCCTTTTCCTTCGTAAAGCCCAGCACTTGAAACATCCTCTCCTGGATCTTCCGGTCAAAGATCCGCAAAGAACCGCCCCCCAGCTCAAACCCGTTCAAAACAAGATCATAGGCTTGAGCGCGCACTTGCCCGGGATCGCTTTCCAAAAGATCCAAATCTTCCAGGGCCGGCATCGTAAAGGGATGGTGGGCGGCAAAGTACCGGCCTTCCTCCTCATCGTATTCCAATAGCGGCCAATCGACGACCCATAGGAAATGGTAGCGGCTTTCGTCGATCAGCCGGAGGTCTTTGCCGAGTTTTACCCGCAAGGCGCCGAGGGCGGCGGCGACAACGTCGGGCCGGTCGGCCACGAACAGGAACAAATCCCCGGGTTCGCCGGATAACCGTTCCAGCAGTTTTTCCCTTTCCGCCTCAGTGAAGAATTTGGCGATCGGCCCGGTGACCCCTTGCGCTTCGACCTTCATCCAGGCCAGTCCTTTCGCCCCGTAAGGTTTTACGAATTCCGCCAATCCGTCGATGTCCTTCCGGGAATATTTGTCCTTCGCCCCTTTGACGTTGATGGCCTTCACCCGTCCCCCTTTTTCCACCGCGCCGGCGAAGACTTGGAAGGCCGAATGTTTTACGATGTCCGACACATCCACCAGTTCCAACCCGAACCGGGTATCGGGCTTATCCGAGCCGTACCGTTCCATCGCCTCCCGGTAGGTCAAACGGGGAAAGGGGGTTTCGATATCCATCCCCTTCACCTTTTTCATGACGTACTTGACCATTCGTTCCACGAGCCCGATGATCTCGTCCCGGTCCATAAAGCTCATCTCGATGTCGATCTGGGTAAATTCCGGCTGCCTGTCCGCCCGCAAGTCCTCGTCGCGGAAGCAGCGGGCGATTTGAAAATACCGGTCGATGCCGGCGACCATCAGGAGCTGTTTAAAAATTTGCGGCGATTGGGGCAAGGCGTAAAATTTCCCGGGATGCACCCGGCTCGGCACGAGATAGTCCCGCGCCCCTTCCGGCGTGCTTTTCGTCAACATCGGCGTTTCCACTTCCAAAAATCCGTTTTCGTCGAGAAAATCGCGGATCGCCTTGACCGTTTGATGGCGCAATTTCAATGTCTCGTACATGACCGGTCTGCGCAGATCCAAATAGCGGTATTTTAACCGGACTTCCTCCGATATGTCGGTATCGTTGGCAATGACAAAGGGAGGGGTTTTCGCTTCGTTGATGATGGAAACTTTCTCGCATAAAACCTCGATTTTCCCCGTCTTCAGCCGCGGATTCACCGTTTCTTCGCTGCGGGGGACGACCTTCCCCGTCACGTCAAGGACGTATTCGCTGCGGATGGCCTCCGCCGTATGAAAGGCCTCCGGGGAATGTTCCGGGCTGAAAACGATCTGGACGATCCCGGTCCGGTCCCGCAGATCAATGAAGATCAATCCGCCCAAATCCCTTCTCTTTTGCACCCATCCCTTTAACGTCACCCGTTCGCCGACGTTCTTTTCCGTCACATCACCGCAATAATGGGTACGCCCAAACATCATGCTCCTCCTCCGACCATACGTTGAAATTCTTCCGCAAAGCGGGACATCGGGATTTCCCTTTGTTCTCCCGTATCCATTTTCCGCAGGAGAACGACTTGCCTTTCCATTTCGCTGTCGCCGATAATGGCCGCATACTTGCTGTTCAGGCGGTCAGCGGCCTTCAGCTGCGCCTTCATTTTCCGGTCCATATAGTCACGGTCCGCCTTCAGCCCGAGGGAGCGCAGCTGCTGGAGCAGGAGTACGGAATAATCCTTCGCCGCTTCCCCCTGGGTAACGATGAACACATCCGTCTGTTTTTCCGTCGGGATCCGGATGCCCTCCGCCTCCAGGGAGGCGATGAGCCGTTCGATGCTCAGGGCGAAGCCGATCCCCGGAACGCTGGGACCGCCGAACTCCTCCACCAGCCCGTTGTATCTTCCCCCGCCGCACAGGGAGGTGATCGCGCCGAAGCCTTCCTTCGTACTCATGATCTCAAAGGTCGTATGATGATAGTAATCCAGCCCCCTGACAAGATGGGGATCGATCGTGTAGGGGATTTGCAATTGGTCCAAATAGCGCAATACCTTGTCGAAAAACTCCTTCGATTCCCCGTTCAAATAATCGAGGATCACGGGCGATTCCTTCATCAGCGGGTGATCCCGGTCCACCTTGCAATCCAGGATTCTCAACGGATTTTTTTCCAGCCGGTTTTGGCAGTCTTCGCAAAACTCCCCGATCCTCGGTTTAAAATGGGCGATCAACGCTTCCTTGTACGCCTTGCGGCTTTCTTTGTCGCCGAGGCTGTTTATCGAAAGCTGGAGATTTTTCAATCCCATTTCGACGTAAAACCGGTAAGCGAGGGAGATCACTTCGGCGTCGATGGCCGGGTCATCGCTCCCCAGCGCCTCCACCCCGAACTGGACGAATTGCCGGTATCTTCCGGCCTGGGGGCGTTCATAGCGGAACATCGGCCCGATATAATAGAACTTGGCCGGCTGCACCGGATGTCCGAACCGTTTGTTTTCGACATAGGCGCGGACTACGGGGGCGGTGCCTTCCGGACGGAGGCTTAACAGACGCCCTCCCTTGTCCTGGAACGTGTACATCTCCTTTTGGACGATGTCGGTCGTATCCCCGACGCTCCTTGAGAAGACTTCCGCGTATTCGAAAATCGGGGTGCGGATTTCCTCATAGCCGTACCTTTCGCAAATATCCGCCGCCTTGCTCTCGATGGCCCTCCACAACCCCGCCTGTTCCGGCAAAATGTCTTGCACGCCCCGAGGGATCTGCACTTTCATATAAAAAACCCTCCTTTTTTCTGTTTCGGGAAAATAAAAAACCCGTCCTCTGCCGATCAGGGACGAGCAAAAATACCCGCGGTGCCACCCTAATTGAAAAAGACTTCCCCGAGTCTTTTTCCGCTTCCGCAGCTAACGCCTGCCCGCGTGAATCCCCTACTCAAAAAGGGCTTTCTTTCGGGGACCATCCTCCGGAGTGTCTTTCGTCTTGCCATCATGGAGGAATGCTTTCAGCCGGGGCATTCCCTCTCTTTCCATGTGGGTCAAGACTACTTCTCTCCATCATTGGATCCGCCTATTCCATCTTGAAAGGTTAATTTTATCTATATTTTATACCGCTTGCGGCGGGGGATTGTCAAGGGTTTGCCGCTCCTTTTGCCCGGCGCAAGATTTTTCGGTCCGCATCTTCTTTGCGCGGCGTCCGCCGTCGCTTTGCCGAAGGGAGGCAATCAAAACAAGCCCGGATCAAGGCCATCGGCATCCAAAGCCTGCTGTTTTCCGGGCGAAAGCCTTTCTTAACGGGATGCGGGCCCGTCTCCTGATTCCATTCTCCCTTTTTCGACCCTCGTCTGTCAAGGGCAGATTCGGCCTTGCCCCCACCTTGCCATTTTTCCTCCCGGACGGAAAAAATGGATTTCCGCGCCGGCCGGGGCCGATCCCCTTTTCGGCCGGAGGGGCAGCCTCCGCTTCCCGCCAATAGACAAAATAGCGGCCGGGCCCATATCCAGGACGCCCGTTTAACGCCTGTCCATCTGCTTCTTCAATCTTCGCACTTCCCCGAGGGTGATCCCGAATTCCTTCGCCAGCTCCATCGGGGTGGCGCTCCGCATCTGCTCGATCAGATCGTGGAAGGAGATCCCGAATAGATCCTTCGGTTCCTGATGAATCCGTCCATCCTTTTCTCCGGCGCGCATCGGCCTCATCCTTTTCGTTTTTTCATAGCTTTTCCGGATGCGGGGCCTTTTTACACGCCGGCGGAAAAATTTTTTGGCACAATAAAACAATGATCCCCTCCGCACGGAATCATTGTTTCCCTTCGGCCACCTTCTTTCCGGCCCATTTTCCCCGCTCCCGGCGCTTTTTGCGTCACCGGTTCTTGCTGTCCAAAATGAGGGTTACCGGACCGTTGTTTATGAGATGGACTTCCATCCGTTCGCCGAATCTTCCCGTCTCCACCCGCAAGCCTTTTTCCCGCAAAAATTGATTGAAGCGGCCGTACAGCCGTTCCGCCATGTCCGGTTTTGCCGCAGCCATAAAGTTCGGGCGCCTCCCTTTCCTCGCATCCCCATATAAGGTGAACTGGGAGACCGACAAGACTTCGCCACCGACGTCAAGAACGGACAAATTCATCTTCCCGTCCCCGTCTTCGAAAACGCGCAAACCCGCCACTTTTTCCGCCAGGTATTCGGCGTCCTTTTCCTCATCGTCATGGGTGACGCCGACCAACAGGAGAAATCCGGTTCCGATTTCCCCGACGGTCTCTCCCCTGACGGTCACCTTCGCCTTCGATACCCGTTGCAGCACGATACGCATAAGAAAACCCTCCTCAATTCATGACGCGGCGCACGGTAAAAATGTCGGGAACCTGCTTGATCCGGTCCACGATCTTTTGCAGATGGGAAATATTGTAGATGGAGATGGTGACAAAGATGGTCGCCATCTTATTCCGGTCGGTTCTTCCGGAAACCTGGGTGATGTTCGTCTTCGCCTCGTTGATGGCCTGCAGGATTTCGTTGAGCAGGCCGCGGCGGTCGTAGCCGATGATCTCCAGATCCACATTGTATTCCTTGTTTTTGCCCGCGTAGTTTTCCCATTCCACTTCAATGAGCCGTTCCTTGTTGTCCTCGTTTTTAATGTTCGGACAGTCGGCGCGATGGACGGATACTCCCCGCCCCTTCGTGATGTAGCCGATGATTTCATCCCCCGGAATCGGATTGCAGCATCTGGAAAGGCGGATCAGCAAATTGTCGATCCCTTTGACCTTCACGCCGGTGTCATGCCGCTTGACGGCGGGGATCGGCCGGAGTTCGGACACCTGTTCGAGGATGGTCGCCTCTTCCTCGTCCTTCTTTTTCCGGAATTTTTCCGTCAGCCGGTTGGCCACCTGGGCGGCGGTGATGCCGTTGTAACCGACGGCGGCAAACATGTCCTCTTCGTTGGAAAAATTGTATTTTTCCGCCACCTGCTTCAAGTTTTCCGCAGTCATCACCTCTTTTACATCGAAGTCCATGCTGCGGATTTCCTTTTCGACCATCTCCCGGCCTTTGACGATGTTTTCTTCTTTCCGCTGCCTTTTGAAAAATTGCTTGATCTTGTTTTTCGCTTGGGAGGTTTGCGCCAGCTTCAGCCAGTCGGCGCTCGGGCCGTAGGAATGTTTCGACGTGATGATCTCGACGATGTCCCCGGTTTTTAATTTGTAGTCCAGGGGCACCAGCTTGTTGTTCACCTTGGCCCCGATCGTTTTGTTGCCGATTTCCGAATGGATGCGGTAGGCAAAGTCGATGGGCACCGATCCCGTCGGCAGCTCGATGACATCCCCCTTCGGGGTAAAGACGTACACCATGTCGGAAAACAGGTCGAGTTTCAAAGATTCCATAAATTCTTCCGCGTTGGAGGAATCGTTTTGAAACTCCAGAATTTCCCGGAACCAGCTCAGCTTCTTTTCAAAATCGTCCTGGGGATTGACCTTTTTCCCTTCCTTGTAGGCCCAATGGGCGGCGATCCCGTACTCGGCGATCTGGTGCATGCCGTATGTGCGGATTTGCACTTCCAAAGGTTCGCCTTTCGGGCCGATCACCGTCGTGTGCAGGGATTGGTACAAATTTTGTTTCGGCATGGCAATATAGTCTTTGAAACGGCCGGGCATCGGCTTCCAGCAGGTGTGGATGATGCCGAGCACGGCGTAACAGTCTTTGATGCTGTTGACGATGATGCGGACCGCAAGCAAATCGTAGATCTCATTGAATTGTTTGTTTTGCAGAACCATCTTCCGGTAGATGCTGTAGATATGCTTCGGCCTTCCGGTGATCTCGGCTTTGATTTGCACCTCGTTCAGCCGGTTTTTGATCTCGTTGATCACTTCCTGCAAATACTTTTCCCGTTCCGCCCGCTTTCGCTTCATCAAATTGACGATGCGGTAATATTGTTGGGGATTCAAATAGCGCAGCGCCGTATCTTCCAGTTCCCACTTGATTTTGGAGATCCCGAGGCGGTGGGCGAGGGGGGCGAAAATCTCCAAGGTTTCGGTGGCGATCCGCCGCTGTTTCTCCTCCGGCAAATACTTCAGCGTCCGCATGTTATGGAGCCGGTCGGAAAATTTGATCAGGATGACCCGCAAATCCTTCGCCATGGCGACAAACATCTTCCGGTGGTTTTCCGCCTGCTGTTCTTCATGGGATTTATACTTGATTTTCCCCAGCTTGGTCACTCCATCCACCAGCATGGCGATCTCTTCGCCGAATTCCTCGCGGATCGTGTCGAGGGATACATCCGTGTCTTCCACCACATCATGGAGAAAGCCGGCGGCCAGCGTTGCCGGATCCATTCGTAAATCTGCCAAAATTTCGACAACTTGGACCGGATGGTAGATGTACGGTTCCCCCGATTTCCGGTATTGGCCTTCGTGGGCCTTTTTGGCAAACTCGTAGGCCTTCCGCACGACGGCCATATGTTCCTCGTTCAAATAGCTCGCTATTTTATTGAAAACGTTGGCAACGATACAGGATTGATCCACGTCGTTCATGAATAATCACCTTAAATTTGCGGGTTATTCCCAGGAGTTAGGGATGGATTGTAATTATTATTAATAAAAATATTAAAATTGTAAAGTATTTGCACTGGAAAGGATGCGTTTCCCGGAAGGTTTTTAAGCATTTTTCAACATATTGCAACAAGGGGGCGGATCGGCGCCCGTCCCGCACGAAAAAGAGGGAACCGGAAAGCGGCCCGACGAAGGGAAGAACCTTCCGTCCCCGGATTTCTTCCCCCATAAATGCCGAGATTTCCCGGATTCGCCAACCCGTGGGGTCATTTCCCGCCAACATCCGGTCAACGTCCAACATCCCCGGAAAGGCGCCGGGGTCGGGCGAAATTTCGGGAACGGCCGCGGCCCGTCCGCTGCCTGGGCGGGCCGGCGGTCTTCCCGCAACGAAACCTTTTCGCCCCTTGGATTCATCATTCCCTATCCGTCAAAATTCCATAAGCGTCAACACGTCGTAACCTTCCAGCTTCTTCCGCCCTTCCAGGTATGTCAGCTCGATGAGAAAGGCGCATCCGGCGACGATTCCGCCCAGCTGTTCCACCAATTTGATCGTCGCGCCGATCGTTCCGCCGGTGGCGAGCAGGTCGTCGATTATCAGCACCCTTTGCCCGGGTTGAATCGCGTCCTTATGGATCGTCAAAACCCCTTTCCCGTATTCCAGATCATACTCCACTTTGATCGTTTCCCGCGGCAATTTTCCTTCTTTGCGAACGGGGGCAAAACCGACGCCCAGTTCATAGGCGACCGGACAGCCGATGATGAATCCGCGGGCTTCCGGGCCGACGACGATATCGATTTTTTTATTCCGCGCATATTGGACGATTTGTTCCGTCGCATAGCGGAACGCCTTCCCGTCGTTCATGAGCGGGGTGATATCCTTGAACTGGATGCCCGGCTTGGGCCAGTCCGGCACAATGGCGATGTATTTTTTCAAATCCATATTTTTTCCTCCCCAATCTTTGACATATTTAATAAGCGGTCAAACCAATTTTTCAGCTGTTCGGCCGTGGAAAAAAGCAATTCCTTCTCCAATTCGACATGTTCCCGCAGCTCCCGGTAGGCGGCGGATTCGGACAAATCCCGTTTTTTTGCCGACCTGTTCACGGAGACGATCCCCTTCTCCATTTCTATGAACCCGAGCTCCAAAAATACCCGGGTCATGAAGTGCACCGTCCGCTCGGTCCAGCCGCGATATTTGGCCAAATCCCGCCCGTGGCGGCCGATATCGAAGGATTCGTTTTTCAATAAAAACGCATAGTACCATTTGAAATGTTCCCTTTCCGGAACCGTATCAAAAAAATGATCCCTTTCCTGGTAAAAATGGGCGTAGATCCTCGATACCCTTTTTCCTTGGACGAGCTTGACCAGCCGATTTTTCGTCGGCGGCAAATCGAGGAGGACGACGTTTTGGCCGTCCAAAACGGCCGATTCCGCCTCGGCATCGGAAAAAACATTCGTAACGGCGTCCGGGTTGAGCCTTTCCCGAATATAGGCCAGCGTCGTTTCCCGAAAGACGATGATCTTTCTGTTTTCCTCGGGGACTTTCGCAAGCCACAGCGGAAGATTTTTGTTCCCGCGGCAGTCGAACAATTGCCACTCGTTGACGGCGATATCCTTTATGTAGATTTGCGGTTTCCGGGTTGAATTCCACTCATTGATCCCCAGTTCGCCGATCACGGATGCCCTGGCCAAAGGCGAAATATGGTCCGCAAAGGGCCCCATGTCAAAACCGATGCCTTCCAGGAGGGCCGGGTCCTTTTGCAAAACCGTCTTCAGATGGTTTTCATCGGCCCCGACTTTGCGGCAATTGGACAGCCGGACATCTTCCACCAATATTTTCGGCTTCGGATTGCCGGTTCCGAAAGGGGCCAGCTTTTCCAGCTGTTCGACGGCGTCCAGGGTGATTTCCTGCAAGGATGCGCGGCAATCGTATTCCGTCAACGGAGTGAAATCTTCCTCCGTCAATTGCTGGTCGGCGAGCCGGTTCAGCCGGGAACGCAATTCGTCCACATCCTCCAGCCGCAAAACCATTCCCGCAGCCATCGGATGTCCGCCGAAATGGAGAAGAAGATCGGCACATTCGGCCAGGTTTTCATAAATGTTGAAGCCATGGATGCTCCGGGCGGAGCCTTTCGCCGTCCCGTTTTCCTCGTCATAGAAAAGGACGACGGCCGGTTTATAAAACTTTTCGACCAATTTGGAGGCCACGATGCCGATCACGCCGGGATGCCAATCCGGATCCCCGACGACAAGGACTTTGTCATCCCTTTCCCGGAAAAGCCGTTCCGCCTGCTCGACTGCCTCCCCGGTGATCCGATTGACGAGGTCCTGCCGCTCCTGATTGATCCGGTTCAGCTCTCCGGCCAATTCGTCGGCGGTTCCCGGATCCTTTGTCAAAAACAGTTCGACGGCAAGGTTTGCGCTCCCCAGCCTCCCGGGCGCGTTCAGCCGGGGGGCCAGGGCGAAAGCGATCCCGTTTTCATCGATCTGGTGCATATCCAATGAAGCGTTTTTTATCAACGCCGACAAGCCGATATCCTTCGTCTCTTTCAAGAGAGGGATTCCCTTTTTCACGATCCACCGGTTTTCCCCGGTTAAAGGGACCAAATCGGCGATCGTCCCGATCGCTACATAGGGCAGCAATTCGGAGGGGGTTTTCCCGAGCAACGCGCTGGACAGCTTGAAGGATACGCCGACGCCGGCCAAATCCTTGAAGGGATATTTGGAATCCTTCCGCTTCGGGTGGATGATCCCGTAAGCATCCGGCAGTTCATCCTTCAGTTCGTGATGGTCGGTAATGATCAAATCCATTCCGCTCTCTTTGGCAACCTTGGCCTCATGGAGGGCGGAGATGCCGTTGTCGACGGTGATGATCAGCCGGATCCCTTCTTCTTTAAACCGGCGGAACGCCTTTTCGTTCGGGCCGTAACCTTCCAGTAGCCTGTCCGGAATGTAATATTGCACGTCTGCGCCGAGGGTTTTTAGCGTTTTCAACAGGCAATAGGTGCTGGTGACGCCGTCCGCATCATAGTCCCCGTAGATCATGATTTTTTCCCCGTCTCTGACCGCCCGCCTGATCCTTTCCACGCTCTTTTCCATGTCGGGCAATAAGAAAGGATCGTAAAAAATCCCGTCAGAAAATAAAAAACTGCGGGCATTTTCCGCATCGGTGATGCCCCGGCCGGCCAGTATTCTGGCGACAAGAGGTGCGATCTGCAATTGCTCGGCCAATTTTCGGACGGCCCCTTCGTCCACCCGGCGCATGACCCAGCGCGTGTTGGGCTCTAGCATTCCTTTCACCTCTCAACTCATTTATTATACTAAAGCCGTCCGGTCTTTTTCAATGAGTCTTTGCGGTTCCCGGAAAGGAAAAGAAAGGATCTTCCATCCCTCCGGCGAACGGTCCGGGGCCCGGATCCCCTTTTTCCCATTCCGCCGGCCAAAATCACCGGGATGGTCCCCGGGTGCGCCGGGCCGGAACGGAAAGGGCAGCTTGGCCGCCCATCGCGGCGGACGCCGGCAGGCCATCCTTTTCCGAAAAATGGCTGGGGATGAAGAAAAACCCGGCGGACCGCCTCCTTTCCCGCGGCACCCGAAAAAGAAGACGGGCAGCCCTGCGAAAACTGAAGGGGACGGTGCCTCTCCCGGGGCAAAGATGCGCCGTTTTCGGTTGTGGATGAAGAATCTGAAAGGAAGGCGACATCCCGCCCGAACTTTGATTACTGAAGGAAATAGCGGCCAGCCACGGACAAGCCTTGAAAGGGGCGCCCCTCCCGGCCTTGAATCCCGAGGGGCAGAAAAAAGCCCCGGAAACCGGGGCGGATGGGATGCCGGATCAAGTCCTCCTATTTGTGTAAAATCCTGCTCCCAGTCAAGGGAACATCGCCTTCCGGAAATGGAACGGCTTTGCGCCCACTCTTTTTACACAAATTCCTGGACTTCATCGGAAGCCGGGGTGCGTTTCCGCACCTATACTTGCGGCTCGTCGGAAAATTTCTTTTTCTCCTTGTAGGTGATCAAAACGCCCTTTTTCTTCAATTCCCTTCCTTTCCAAATGAGCCACAGCTGGGCGGCGATAAACAGGGACGAGTAGCCCCCGGCGATCAAACCGACGAACATGGCCAAAGAGAAGTTCCGGATCGCCTCGCTCCCCATGACCAAGAGGAGGACGACGGGCAACAGGACGGTCAACATCGTATTGATCGAGCGGGTAAAGACTTGCCGCAGGCTCCGGTTGACGATCTCGACAATTTCATCATATTTCCTGATTCTCCGTTTCATCCGCATATTTTCCCGGATCCGGTCGAAGGTGACGATCGTATCATTGACGGAATAACCGATGATCGTCAGCACGGCGGCGACAATGGTCAGATCCACTTCCATCCGGACGATGCTGAAAATGGCGATGACGAAAAAGGCGTCATGGAGCAGGGCGATGATGGAAGCGATGCCCATTTTGATTTCGAAGCGGAAGGCCAAATACAAGATGATGCCGAGGGAAGCGATGGCGACGGCCATGATCGCATTTTTGACCAGCTCCTGGCCGACCATCGGCGTCACGACGCTGATGCTCGGATCGTGGCCGTATTCCTCAGCGAAATGGGATTTGATCCGGTTGACCGTCTTCTGGTCAATATCCCCTTTCATGCGGACGACGGCGGATTCCTGATTGTCGCCGGAGAAAACGATTTGATCCGGCTTGATATTAAAGTTGTCCAGCTGCTTTTCAATCTCCTCGGTGGTCAACGGATGGTCCGCCATGATTTCGATGCGGGTTCCGCTCGTAAAATCGATGCTCAAATTCAGTTTGAATACCGCCAGGAGCACCGCACCGATCAGCAAAAGGGCGACGGAAAAGGTGAAGAAGATGTTCTTAAACCGGACAAAATCCCATTTGTCGAAACGGGTCGGCAGGGTGTAAATGTCATAGCCTTCTTTGATGTCTTTAATATCCTCCCTCTTAACGCCGAACCAGCCCGGTTTTCCGTCGAAGTAGCGGCTGTGCACCAAGAGCCCGAGGAAAAGCCGGGTCAGATAAACGTTGGTGACGAAGCTGAGAATGACGCTGACGATCAGCATCGTCGCAAAGCCCTTGACCGAACTCGTCCCGAAATAGAACAGCACGGCGGCGGATATGATGGTGGTCAAATTGGCGTCAAAAATCGTGATGAAGGAGGATTTGTTCCCTTCTTTGAAAGCCGCCTGCAGGGTCCGCCCCACTTTAATTTCTTCCTTCATCCGCTCGTAGGTGATGACGTTCGCGTCAACGGCCATGCCCACCCCGAGCAGCAGCGCGGCGATGCCGGGCAGCGTCAATACGGCGTTCAGCCCGCCGTTTACGGCCAAGACCAAATAAATATAGATGAGCAATGTGATGGTGGCGATCAACCCCGGCAGCCTGTAAAAACCGATCATGAAAAGGAAGACGAGGAGGATGCCGACGATGCCCGCCTGCACCGTTTTCTGCAGCGCGTCTTCCCCGAATTGGGCGCCGACGGATGTGGAATAGATCTCCTTCAATTTCACCGGAAGGGCGCCCGCATTCAACAAGTCAGCCAGCGTTTTCGCCTCTTCTACGGTAAAATTCCCCCGGATCTCCACGTCCGTGCTGTTGATCACCTCATCGACGACGGGGGCGGATATGTATTTCGGATTCGCTTTCTTCGCTTCTTCCCTATAGGAATCTTTTCCCTCTTCAAAATCCAGCCAGATCACCATAACCGGCGTATCCGATTGGAGGACTTTCCTCGTGGCCTCCGCAAACTTGCCGGCGTCCTTCAGTTTTAAAACCACGTTCGGTTTTCCCGTCGCATCATAGGATTGCTTGGCCGCACCCTGAACCAGGTCGCTGCCGTCCAGCAGCTTGTTGTCATCCGCGTCCCGGAAGGTCAATTCGGCCGTCGTGGACAAAATTTCCCGGGCCTGATTTTGATCCTCAATGCCGGCCAGCTGGACCCGGATCCGGTTCCCTCCCTCGATCTCGATGCTCGGTTCGCTGACTCCCAAAACATTGATCCGCTTATCCAGGGCCTCGACGGTGCTGGATAAAACTTCTTTCGTGATCTTATCCCCTTCGTTTACCGGTTCCACCTGGTACAGCACTTCAAAACCGCCCTGCAAATCCAGGCCGAGCTTCTGGCTTTCCAATAACGGTTTTGCCGTCGGGATCATAACGCCGAAGGAAATGAAGACGATGAGAAGAAATGCGATGAGGCGGTTCCTTTTTACCATGCGTGATCGATCCTCCTTCATTGGGCACAACAATCGGTCAGACACCCGCGGATCGGGCAGGAAAAAAGCCCCGGCGAAGCTCCCTGCCGCCCTCCCGCCGGTCAGCCCGGCATTCCGGAATCATTTCAATAATTCCCTTAATTCTTCTTGGTTTTTCTCGGAAAATAAATTTTCCGCCGTCATCTCTAAAGCGGAAATAAAGTTCATCATATCGCTCGGCTTTACGGACATGATGTCGCTCACGATTTGATAGATATGTATATCTTCTTGCGGTTTCTTCCATCGCTTCTTGGTCAGCATTTCCCATAGGTCGTCTTCCGTTACCTCGGTGAAATCCAACAGGGCGAATTCATCCAGTTTGCAGCGGAGCGCCTCTTTCACTTCCTCCCTGTATATGTCGTAAGGATGATCCATTCTTTATCCTCCCCCGATGAGAAAAACTAGTCATTGTTTGTCCAATTTACCGCATATATATCATTGTATAAAAAAAACGAGCATTTGAGAAGGCAGGGAAGGAAAATGTCCAAGTTTGTTAAAGGAACGATCATCCTGTTGGCCGCCGGGATGATGACGAGAATTTTGGGTTTCATCAACCGGGTGGTCATCGCCAGATCCATCGGGGAGGAAGGGGTCGGGCTGTACATGATGACCTATCCGGCCTTCATTTTGGCGGTGACGATCATCCAGCTGGGGATTCCCGTCGCCGTTTCGAAACGGATCGCGGAAGCGGAAGCCCTGGGAGAGCATCGGAAGATCAAAAAAATTTTCGCCCTGTCCTTATTCATTACCTTGGCCCTTTCCTTTCTTGTCACGCCTGTCTTGTATTTCGGCGCGCCGTACCTCACGGAGGCCCTCTTCACCGACCAGCGCGCCTTGTATCCGCTGCAAACGATCGCCCCCGTTTTGCCGATCGTCGCCGCTTCCAGCGTCATCCGGGGGTATTTCCAGGGAAAACAAAACATGCTCCCTTCCGCCCTGTCGCAATTGATCGAACAGCTGGTCCGCATTTTCCTGCTTCTCGCGCTCACCCGCCTGTTTGTCCCTTACGGGCCCGAATATGCCGCCAGCGCGGCGATGCTGGCGATCATCGGCGGCGAATTTCTGTCCTGCCTTTATCTTGCCGGGTTGTTTAAAATCAAAAAGGCCTTCCAGTTGCGAAAAAACTTTTTCCGCTCGCTGAAAAACAGCAGGGCCGAATTCCGGGAGCTGATGGCGATCGCCCTTCCGGCGACGGGAAGCCGGCTGATCGGTTCGGTATCCTGGTTCATCGAACCGATCGTCGTCACCCAAAGCCTGGCATTGGCCGGCGTTTCCGCCGTAGCCGCGACCAAACAATACGGGATATTGACGGGCCTGGCATTGCCCCTGCTGCTCTTGCCTTCCTTCATTACCGCCGCCCTCAGCACTTCCCTCGTTCCGGCGATCAGCGAAGCGGCATCCTTAAAAAATTACTATTTGGCGGAATACCGGATCCAGCAGGCATTAAAGTTTTGCCTCATCACCGGGGCGGCCAGCGTCGTCATCATTTTCACATTGGCGGAACCGCTCATGGCGATCCTTTACCGCTCCACTTCCGGCACCATATTCATTCAAATTATGGCCCCCTTGTTCCTGTTTCAATATTTCCAGGGGCCGCTGCTGGCGACTTTGCAGGCTTTGGACGCCGCCCGGGCGGCCATGGTCAACAGCTTGATCGGGGCCGTGGCGAAGACGTTGCTCATCTTCCTCCTCGCCTCCCGCCCGAACATCGGGATCAACGGAGTGGCCTTGGCGATGGCGACGGGTACGGTGCTCGTCACCCTCCTTCATCTGGCGACGATCCTAAAAATCATCCCCCTCTCGATCAATCTCCGGTTTTACGGAAAAGTCGCCTCCCTAGCCGTCGCCGCGGGGATTTTCGGGCATTTGGCGTACCCGTATTTTCTCGGGGAAACGACGCCCCTTTTCGCCATTTTGCTTTCGATCGCCGCCATCGCCGCCGCCTACATTTTCCTGCTTTTGGCCACGAAAACGGTCTACCTCAAGGAGTTGACGGGATGGTTCCGGAACTTTTTCTTCAGGCATTAGCCCCCGGACGGCTTTTCCTTTTTCTTTCCTTTTCGTGGATGTGCAAATTGCCGCCGGAATAGCTGCAGAACAAAACATCCCCGGGCTCGGCTATGTCGGTCTTTTTCAATTCCGCGAGGAGCCAGTCCTCGGTTTTGCCGAGCTCCTTCAGGCCTTCCCTTTGGATCTCCCCGTCGATGATCAACGGAACGGCCCGTTCCGGCTTTTTGGCGGCGTTTTCCTTTTTCAGGACGGACAGCTTGCCGTTCGGTTCCAAAAGGGCATATTCCACCTCGTTCAGATTCCACACCTCTTTTTCCCGCAACTGCATCATCAGGTCGTCGAAATTATACCGCTGCCTTCGCATTTCCTTTTCATTGATCTTCCCCTGAAAGATGATGATGGAGGGATGGCCGTCCATGAGCTTGCGGAAGCGGCTGACCTTTAACGAAAGAAACGCCAAGCCGACCTGGATGGCCATCAAAAGGAGCATCGGCAGGATCGAATCCCAAATGGACAAATAATGTTTTTCGATGGCCAAAACCGCCATCTCCCCGATCATGATAAAGACGACCAGATCGAGGATGCTCAATTCCCCGATCTCCCTTTTCCCCATAATCCGGAAAATGACGGTGATCAAGGCGTACATAAACAAGGTGCGCAAAATGATATTGAGATAAACGGACAGCTGGATGGACATTTGGATTTCCCCTTTCCCTTGTTATCTTGCACGATTCGGGAAAAAATATTTTTCCGGAAAAAAAGGGAAAGGAAAGGCGGGAGGGCGTTTGGCGGACCCTCCGGCGGGACGGAACCGGAAGAGTTCCGCCAGGGGAGGATCCGCCGGTTTTCCTTTTCCGGCGCCGGAAACGGCCCGCTGTCTTTCAGCCCTTCCGCAAGAACCCGGCGGCCGGCAAACCCGCCCGCCTTGCGGCTTTAGGCCGTCTTCCCGGTTTGTTCCGCCTGCCCGCCGGGAACATCCGCTTTCTTCGGCGCTCGCTCCCCGTTGAAAAGGGGATTTCCCGCTCCGGCCTTTTTCGCCCATCTGAATGCGGCGTTTTACCCCTTGCCTGAAAGGCGGAAAGGGATTGCCGGACGCGGGGAGCGTTTTCTTGCATAGGGACGGGAGAAGGATGGAGCGCCATTTGAAGAATGGGAAAATCGGGATTCTAAATTTCCGGCGGGACGAATATGCATGTACTACAAAGCGTGAATTTTTTTGCCGGGGGTGGACAGTGTCCATGAAGATGATGCGCTCCGTTTTTTACGGCCTTTTGACCATATATTTGATCGCCGCATTGTTCAGCTTGATCTTTTCCCTTTTGCTCTCCTTCACTTCGCTCCATGAAAGTTCCCTGGAAGGCGTCGTCACCGCCTTTTCCTTTCTCCTCCTTTTCATCGGCGGTTTTGTCGCGGGGGGAAAGGGGAAGGAAAAAGGGTGGATCTTGGGGGCGTTGACGGGAGTCTTTTATGCGGTGATCAATTTTATGTTTCAATTTTTGGGCCGCGACTCGGGATTCACTTTGGAACAAACAGCATATTACACCTTCTTTCTCCTCGCCGCCACGGCCGGGGGAGTATTCGGGGTGAACGCCTCGGGAAAACGTTCCAAAAAGGCGTGATCCCGCCGCTTGCATTTTCGCCGGAAATGAAAAAACCTGGCTTTTTCTTCGCCAGGTTTTTGCGGCTATTTCGATGCCTTCTCCAAAACTTCCCGGATTGCCGAACGGTCGTATGTAAGGCGGCTGCCGTCACCGCATCGGATCACAACGGTCCCCTCATCCAAGGAATCCACCGTGCCGTGCAATCCCCCGATCGTGACCACTTTATCCCCTTTTTGCAGGGAAGCTTGCATTTCCTGAATGGCCCGCTGCCGTTTCTGCTGCGGCCGGATCAGGAGGAAATAAAAGATCACGAGCATCAAAATGAGCATGAAAAAGCTCTGCATCACCGGATTGTCCATTCCTTCTCCCTCCTTTCAGAAATTTTTCGCATCCGGTTTATTGTAACCGTATTGGTCAAAAAATTGTTCGCGGAAATCCGCCAAGCGGTCTTCCCGGATCGCCTGGCGGACTTGCTCCATTAATTTTAACAGAAAATATAAGTTATGGTAAGTGGCTAAACGGAATCCTAGTATTTCATTCGCATGGATCAAGTGGCGGAGATAGGCCCGGGTGTAGTTTTTGCAGACATAGCAGTCGCATGCCTCATCCGGTGGCCGGAAATCCCGCCGGTATTGGGCGTTTTTGACGACGAGCCGCCCGGAGCTTGTCAGCAGCGTCCCGTTGCGGGCGATCCGCGTCGGAAGGACGCAGTCGAACATGTCGATGCCGCGGATGGCCCCGTCCACCAAGGAATCCGGCGAACCGACGCCCATCAAATAGCGGGGTTTATCCGCCGGCAAGAGCGGCGCAGTGAATTCCAGCATTCGGTTCATCACTTCCTTCGGTTCGCCGACGGACAGGCCGCCGATGGCATAGCCGGGGAAGTCCAGGGAAACCAAATCGGCGGCCGACTGTTTCCGCAAATCCTCGTAAGCGCCTCCCTGGACGATGCCGAACATCCCTTGCCGATCCGGTTTTTTATGGGCCTTTAAACATCGCTCCGCCCATCTCGACGTCCGTTCCACCGATTTTTTCATATAATCGTAATCGCACGGGTAGGGCGGGCATTCATCGAAGGCCATGATGATGTCCGCCCCCAATGCGTTTTGGATCTCCGTCGCTTTTTCCGGAGAAAGAAACAGCTTGTCCCCGTTCAAATGGCTTCGGAAATGGACCCCCTCCTCATCGATCTGGCGCAAATCGCTCAAGCTGAACACCTGAAAGCCGCCGGAGTCGGTCAAGATCCCCCGGTCCCAGTTCATGAAGGCGTGAAGCCCCCCGGCTTCCTCGACGATTTCATGCCCGGGCCTCAGCCAAAGATGGTAGGTATTGCTCAGGATGATTCCCGCCCCCAATTCCTTCAAATCTTCGGGAGACATGGTCTTTACCGTCGCCAAGGTACCGACGGGCATAAACATCGGCGTTTCGAAAGAGCCGTGGGGGGTGTGGAGGATGCCGAGCCTCGCGCCGGTCTGTTTGCAAACTTTTATCAATTCAAAGCGGATTGGTGCCAAATGCATTGCCCCTTTCTGTCGCTATTAAATGATGAGCATCGCGTCGCCGAAGCTGAAAAAGCGGTATCTTTCCCGAACGGCGGTCCGATAGGCGTTCATGATCCGCTCTTTCCCGGCGAAGGCGCTGACAAGCATAATCAACGTGGATTTGGGCAGGTGAAAATTGGTAATCAAGCCGTCGATGGCCTGAAACCGGTAGCCCGGATAGATGAATATGTCCGTCCAGCCGCTTTCCGGGGCGAATTTCCCGTTGTGTCTGGAAGCGACCGTCTCCAGCGTCCGCGTCGAGGTCGTGCCGACGGAGATGATGCGGCCCCCTTCCTCCCTCACCCGGTTCAGGAGTTCCGCCGTTTCTTCCGGAAATTGGTAAAATTCCGCATGCATCTTGTGATCTTCGATATTTTCGGCCGTCACCGGCCGGAAGGTCCCCAAGCCGACATGCAAGGTGAGAAAGGCAAGATGGACCCCCATTTCCTTGATTTCTGCCAATAATCCTTCGGAAAAATGAAGGCCCGCCGTGGGGCTTGCCGCCGAACCGATTTCCTTGGCATAAACCGTTTGATACCGGCTTTGATCCCCCAATTTCTCCTTGATATAAGGGGGGAGGGGCATCTCGCCGAGTTTTTCCAAAATCTCGTAAAAAATCCCTTCATAGCGGAATTTTAAAATGCGGCCGCCGAAATCGGTCGTCCCGACGCATACCGCCGTCAGTTCCCCGCGGCCGAACCTGATTTCGCTCCCCGGCTTGATGCGCTTCGCGGGCTTGGCCAGGGTTTCCCATTCATCCCCCTCCCTTTGTTTCAAAAGGAGGATTTCCACATGGGCCCCGGTGTCGGTTTTTTCCCCGTACAGCCGGGCGGGCATGACCTTCGTGTTGTTCAAAACGAGACAATCCCCCGGGCGCAGATAGGTTTTAATGTTGGAAAACCGGTCGTGGACGATGCCGCCGGTTTTCCGGTCGAGGACCATCAGCCGGCTGGATGTGCGCTCCTTCAAAGGGATTTGGGCGATCAATTCTTCCGGCAAATCAAAATCAAATTCTTCCGTCTTCATTCTTCCGCCACCTTTTAAGTTATCTGAAACGGCTGATCACAAAAAGAATGAGGGATAAAATCACGCTGAGGAGGAGACAGGTGACAATGGGAAAATAGAAGGTCGTATTCCCTTTGCGGATGATGATGTCGCCGGGCAGCCTCCCGAATCCCGTAAACTGCACGAGCAGGCCGATCACGACGAGAATCAGGCCGATCGTGACGATCATTTTTCCGATTCCTTCCACTTGTCGGGCACCTCCAATTGAAAATGTCGGTAGGCGAGGGGCGTCGCCATCCTCCCCCGCGGCGTCCGTTGGATGAATCCGATCTGCAATAAAAAAGGTTCATAGACATCTTCAATGGTTTCCGCCTCTTCCCCGATCGTGGCGGCAATCGCCTCCAGGCCGACCGGTCCTCCCCGGAATTTTTCAATGAGCGCCATCAACAATTTATGATCGATCGGATCGAGACCCATCCGGTCGACCTGCAGCCTGTCCAGCGCCTCGAAGGCGAGGGGGCCGCTGATCCTTCCGTTCCCCTTCACTTCCGCATAATCCCTCACCCGACGCAGCAGCCGGTTGGCGATCCGGGGCGTCCCGCGGGATCTTTTGGCGATCTCCAGGGCCGCCTCCGGCGCGATCTGCACATTCAGAATGCCCGCCGACCGCAGAATGATTTGTTTCAGTTCCTCAATTTGATAATATTCCAGGCGGCATAAAACGCCGAAACGGTCCCGGAGGGGCGCGGACAGGGCCCCGGCCCGGGTGGTCGCGCCCACCAGGGTGAAGGGGGGAAGATCGATCCGGATCGAACGGGCCGCGCCGCCTTTTCCGATGACGATATCCAGGCTGAAATCTTCCATGGCCGAATATAACACTTCTTCAATGGCGCGGGGCAGCCGGTGGATTTCATCGATAAACAAAATATCCCCCGGTTCGATGGATGTCAAGATCGCCGCCAAATCCCCGGTCCTTTCCACGGCGGGGCCGGAGGTGATCCGCAGATTCCCTTCCATCTCCCGGGCAATGATGGACGCCAAGGTCGTTTTCCCCAGACCCGGCGGGCCGAACAGCAGCACATGATCCAGCGTCTCTTCCCGCTGTTTGGCGGCCTGGATGAAGATCTTCAAGTTTTCCTTCATCCGGTTTTGGCCGATGTATTCATCCAAGGAATGGGGACGAATCGATTGTTCAAGGGAGCGTTCCTGGGCATCCGCCTGTTCCGATACCAATCTTTCTTCCAACGTCCCGACCCCCTCTACTTGGCTAATTTTTGCAAAGCAAGCTTAATATATTGCTCCGCCGACAAATCCGCTTTTTTCAATTCGGGCAGGACGGCGCCGATTTCCCGCTGCGTAAAACCGAGGGCCTCCAGGGCAAGGATGGCCTCCTTCAGCTCGCGGCGCTCCCCGTTTTCCCCGGCCTCCACGGAGAGGCCTTCGGGTTCCGTTTGAAATTCCTTGAATTTTCCTTTTAAGTCCAAAATCATCTGCCTGGCCGTTTTTTTCCCGATGCCGGGAAATTTCATCAGAAACTCCTCGTCCTCTCCCTCGATCGACCGGATGATTTGCCCGGGATCGGCGGACGCCAAAACGGCGAGCGCGCCTTTCGGCCCGATGCCCGATACGGTGAGCAATTTTTCAAAGAGCATTTTCGCTTCCCGCGTTTTGAAGCCGTACAATATGTTCGCATCTTCCCGGACATACAAATATGTATAGACCTTTTCCCGTTCGCTTCCTTTCCGGAAGGCGTACGGGTTCGGGGTGTAAATCTGGTAGCCGATGCCGTTGTTTTCGACGACGATGTATTGCGGCCCCACGTATTCAACCGTACCGATGATATATTCAAACAATTTTCTCTCTCCCTACCGGTTGTTCGAAACCATTTTATCATATTTCCGGTTTTCTGTATCCATTCCGCCTGACCGGGAATCGAAAGATTGGGCCGCGTGGGCATGGCGGCTAAGGAAAACCGGTGGATTCCGCCACTCCGGAAAAAGCCGCCCACCCCGGAGATCCCCTGCCGCGCCGAAGCGGCTTTGAGCTTCCCGATGCGGCCAAGAGGAAAAAGCCTCCCGGCGCTTCCGCCCCATCCTCAGGAAAAGAAAAGGCACGGCCGTTTCATCCGTGCGCGCTTGAAAAAAGGTCATGATCGGGAAGATTCGGAAAAGTTCCGCGGGGGAAAGAGGCCGCCCTCAACGGATGATGTCTCAAGGGAAGGCGGACTTCGCCTTGTCCGCTGCAGCCATGGTCCCGCCTTGGGAGATGATGTCCCAAGGGAAGGTTCTCCCGCTTCCGGAAACCCCGCGGGGGTCCCCGGTCCGCGGAGGATGCTTCAGGAAAAGTTCCTTCCTTCCCGGAAAAAATTCTCTTTCTTCAACCTTGCCGGACGGCCGTTTTTCCGGAACCGGCCGGATCTTCCCGGCCCTCTTTCGCCTCGAGCCATTCCGGATCGAATTGAAGGAAGGGAGGATGATTAAACAGTTCGGACAGGCCTTGAAAAAGATCCCGTCCTTTTCCGGGGAAGGAAAAATGCAAAGGGGAATGCCCGCCCATCTTTTTCGTCAAAATCATGTGATCCGTTCCCATATCGGACAAGTCCCAGCCGCGGTAATCCCCCAGCCACCGGTGAAACGGCCCCTTTTCTTCAACGACCGTTTCGCTTCTGTCCCCGTCGGCATAATCGCATCGCAAGATGATTCGCATCTTGGCGGCAGGAACTTCCGCCGGGCGGACGCCGCTTTTTTCCGCCGGGAACCCTTCCTTTTTTGCCGCAACGGCCGATTCCTCCCCGCAGAAAAGCACGGAAAAGCAGGAAAAAATGAGAAGGATGCCTGTCAACGCTCCGATACGCTTTTTCCTTTTCATGCTGCTGCCCCCGTTTGACAGAATCTTTTCCCTTCCTTCCTATTTTGGCCAAAAAAGGGGGAATTAAACGGGGACCCTTCGGGCGGGGAAAGGCATTTCCGGTTCACCGACCGGGATCTCCGGCATAGCTTGATAAAAGGAACAGATATGAGGAGGAATGCCCATGTATCCCCATCCAATGTTTCTTTATCCCGGATTCGACCATTATCCGGGGGTGAACTTTGTCCCGGGAGGTACCTTCCCTCCCGCGGTCAGGAACGACACGAGCAACATCCCCTTCCTTCCCATTGAAGGAAAGCAGTCGCTGGCCAATTTCATTTGGGTGCTGTATCAGGCGATCATCGGTGAAGCAACGGCCATAGACTTTTATTCGAAATTGCTGAAGGATGCGCCCGACGGCCTGCACAAGGAATTCATCCGCCACGCCTACGAAGACGAGCAAAAACATTTGCAGGCCTTTACCCGCCTCTATATCCACTTCACGGGGCAAGAACCCCAATATCAATTCGAGCCGGTCCGGTATGCGTCCTACCAAGAGGGGCTGCTGAAGGCCTACAAAGACGAGCTGGAGGCGGCAGAAGCCTACCGGGACGTGCAGCTTTCCACGACGGACGCCCTCATCAAAGACACCTTTTTTCTCGCCATGACCGATGAAATGGAACATGCCAGCCGCTTCAGCTTCCTGTATCTCACTTTACAAGCCCCACGACCCGAATGAAAGGGTGCCCGAACCGTCCGGAAAACCTCGTGCGGAAGAAAGAGAAACGGAGCGGGGTCCCTGCCGCGAAAGCGCGGGACGGCGAACACCCGCCCTTTCCCCTTATTCTTCCCAGTTATGGTAGACGTTTTGCACATCATCGTTATCTTCCAGCATATCCAAAAGCCTTTCCATCTTTTCCGCCTGTTCCCCGTCCAAAGAGACATAGGTCTGCGGAACCATGGTAATCTCGGCGTTGACGAAAGAATAGCCCTTTTGTTCCAACGCCTCTTTTACGGCCATGAATTGATCCGGTTCGGTATAGATTTCGAACACTTCTTCTTCCGTTTCCATTTCTTCCGCCCCGGCTTCGATGGCCTCCAGAAGCATCGTATCCTCATCGACCGGGTGTTGGCTCCGGTCGATGACCAAATACCCCTTCTTATCGAACAGGTAGGACACGCAGCCGTCTTCGCCCAAATTCCCGCCGTTTTTCGCAAAGGCGTGACGGACGGAGGCGGCGGTACGGTTTTTATTATCCGTCAGGCTGGTGACCATAACGGCGACGCCGCCGGGGCCATATCCTTCGTAGACGATTTCTTCATAATGGTCGGCGGATTGGTTTCCCGTCGCCTTGTTGATCGCCCGCTGAATATTTTCATTGGGCATGTTGGCGTTTTTCGCTTTTTCAAGGACGAGCCGAAGGGCCGGGTTGGCCGCGGGATCCCCTCCGCCGGCCTTTGCCGCCACGTAAATCTCCTTCGCCAATTTCATGAATTGTTTTCCCTTTTTGGCATCCTGGGCGTTTTTTCTCCTCTGAATATTTTTCCATTTGGAATGTCCTGCCATATTGAAATCTCCTCTCAAGCAAGATTTTCAAGAAAGGAAGGAAATAAGAGCGGTTGCCTTTTCAGCCTTATAATTATAACACGGAATGTGCGGCCGGAAAATAAACAGGATGGGAAAGGGAAAGGGGCGGTTGGCCGCAGAAAAGGACGGTTCGGCGGCCGGCCTTTTCCGTTTTTTCGAAACTTTAAAGGAAGGGCCCGGGCGGGGCAAGGCTTCCTGAATCGCCAGAGAAATTTCATCACGGATGGACGCCGCCCTCACGCACGGAAACCTGTAAAATCCTTCCGTTCCGCTTGTCCCAGCCGGAAAATTTCCATCTTTTGGGGCAGAGGTCCTCCAAAAAACAGGAAAAAGAGACGATCAGATCGACCGTCTCCTTCAGTTTTCTTCCCCTTCATCCTCCCGCGGCGGATAATGGGCGGGATGCCACGGTTTTGCCATATAATCGTCCGGATCGATAGCTTCGGGGCCGTAATATCCGCCGAAGGGATCCGCTCCGTAGGGCGCGCCCGCCGGCATGAACGGAGGCGGGCCGGAGATTCCTCCCGCTTGCGGTCCGCCCCATCCCGCCGGATAGGGCATGGCTCCCGTTTGCTGCCATTGGGAGCCGTCGCTTGGCGAAACGCTCCCTTGGGTCATCGGTTGGCCATAGGGGCCGGCAAAAAAGGGTGGCTGCCCGAAGGTTCCGCCGTAGGGGGCTTGGACGCCGGCCGTTCCACCGGATCCGCCGCAGCCGCAATCGGATGCCCCCGGGAACGAAGCCGGAAAGCCCGGATAATAGCCGGGTTGCACCATATGCGGCAGTGCAGCGGGTGCAAAAGGCTGCGGCATTCCTTTCTCGGCCGCCTGCACTTTCCCCTCGGTCATGCCGGGACCGCCGCCGTGGAAAGCGTCCAAGGATTCCATGTGCGGCAGGAACGGAAACGTCTGGTCGGTGTATTCTTCCGTAGGCAATCCGGGAGAAACTTGCATTTCCTGCTCCTGGCCTTCGCCACCCGGCCAATGATGGGGCATCATCGGATGGCCGCCGTAACCTGCCGGATGCCACGCGCCCGGGAAGGCGAAGCCGGCCGTGGGCCATCCCCCTTGCGGAAAACACGGGAATCCCGAACCGGGCAATATCGGAGTAACCGGCACGCACCAATGGGTCGGCACCGGCGCGGGAACATATACCGGCTGCTCCTCCATTTTCGGTTCTTCCTTTTTCTTTTCTTTTTCCACCGGCTTTTCCTTGACCTTGTGCTCCACCTTTGGAGGAACGGGCGGCATCGGCGGGACATGGGGAACGTGGGGCGCCGGCTGTTCAAATTTCAGGTTGGCCAGATTCGCCATGTTGAACAAATAATATTGATTGACGTCGATTTCCGGCGAAATGGTCAAAGGGGGTTTGGGGAAATAATAAGGTTTCGGAGCCGGTTTGGGCGCTTCCTTTTTCGGGATTTCCTTCTTCGGCGCTTCCTTTATCGGCTGTTCCTTCTGCACCGGATGGGCCGGCTGAATATGTTCTTTAAACGGGTGCACCGCTTCCGGATATTCTTTTTTCTGCATATGGGTTTCCTTTTTTGCCGGGATTTTGATCTTCATCCCCGGCAAAATATAATCCGGATTGGCCAAATGGGAATTCAGCTGTTTCAATTGTTCAAAATCAACATTATATTTTTGGGCGATTTTCCAAAGGGTATCCCCTTTCTGGACGATGTGGATTCTCAATGGGCTTCCCTCCTGATGTAAATGTCCCTATATTTTATGAAAATATGGGTGAATTGCTAACCATTCTCATAAAAACTTATGACGGAAGGAAAAAAATTATGAGGGAAGCTCCAGGGGGCCTTGAAAGGGGAACCCCTCTCCCTTAAAGGGCAGGCGGACCGCTTATTGCGATTCCCGATTCCCCGCCCTCACCGGCTTGCCGAATCCGGCTGCCTTCGCCAGGCCCATCGCCTCGTTCGGCCGCAGCCCGTTCGGATGAAAAAAGCGCAACAGGCCCATCCCGTTGCGCGATCGGGTCATTCCACAAATTCAAATTCGTAATCGAGCAGGCGCACCGTGTCCCCGTCTTTGGCCCCCCTCTTTCTCAACGCATCGTCCACGCCCATGCTTCGGAGCTGTCTGGCAAACCGCTTGACGGCCTCTTCCCGGCTGAAATCGGTCATTTTAAACAATTTTTCGATTTTCTTTCCTTTGATGACGAAGGCGCCGTCCGGATCCCTCGTGATCGTAAAGCCTTCCTCTTCCGGCCGGTGTTTGTAGACGACCCGGTTCGCGGAAGGCTCCCCTTCCAACAAGGGGAATTCCGGGGTTTTTTCCAGCAGGTCGGCGACGGCGAACAGCAGCTCCCGGATCCCTTGCTTCGTCGCCGCGGAAATCGGGAAAACGGGAAGATCTTCCTTCAAGCGCTTTTTAAAATCCCTTAAATTCGCTTCCGCATTCGGCAAGTCCATCTTGTTGGCGGCGATGATCATCGGCCGTTCGGTCAGGCGCATTTTGTAACGGGCCAACTCCTCGTTGATGGTGAGGAAATCCTCATAGGGATCCCGGCCCTCCACGGCCGCCATATCGATCACGTGGACGATGACCTTCGTCCTTTCGATGTGGCGCAAAAACTGCAGGCCCAAGCCGGCGCCCTGATGGGCCCCCTTGATGAGGCCGGGGAGGTCGGCCATGACGAAACTCCGCTGATCTTCCGTTTCCACCACCCCGAGGTTCGGGACGATGGTCGTAAAATGATAATCGGCGATCTTCGGTTTTGCGGAAGAGACGACGGACAACAGGGTCGACTTGCCTACGCTCGGGAACCCGACAAGGCCCACGTCCGCCAGCAGCTTCAGTTCCAAAACCAGGTACCGTTCCTCACCCGGTTCCCCCTTTTCCGCGATTTCCGGGGCGGGATTTTTCGCCGTCGCAAAGCGGGCGTTCCCCCTTCCGCCCCTTCCGCCCCTGGCGACGACCACCCGCTGCCCGTGTTCGGTCAAATCGGCGATCACTTCCTTCGTGTCGTCGTCGATGACGACCGTGCCGGGCGGCACCTTCACGACGAGGTCTTCGGCATTTTTTCCGTGCATGTTCTTCGACATGCCGTTTTCCCCTCTGGGCGCCTTAAAATGCCGCTGATAGCGGAAATCCATGAGGGTCCGCAAGCCTTCATCCACGACAAAGACCACATCTCCGCCCTTGCCCCCGTCGCCGCCGGCGGGTCCGCCCTTCGGAACATATTTTTCCCGGCGGAAGGCCACGATGCCGTTTCCTCCGTCACCGCCTTTTACATAGATTTTCACCTGATCGACAAACATCGCCGTCATTCCTTTCCTTTACCGTTCTCATTCCACCGCAGTTCAAAAGAAAAGCGGTTTCTTCCGTCTTCGGCATGATCGATGTACAGCGGTTCTTCCGTGGCTTGTTCGATTTCCTTCAAAAAGGAGGGGTCGTTCAAGCTCCCCCTAAAAAGGAAGGAGAAATAGGTTTCCTTTTCGCGGAAGTGCATTTCCAAAGTCAGCACATTTTCCCTTTCCCAAGAGGCCGAACGATTCAGTTTCCGTAAAAAATTTTCCAGCCATTCCGCCAGCCGTTCTTCTTCGATCCTTAATGATTTTCCGTCGCCGATGAGTTCATATTCCAGCCGGACGGGCCATTGCCGGTAAGGGTAGGTCAAAAGCAAAACCGACAATTTCTCCCCTTTCAGCCCGGAAAGCGCCGATTCCTTCCTCAGCCGGTCCGTCCAATGGTCCAATGCTTCTTTCGCCTTATCGATTTTCTCCAAAGCCAGGTACCCTTTGACAATTTGAATATGGTTGAGCGAATCGTGGCGCACCTTCTTTAATATTTCCACAACGTCCCATTCTTCCTGCATGAAAAATTTCTTCCCCCGTTTCCCTTTCATCGGTTATCAAAAAGTATACCACAAAGTATGCCGCAGGTAACCATGGAGGGGCAAGCCGCCCCCTTTGGCGGGGATTTGCAGGATGAACGGTTTGGCGGCCCCTTCCCGGGATTTTTGAAGGATGAACCGCCAGCGGGATACGGGGGAATCCCGGAAAAGAAAAAACTCCAACCTGGGAAGGTCAGAGTTTTTCCTGGAAAGTTCGGCGCTTGATCCGTTACGCTTCTTTTGCCACCGGATATACGCTCACTTTTTTCCGGTTGCGTCCCATCCGTTCAAAACGGACGATGCCGTCCACTTTCGCATACAAGGTATCGTCGCCGCCGCGTCCGACGTTCAAGCCCGGATGGATTTTCGTTCCCCGTTGGCGGTACAGGATGGAACCGCTCGTTACGAATTGTCCGTCCGCCCGTTTCGCGCCGAGGCGTTTGGAAATGGAGTCGCGGCCGTTTTTCGTGGAGCCGACACCTTTTTTGGACGCGAAGAATTGAAGATCCAATCGAAACATGACTGCCACCTCCTAACGTTGGAAGGTAATCCGGATATATTTCCCGTAATCCTTTTCGATCGTTCGCAATGAGACGACCATCGCTTTCAGCAAAAGGTCCACTTCGGGCCGTTTTTCTTCCGGAACATCCCCGGGGATTTCGCAATAGAGATATCCCCCTTCTCCGCCCTCTTCCACCTTCGGCACCACGCCGGTCAATTCGACAATCCCGTTCAATGCGCCGAAGACGACGGCGGAGACGCCCGCACAGACGAGATCGGAACCGTATCGGGCAAAATTGGCGTGCCCTTCCACGGTAAAGGCGGCGATCTCGCCCCTCTCCGATTGATGAACCGTTACTTTAATCATCGCGTGCCGCCTTACGCCTCGATTTTTTCGATGCGGATTCTCGTAAAGGGCTGGCGATGGCCTTGTTTTTTGCGGTAATTTTTCTTCGGTTTGTATTTGAAGACGATGATTTTTTTGGCGCGGCCGTGTTTTTCCACCTTGCCGGTCACTTTGGCACCTTCCACATAAGGATTGCCCACTTTGAGGGAATCCCCCTTGACGAGCAAGACCTTGTCGAAGGTGACCGTTTCGCCTTCGCCGGCATCCAATTTTTCCACGACGATTTCACGGCCTTCTTCCACCTTGTATTGTTTGCCGCCGGTTTCGATAATCGCGTACATTTCTTGCACCTCCCTCAGACTCAGACTCGCCACGGAAGGTGTTTTGCCGAAAGCAAAACTTAAAAACCTTCCATGCGCGGTTGCAGCACGGGTGCTCCCGTCCATAACATTTGCATCTTAACATAGGAAAAGGTTTGTGTCAACCGCAAGCGGATGAAGAGGGTTTTTTTGCCTGCAAAAATTTTCCCGGGTCCCCATCGGACGAATGTCCCAACGGACCCTCGTCCCTGATGAAGGGGATTTTCCCTGCAAAAAGTTATGAATAACGGCCGTTTTGTCGTCCCTCCGGCCATATGGCACGGTTTCGGGGAAAGGAGGGAAGAAAAAACGGGAGAGGGCCGGCGGTAAACGGCGGACAGGAAAGGGGGGCGCACCCACCGCTGCTATGCCGCTTTTCGTGCCTGACAATGATTCACCGGCACCGTCTTCCGGTTTATAACCGTGTTTTGACGGCGAAGCCGGCCAACGATCTTTGAGCGGAGGATTTCCGATTGCATTTCCCGCTTGCGCCGCGCCGGAACGGGCCTTATTTACCGACCCTTTTCAGACGGTAATATGGGGCGTCTCCGGGAACCGGATGGAAATTCAGGGAAAACGGCAAGGATTCGTTCAGGCGGATGGAAGCCAAACAATAGCGGATCACGTCCTCCGTCGCCTCGACCGCCGCTTCCTCGATCCCCGATCCCGCATATTCCATCAATTCCCTTTCCAGCTGGTGGGCAACCGTCTCCGCGGACCGGACCCGGCCGGTTCCGCCACAAAGGCGGCAGCTCTCCTCCGTCTGCTCCCGCAAGGAAGGGGTCGTCCTTTTCCGGGCCATTTCCAAAAGCCCGAGGGCGGTAAACCCGTAGATTTTTGCCGGGGAATCGTCCCGCGCCAAACCGGTCTGCAAAATGTCAATGATCCGCCGGCGCTCCTCGTCCCTTTCCATATTGATGAAATCGATCAGGATGATGCCGCCGATGTTCCGCAGCATGATTTGTCTGGCAATTTCCCCGGCGGCCAGCCGGTTCGTTTCAAAAATTGTTTCCCCGTGGCGATCCTTGCTCGTGAATTTCGCCGTATTGACATCGATGATCGTGGCGCTTTCCGTTTCTTCGATCACGATGTTGGCCCCGTTTTTCAGCCAGATGACCTTTTTTCCGAGCTTCTCCAATTCCCCGTCCAACTGAAAATGGGAAAAAATATTTTCTTTTCCGCCGTAAAAATGGACGGGGATATCCTTCAGCCGCTTTTGCAGCGCCAGGATCAATTCCCTGTCATCGGCGATGATTTCGCCGACCTCCCACTTCTCCGCCTTGCGGATGATATTTTCCAAAAAGGCGTCCTGCCCCATGAGGAGCGACGGCGCTTTGACCCGCCGGGAACGCCTTTTCAATTCCTCGTATTTGTCCCGCAGCGCCTCCAGTTCCGCATCCATTTCTTCCTCCTTCGTCCCCTCGGCGGCGGTGCGGATAATGAGCCCTTCCCCCTCCTTCAGCCGGGTTTGGGACCATCGCTTCCATTTCTTCCGTTCCTCCTCGGCCATTTTTTTGGACGCGGCGATATAGCCGCTCTCGGGCAGATAAACGAGCAGGCGGCCGGAAAGTTCCAAAAGGCCGGTCAAACGGCAATATTTGGAGCCCGTCTCATCCTTCTTCACCTGCACGATGAGCTTTTCCCCCTGGCGAATATAGGAGGACAAGGGCCTTTCCTTCTTGTCTTCACGCTCGTCCCGGATGTAGGAAGGGATCATTTCGCGGGAAAGGAAGCCCTTCTCTTTGTTTCCGATCCGGACGAAGGCGCCGTCCATGCCGGGAAGCACCCGGTCCACGATCCCCAAATACAAGTTTCCGATTTTCGACTGCCGGGAAACACGGTCCATAAAATAGTCCGTCATCCGGTTTTCCTCGAGGACGGCAAAACGCCGTTCCTTTCCATTGGCATTGATGATCAGCCGATGCATGATTACCAACCTTTAGCAGGAATTTCTTTCTATTTTAGCATATCTTTCAACGTCTTTCGAAAAGGGCCGGTAAAAAACGCCTCGAGCAGCTCCCTTTCTCCAAAAGTGCCGAGCACTTCGCCGTTTCCTTTCACAATGACCGTATGGCGGAAACCGAGATGGAATTTTTCCAGCACGGCCCGCATGTTTTCGCTGGCCTTTGCGGTGATCCCCTTTTCACGCCCGATCTTCGCCCCGTCTGCCCCGGCATATTTCGCCAGCAAAAACCGCAGGAATATGTAATTCCGATTTTTCCAAGTTCTCCACAGGACGGCGTACAAAAAAAGGGCGATGACCCAGCCGTTGAAATGGTACGGGGCAAAAAAGAGCATGGCGGCAAAAAGGATGGTCAAAATCACGAAGGAAGAGACGAGCGTTCGCTTGAACGCCGTAAAAAACGGGGAAACGAGGGCGGCGGCCAGGTAGAAGATCTTCCCCCCGTCCAGCGGATATACCGGCAGACAATTGAAAAAGAAAATCATCCAATTGTATTTTTGCAGCAGCGCATGGTCGGCATCGGACAACAGGGAGAAACGGTGGAGCACGAGAAAGAGGCCGCCCAGCCATAGGTGCTGCAGCGGGCCCGCCAAGGCCACCAAAGCTTCCTGGCGGATCGGGCGGCCCCCGAATTCATCGGTTTCCACCAACCCCCCGAAGGGGAGGATCAGGATCGCCTTCACCCGCCAGGAAAAAAAAGAGGCCGCCAACGCGTGGCCCCATTCATGGATAAAAACGAGGAGGAAAAGGAGGATCAATTCGTAAAAACGGGCGGTCAAGGCCGCAGGGACGGCCACCAGCCAAAAGAGCGGGTGGATCTTCACTTTCATGAAAAGGGGGAGGATTTTACTCAAATTTGATCACCTGGATCGGGTCGATGAATTGCTCGCCCTTTTTCAGGGCGAAGTAGAATTCGCCCGAGTCTTCATTCTCCGCGGCGGAGACGGCGCCGACCGCCTCCCCCGCCTCCACCTCTTCATAGATCCGCACGGAAATCTCACCCAGGTGCCCGTACCAGCTTTCCGTATTGTCGGGATGCTGGACGATCACCGTCTTTCCGAGGTTGTCCTTTTCTCCGGTAAAGATGACGACCCCTTTTTTGATCGCCTCCACCGGCGTTTCCTTTTCCGTCCGGATGATCACACCCCGGTTATCTTGCTGAAACCCTTCGACGATCCGCGCGCTGGCCGGAAGGGCGTACTGCCCGGCGGAATCCTTCTTCCCGTTCCCGTCGGGAAGCAAAGCCAAAGGATTTCCGAAGGTTTTTTCGTACCATTGGGAAACGGCGGCGAACCGGAATTCCGTTTCCATCGCTTTTCCGATCCCGCGGCGGACCGGTTCCAGTTTTTCCGACGGGTGCTTGAAGATGAAGGCGGTTAAAAAAACGAGAAGCACCGAGGCAAAAATTTTAAACAGAAAAACTTCCTTTCTGGGCAGGAAGGATTTCTCCTTTCCTCCGGCGAAAAAGGGGTCTTCATAATCAGGAACGGGCATTTGGGCGACGGTTCTTCCTTGCCGGCGCATCATTTCCCGGCGCCTTTTCTCCATCCTTTTCAACAATTCTTTTCTCCGGTTCCCCATGGAAATCAGCCCTTTTGTTTTTTATACCAGTGTATGACCTGTCCTTTCCGGGTATGACGAAATCGGGGAAAAAGGCATCGGGCCGAAACCCGGTTTTCCCGGAGAAGGAAAAATCCCGCGGGCCGCGGGAAAACCCCTTCGGCAAGGGACCGGGAACCAAAGGACGGGAAAGACATTGCCCAGCCGGCGGAAATAAAAAACCCCTTCCCGCCAAGACCGGAACATCCGGTCAAATCCGGAAAGGGGCGTTTCCCGCGGATAAGCCGAAAAAGCGGGGACGGCAAACCGGCACCCGACGGAAACTGGCCGCAAAGGGCCGGGAAACCGGTATGCCGCAGCCCGCCTTTTCCGTGGCGAAAAGGCAGGTTCTCCCGGCCATGCCGCAAGCCGGGGAAATTTAAGCCTTCACGCCGAAAAATCTTTTGATTTTTGTAAAGACCCCCGTTTTCTCACTTTCCAAAGACTGGAGCGGCACCGATTCGCCCAGGATCCTCCTGGCGATGTTCCGGTACGCGATCCCGGCCTTGGAATTGGGATTCAAGGCGATCGGTTCCCCCTGGTTGGAGGCTTTGATGACTTCTTCATCATCGGCGACGATGCCGATCAAATCGATGGCCAGATGGCTCGTAATTTCCTCGATGTCCAGCATATCCCCGTTTTTGACCATATGGGGGCGGATCCGGTTGATGATCAATTTGGGCGGTTCAATCTCTTCCTTTTCCAAAAGGCCGATGATCCGGTCGGCGTCCCGGACTGACGAAACTTCCGGCGTCGTCACGACAAGGGCCTGGTCCGCACCGGATATCGCGTTTTTAAACCCTTGTTCGATGCCCGCCGGGCAGTCGATAATCACATAATCGAAATCCCGCTTCAGTTCCTGGATGATCTTTTTCATCTGCTGCGGGGTTACGGCGGTCTTATCGCTCGTCTGGGCCGCGGGCAATAAATACAGCCTGTCTTCGAAGCGCTTATCCTTGATCAGCGCCTGATGAAGTTTGCAGCGCTCCAGCGCCACGTCGACCAAGTCGTAAATGATCCGGTTTTCCAGGCCCATGACGACGTCCAAATTCCTCAAACCGATATCCGTATCGACAAGACAGACCCTCTTTCCCTGCAGCGCCAAGGCCGTTCCGATATTGGCCGAAGTTGTCGTCTTTCCGACGCCGCCTTTTCCGGAAGTAATCACAATCGCCTCACCCACGATTAGAATCCCCCTTCCATAAAACGGTTCAATTGCGGCCGTACACCCTTTAACGCGTGCAGACCTTCGATCACGATCTCGTTGTCCGGACCGAGAAAGGCGCATGCCGTTTCGCGGCCGTGTTCCCCCGCAAGGTCGGAAGCGAGCGAAACATATTCGGAAATCCGCAGTTGGGACGGATTCATCTTTGCGGCGCAAATCACCGCCTCGCTGTTTCCGTAGCAGCCCGCATGGGCGGTTCCGCTCAATGCCCCGAGAATAAAAATATTTCCACCGGCGCGGACGACGCCGCCGGGATTGACATCGCCAACCAGGAGAAGATCCCCGGGCGTTTCCAAAATCTGCCCCGAACGGACGATTTTGTTCACGAGGCTGATCTCCGACTCCCTTTTTTTTCTTTCCCATTCGGATTTCAGCATGACGTCGGATTCGATCGATTCGATGATCAAATGTTTGGCGCTGCGGATCAGTTTCTCCAGCTCTTCCCTCTGATCCTCCGACAAATACCGGTTCCCCGTGTGGACGCGCACGCTGATCTTATGGGACTCTTCCTCTTCCCATCTTTGGAAGGAAAGCTTCGCTTCCAGTTCGCGCATCAGATCCTGAAAGGAACAGGAATCGTCCAAGCGCAAAAGAATCCCGTCTTTTGTCCCCTTTATCATCACATTCTGCGATTTGATCATGCTAGAAGTTCACCTCAACAAAATAAATTTCAACAAAAGCCGGGGTGAATCCTCTTTTCCTTGCCACAATTGCCGCAAAAAACCTCGAATGGCAGCCCTCTTCATCATCCTTCCGCCGTCCGGAAAGGAGCTCTGCCCCCGTCCGGCCGGAAACCATGAAAAGGCCCTGCCGCGCCTTCCTCCTGCGGGATTCGGAAAAGCCGCCAAAAAACAGAAAATGAAAGGGACGGGAACCGGCGAAACCGGATTTTCCTCCTTTCCCGGGGGAAAGGCAGCCAGCGTGCGCGAAACTAGGCATCAAAAATGCTTCTTTCCTCATCCTTTTCCCTTTTTAACACCGACAATCCTTTCCGAAGCGGAAAAGCGGCAACCAAATAGAAAACGAGATTCACGTATAAGGTGGGGAAAAATCGGTACCGGAAAAATTCTTCCGCCGAAAAGGAAAGCGGGGTCAGGATGGAGTAAAACAAATAAAGGCCTCCTTCGAGAACGGAAATGGCAAAAAGGGTAACGACCATGACGATGAACCAATTGGAATGGAGGACTTTCATGATTTTGGAAACGAGATAAACGGCCGCGGGATACCAGAACAGGTAGATCCCGTAAATTTCCGTGAACACGAAATCGGTGATCAGCCCGAAAACGGCAGCGTAAACCAGGGCCGTTTTCGCATCGTAATAGATGGCGACAAGCAGGATAAAAACGAATAAAAACCGGGGGGCAGCCAGTCCGTATGCGGAAAACAGATGGCCAGGGAAAAAGTTGGCAAAATTTCCGTCAACGGCAAACAGCAGGCAGGCAACCAGAACGATCAGCCATTTCTTCATGATCCGTCCACCCGGTCTTCTTCGTTGTCGGGCATCTCCATGAGCCGCTCAACGACGAGCACATTTTCGATATTGTAAAAATTGGCCGCGGGTTTTATGTACCCGGTTTGCGTCAAGCCGTATTGGTCCGGTTCGACCTTTTCCAAAACCCCTATGTAAAGGCCTTTCGGAAATACCCCGCCAAATCCGGAGGTGATCACCTTCTGCCCTTTTTTCACTTTTTTATCCTTGGGGATTTCCTTGACGAGAAGCATTTGCGTCTCTTCGTCATAGCCTCCCACCAGACCGTAAACATCCTTCTTCCCTTGAATGGCGACGTGGATCCGGTTCGTCCGGTCAAGGGTCGTCAAAAGCTGGACCGTCGACGTGGTTTTGCCGGTGCTGGAAATCTTTCCGATCATGCCTCCCGCGGTGACGACGGCCATATCCTTTTTGATCCCGTGGACTTCCCCCTTGTTGATGATGAGGCTTTCGTTCCAACGTTCGGGATTCCGGGCGATGACGGAAGCGTGGATGGTCTTTACGGAAGAGAGATCCTTCTCCGTTTCCAAGATCGCCTTCAGCTCTTCGTTTTCCTTTTTCAGCCGGTCGTTTTCCACCTTCAGTTGGGCATATTCTTCAAGATGTTTTTTCAGGACTTCGTTTTCTTTGTAGGTGTTTTGAATGTCCCGGATGTTTTCAAAAAAACCCGCAACCGAATGTGCGGGCTTTGCTACGAGATATTGCACAAAGCCGGCAGTGTCTTTTACAAACTGCTCAGGCCATGACAGATGATCCCTCTCCCTCAGCGAAAAACCGATCAACGCCACGAGTAAAATAATCCCGACAAATAAAAGGATCAAGCGCTTATTTGTGAAAAATTGCGGCATGATGTACACCTCTTAATTGCATCACCGCGAGTTTCTGACCTTGTTTTTGAACAGGTCGATATTTTCGAGGGCCTTCCCGGTGCCGATGGCCACCGAATCCAGCGGATTTTCCGCAATTAAAACCGGCATCTTCGTTTCATCGCTGATCACTTTATCCAAATTTCTCAACAGGGCGCCTCCCCCGGTCAAAACGATGCCCCGGTCCATGATGTCGGCCGCCAATTCGGGCGGCGTCTTTTCCAGCGTCAGCTTGACCGTTTCCACGATGGCGTACACCGTATCATGGAGGGCTTGGGCGATCTCCTCGGCCGTGATTTCGATCGTTTTCGGAAGGCCGGTGACGAGATCCCGGCCGCGGATCTCCATGCTTCCGATGCCTTCGGGCATGCCTGCCGAACCGATCTCCAATTTGATCGTCTCCGCCGTACGGTCACCGATCAGCAAATTGTAATTTTTCCGGATGTAATTGATGATCGCCTCGTCCATTTCGTCGCCGGCGACGCGGATCGACTGGCTCGTGACGATCCCCCCGAGGGAGATGATGGCTACTTCCGTCGTGCCTCCCCCGATGTCCACAATCATGCTCCCGGTCGGCTCCCAGACGGGCAGGTCCGCCCCGATGGCGGCGGCAAAGGGTTCCTCGATCGTGTAAGCATCCCGCGCCCCGGCCTGGCGGGTCGCATCGATCACCGCCCGCTCTTCCACGGCGGTGATTCCCGAAGGAACGCACACCATCACGTACGGTTTGCGGCCAAAACCGTTCTTCCCTTTCAACGCCCGGTTGATGAAATACTTCATCATCTTCGCCGTCGTTTCATAGTCGGCGATCACCCCGTCCTTCATCGGCCTTAATGCGACCACGTTCCCCGGGGTTCTGCCGATCATGTTTTTCGCATCGTTCCCGACGGCGACGATCTGCTTCGTATCCGTTTGGATGGCCACGACGGAGGGCTCCCTCACGACAATTCCTTTCCCTTTTATATAGACGAGGGTATTGGCTGTTCCCAAATCGATTCCCAAATCTTTGGTGCCTAATCCGAACATTGTCCGTATCTCCCTTTCCGATCCAATTTTCTCATGATGCACGCTTTCTGACTGCATTTGCGCTTTTGGGAAAAAGTATTCCTGTTTCGGTCAAAAAGATGAAAAATCCATAATAATTATTATACATGAGACTTGCCAAAAATCCTAGTGTTACAAGTAGCCTTTTTCTTTCAAGCTGATATATTTTCTGTCGCCGATGATGATATGGTCCAGCAATTCGATGCCGAGGATCTTCCCGCATTCCTTCAGCCTTTTCGTGACGTCGATATCCTCGCGGCTGGGCGTGGGATCCCCGCTCGGATGATTGTGGAAACAGATGATGGAGGCGGCGGACCGCTTCAATCCCTCTTTAAAAATTTCCCGGGGATGGACGATGGAGGCGTTCAAGCTGCCGATGAATACCGTCTGCTTGTGGATCACCTGGTTTTTCGTGTTCAAATACAGGCAGACAAAATGTTCCTGGGTGAGAAAACGCATCTCTTCCATTAAATATCTTGCCCCGTCTTCGGGGGAACGAATCACGTACCGCTCCTGCTGGGCGATATTGCCGATCCTTCTCCCCAGTTCGATGGCGGCCAAAATCTGGATCGCCTTCGCTTCTCCGATCCCTTCAATTTTTGTCAATTCTTCCAGGGTGGCATCTTTCAGGAGATGCAAGCCTTCGAAGCGAATCAGGAGCCGCTGGGCAAGCTGAAGCACCGATTCGGATCTTGTTCCGGTTCTGAGGAGAATCGCCAATAATTCCTGATTCGATAAACTTTTCGGGCCGTACCGGATAAATCGCTCCCTCGGCCTTTCCTCTTTCGGAACGTCCCGGATCATGAGCGCTTGCTTGATAGGCTCTTCCCTCCCCTTTGATTTTACTATACCCTTTGCATTCCGTGTTACAGTTTTTTTCAGGTAAAAATGGCAAAGAAAAAAGGCGTTAAGCCCCGCCGATGAACAGAAAACGATGCTTTTGCGGCAGCGGGCCGATCCGCCGTTTCACGGATCTTCCCGAAAAAAGATTGCGTAACATAATCCTATCAAAGCCGCCCTCGACAAACAACGACACAAATTTTACTTTTCCTTTACGTCTCCATTAAATCTTTTCATTTTTCCGCGGAAATAAAGGGAAAATCCCGCCCTTCTGCCGGGAGAAAAGTCCGAACCCGCCTCATGAAAGATGAAAATAGGCTTCAACAAAATCCGTCAAGTTTTCCTGGATGTGCCGCCACGCTTTTTCCTTCCCCGCTTTTTCGAACCCTTCCCATTGCTGATAAGCGTTCACAAGGGCATTCCTCAGCCGCAGCACCTTTTCGTTTTTCAATTCCATCGCCCGGATCTCTTCCATGTCCCGGAGGATCTCCGCGTCGGATACGGCGGACGGGGAGTTCAAATACCGGCTCACCGCTTTTTCCACCAGCCGTTTGTAAATCTTCGGCGCCTTTTCCAAAAAGATTTTCTCCTCCCGGGTCAGCCGGGCGATCCGTTTTTCCCCCGCCTTCACCTCCGCCGGCCACGTTTCCGAATAAAGGGAGAGGCTTTTCCGCATCTCCTTTCCCCTTTCCAAGGAATCGGCAACCCCGATGAATACCCGGTAATGGTCCGCATCCTTCACCGTTTTTGCCGACAGATTTTTACCCTTTAAATCTTCCACCATCTTGTTCAAGGAATCTTCATTTTTAAAATAACCGGCTTGGAAGATATAGAAGGCCATTTCCGGCAATTCGGCCGTTTCCGCCGCCTCCGCCGCCGGTTCCTTGGGGGCTGCCGCGTTTTCCCGGTTCGGCTGCTCTTCCTTGAGCATGAGGTTCAGCAGGAAAAAGCCGATCAAAATGCCGGCGGCCACCGCCGCTCCGACGGCGGCGAAAGCCGGGTAAGGGGCATTTTTCCGGCCGCCCGTCCCCGTTTTTCTTTTCGGGCGGTAAGAATTGCGCCAAATCGCCGGCGGCATTTTTCTTGTTTTCCGTCCGTCCGTTGCCGGCGCCTCCGCTTTCCCTGCGGCGATTTCCTTCTCCGGCGTTTGGGAAAGGGATCCGCCTTCCGAATCATTTTTTGCTTCCCCGTTGATTTTGATGACGATTTTTTCCGGAAGTTTGTCCATACTGCCTGCCTCCCCTTCCGAAGCTTTGTTTCATCCTATCACAGATCGAAAAAAAAAGAACAAGACTTTTGTCGCCTTGTCCTTCGGGGAATTCGGGAAATTTCGCCGCAGGGATTGATCATTGTAGAAATGTGGACAAATACCATGCCAGCAGCCGGTCGCCGTAAAGATAGGCGATCCAAGCGCCCGCGCCGATAAAGGGGGCAAAGGGCACCGGTTTTTTTCGCCGGAATTTCTTCAAGGCGATCAACAGCAGTCCGAAAAGGGTCCCGAGGAAGGAAGCAAAAAACAGGGTGAGCAATACCTTTTTCGTCCCGAGAAACAGGCCGAGGACGAAAAACAGCTTGATATCGCCGCCGCCCATGCCGCCCCGGGTGACGGCGGCCAACAGATACAGCACGGAAAAGCCGAGAAGGGCACCGGCCAAGGAATCCCACCACGGAACGAGCGGGTCGGCCAGCCGGATGACGAGGAACAAAAGGGAAAAAACGAGCAACACCCGGTTGGGGATGATCATGGAATCCAGGTCGGAAACGGTCACGATCATCAATAAGGAAAGGAAAACGAGGGCTTGCAGCCACTCCCAGGAAAAACCGAATTGCAGGTAGGACAGGGAAAACAGGAGCCCCGTCAAAAGCTCCGTTGCGGGATAAAGGAAGGAAATCTTCGCGCCGCATGTCCGGCACCGGCCCCTTAAAAAAAGATAGGAAAAGAGGGGAACGAGCTCTTTCCACGTCAACGGGGTGCGGCAGGCCGGGCAAGAGGAACGGGGCCGGATGACCGATTGCCCTTTGGCCGTCCGCATGCCGACGACATTGAAAAAGGATCCGAAAACCATGCCGTACAACAGGACGAAAACTGCGTAAATGTACTCCATAGGCCCTACCTTTTCTCTCGATTTCGTTCAAGGTTGATAGTAAAACGTCGTTGCCTGGATCTTCGCGGATACGGTTTCGGCTTCCTCCTCCGTCAGCCGCTCCTTTTCCCCCGGCAGGGAAAAACTGACCGTATCTATTGTATGGATTCGTTCCAATTTTTCCAATTCCTTCACAAATTTCAGCAGGCTGTCGAAATCCGGGGAAACGACGTCCACGGTGAAGGTGATCGTTTTTAAATTCTCCGGCTTGTCCGGAAGGGAGGCCGGCCCATCGGCCGGTTCCGCCGTCCCTTCTTCCGGGCTTTCCGCGGTCTCTTCCGCACCGGCGGAACCGTCGGATTGCGCCGCGCCTCCTTCCTCCGTTTTGCCGCCGGTTTCCGCATCCCCGCCGCCGGGGGAAGGGGCGGTTTCCGTTTCGCCGCTTGCGGGCTCCCCGTCGTAATTGGTGAAGCTGATCGAGTTCACCTGGCTATTGCTGGCGTATTCCGCCTCCTGCACGGAAAGGAGCAATTGATCGATCGCCCGCCGATCCGGGATCCGTTTTTTCAATTGTTCTTCGTTTTCGGCGGAACCTTCCTCCGGCTCGGCCAGCCGGTCCTCCAGGGCCCCGATCTCCCGCTCCAGCCGGTTTACCTCCGCCTTCTTCGCCGCCTGTTCTTCCTTCAGCGGGAGGATAAAGCGGACGAAAAGGAGGACGAGCAGCAAGAAAAGAATGACGAGGATAAAATAGACGAGTTTTTTCCTTTCTTCCAGAAAACTATTCACCCTGTTCCCCTCCCGACTTTTTCAGCGCCCCCCGGTTCACGTTCAATTGGATCGTCGCTTCATAGCGGGGGACGACGGCAAAATCCGTCTGCTCCTCCTCGCCTTCTTCCAGCCGGAATGCGCTCACCTCGTTTACTTTCACATCGGAAAAGAATTCGGAGACGCCCAGCTTCTCCACATAGGCGGACAGGTCCGTCAACGTTTCGAAATCCGTGACGACCGTCAGCTGGCCGTCATTATAGCTGTACTGAACGAGATAGCCGTTCTCGGGCAAAAGCTCCTTTAAATGTTCAATCAAAAGGGAGGCGGGCGCCGTTAAGCCCTCCGCGTACGCCACGAGATTTTCCAGGGAAGGGCCCTCCTGCTGGCCGTTTTGCGACAGCTTCGTTTCCAGGGCGGCTTTTTCCATGGTTAAATTTTGTTCCGCGGTCCGCAAGAAGGCATTGTCGTTTTTCATTTGCCAATAGATCAAGCACAGCCCGGCAAAGAGCAATAGCCACAATAGGACCAAAAGAAGGAAGATGAGCTTCGTTTTCGGCCGCTCCCGCTCGAATTCGGGCAAGAGATTGATATCAGGTATCATGACGACTCCCCTTTCAAGGCCAGCCCCAGGACGGGAATGAAGGAACGGGGCAGGGCAGCGATTTTTTCCGGGGAAGCATAGCCGTTTAAAATCGTGACGGGAAGGGTGAAGTTCTCTTCGATCCGTTCCCGGACCTTCGCCAAATCCGGATAGTCGCCGTACAGGATGATGCCCGTTACCGTTCGCCTCCCTTTATGGATCGAATAACGGTAAAAATTCATGATCCGCTCCAATTCGACCATCTGGTCTTCCAACAGCCCGGACAGATAGGTTTCATCCCCGGCATATTCCCAAGTGAACGCATTTTCCCCGGCGGGGACGCATCTCCAGTTTTTCAACGGGATGTCCAAATCCTGATAGCGCATAAATTCGGGCAGGTCATCGGAAAAAATGGTGATCCCGAGCCAATTTAAATTGACTTCGAGGAACAAATAGACTTTCCCCGGCTTCGCCCCCTCGACGGCGGCAAAATACCGGTAGGCGGACAGGGAGCGGATATCGCACTGCACCGGTTTCAATCCCGCGTCGATGAAGATCTCCGAGTATTTGTTCAATTCTTCCAGAGGGACGGAAAAAAGCAGGGCCTTCCGCTTTCCGTCGTTCGCGTCCCTTTCCGGCAACAGGCAAACGTCGAAGGCCGGATTTTCAAAGGGGAGATAGATGCTGTTCCCGATCTCCATATGGAAATAGGCCTTAAGTTCATTCTCTTTCACATGTTCGGGCACCGTCTCCTTTTTCATGCTCACAAGGGAATCCGGGACGCAGAAACGGACCTTCCTCCGTTTGATCCCCCATTCCTGGACCGTCCCTTTGAAAAATTCATAGAAGGCGATCTCGTCGGCGATCCGGCCCTGTTCCACCATCCCTTCCGGGACCGGTTTTTCCATCAAGGTGATCTCTTCGAGCCCGGAACCCCTTTGTTCCGCGCATCGGATGGCATAATCGTCAACGATCAGGTTCACGGTTTTCTTTTTCAAGATCATGGCTGGTTCACCGTCCTGTGCCGAAATGAAAACCGGTTCCGCCGGGGGAACCGTTCATTTTCCTCGGGAAAAGGCCAAAGCTTGGCCCCTTCCCGAAAAAAATGAGAGGGGCCAGGCGCCGGGGAGCGCCTGGGGTTGTTGAGAATGTTGAAATAAAGCAAGAATTATAGGATAGTTAGGGTTCGTGTATTATTCCCCTCCTCCACCACCATTATTTCCTTTATTTGGTAAAAGCATTGTCATCTAAGTAGTCATTAATCAGATCATCCGTAGTTTCATCATCATTATTACTAATCCCTAAACCGGTTTTAAGATCTTCATTTTTAATTTTTTTAAGATTACTATATTTTATCGTCCATTCTCCACTGCTTTTTGTATAAGTTACCTTATCATCGTTTGCTAGTTTAACCTTTTTATCCATATATTTACTTAATATGTCCTTATTAAAAGTTATTGTTCCTGCAGTATTATCCTCTGTCCCTTCTCCGTTAGCGTGAGCAAGTTTTGCGGCAGAAATAATGTTCGAAGCATCCGCCAAAATCGCTTTATCCCGCGAATCGCTAATGACATTTGCAATCAGCGGAATGACAATCGCCGCGATGATGCCCAAAATGACGAGCACGGCCAGGAGCTCGATCAGCGTCAACCCTTTTTCGTTCTTCTTCAGCTTCTTCCATTTTTGAATCATATCATTTCCTCCTCATATCATGATTTTTTCCTGTTCCAAATTTCAGGAACGACTGGCTTTTTTTCCGTCGGACCACCCCCCGAAGGGAAATTTTTTTTCTATAACACTTGCTGATAGATGGAGAACAGGGGAATGATAATCGATGCGACGATCGTGCCGACGACGCCGGCGAGCAGGATGATCATCACCGGCTCGATCAGGGATTTTAACGTATCGACGGTGCGGTCGACTTCCGCTTCGTAAAAATCGGCGATCTTGCCCAACATGAAGTCAAGGGAACCGGACTGCTCGCCCACGGCGATCATCTGGGTCACGAGCGGCGGCATCACCCAGCTTTTTTCGAAAGGTTCCGATAGCCGATTCCCCTTCGCCAGGCTTTCCCGCGCTTCCAAAATGACTTTTCCGATCACCGGATTTCCGGCGACCCTTTCCGTGATCGTCAAGGCCTCCAAGATCGGGACGGAACTGGAAACGAGGGACGACAGGGTCCGGGCCGTCCTGCCGATGGCCGCCTTTTGCAGCAAATTCCCGAAAACCGGCATCCTAAGCAGGAACCAATGGACGCCGTAATGGAATTTTTTGCTGTTTTTCATGAAATAGCCGAACAGCGCGGCTGCCGCAAGGAGCACGAGCAGCCCGATCCACCAGTAATTGGCGACGGCATGGCTCATTCCCATCACCATTTTCGTCACCGGCGGCAGTTCGGCGCCGAACTGCCGGAACATGTCGGTAAACCGCGGCACGATGAAAATCATGAGAAATACGACGACGAAAATCATGATGATGAGGATCGAAACCGGATAGGTCAAGGCGGATTGGATTTTTTTCGCCGTATAATACTGCTTTTCGAAGTGGGCGGCGAGCCGGTCCAAGGTTTCATCCAGGCTGCCGGTCGCCTCCCCGGCCCGGATCATGTTCGTGAACATCGGCGGAAAGACCTTCGCATGCTTTTCCGCCGCCTCCGAAAAGGAGCGGCCGGACCGCAGTTCGTCCTCGATCTGCAGCAGCACCTTCCGCAAATGCTTGCTTTCCGTCTGCCGGGCCAAAATATTCGTCGCCTTCACGATCGGGATCCCGGCCCGGATCAGGGTGGCGAATTGGCGGCAATAGATGACGAAGTGCTGATGTTTGACCGGCCTCCCGAGCGTCACTTCCCGGTACAGCAGCCCCTTCGCTTCCGTCACTTCCCGCGGCCGGATGCCCTGCTCCACGAGCCGGCTGATCGCCTGGTTTTTGTTCGCGGCTTCGATCGTCCCCTTCTTCATCATCCCCTTTTTTGTTCTGCCCACATATTTGTAAACGGCCACGATCATTCACCTGCACCGATGTAGACTTTTGCGGTCTCCTCGGAGATCTCCCCTTTGGAAAGGAGGGATTGGACCGACATTTCCAGCGTGTGCATGCCGAGGGCTTTGCCCGTCTGCAAGATGTTCGGGATTTGGTGGGTTTTCCCGTTCCGGATCAAATTGGCGACCGACGGATAATTGACCAAGATTTCCGTCGCCGCGATCCGGCCGTCCAACCCCCTTTTCGGCAGCAACCGCTGGGAGATGACCCCCTGCAGGACCGACGCCAGCTGCAGCCGGATCTGTCCCTGCTGATGGGGAGGGAACACGTCGATGATGCGGTCGATCGTTTGGGCGGCGCTCACCGTATGCAGGGTGGCCAAAACGAGGTGGCCCGTTTCCGCGGCGGTGACCGCCGTTGCGATCGTCTCCAAATCCCGCATTTCCCCCACCAAAATGACGTCGGGATCCTGGCGGAGGGCGGCCCGGAGCCCGCTGGCAAAGTTTTTCGTATCCTTGCCGACCTCCCGTTGGTTGATGATCGAACGCTTATGTTCGTGGACATATTCGATCGGGTCTTCCAGGGTGATGATATGTTTGGCAAAACGCCCGTTTATGTAATCGATCATCGCCGCCAAAGTCGTCGATTTTCCCGACCCGGTCGGTCCCGTCACCAAAATCAGCCCTTGGGGTTTGACCAACAATTTTTCGATGACCGGCGGCATGTTCAACTGTTCCAAAGTGGGGATCTTTGTCGGGATCATCCGGATCGCGAGGCTGATGTAATTTTGCTGATGGAACACATTGATCCGAAAGCGGCACGCATCATCCAGCTGAAAATTCAAATCCATCTCCCGCTCGGTCAGAAAGGTTTCCCACCGGTCGTCGGGAACCAAACGCCGCGCCATTTCCTCCGTATCGAAAGGGGTCAGGGCTTCGGTCCCGAAGGCCCGCAATTGGCCGTGGACGCGGAGGATCGGCCGCGAACCGACGGTCAGATGAAGATCCGACGCTTTTTCCTCATAAGCCTTTCTCAGCAAATCCAAGATATGGTACGCCATGATGTTCCGCTCCTATTCGATCGTTACCGTCCGCAGGACTTCTTCCGTCGTCGTCAAGCCTTCCTTCACCTTCATCAATCCGTCGTCGATCAGGAACTTCATGCCCTTCTCCCGCAAATATTGGCGGATTTCCGCCGAATCGGCCTCCCGCAAAATGAACTTCCGGATTTCCTCATCCACGTAAAGCAGCTCATGGATGGCGATCCGTCCCCGGTATCCGGTCATGTTGCAGCTCGGGCAGCCTTTTCCCCGCCTGATCCGCTCAATTTCGATCCCTCTTTCGGAAAAGATCCGCCTTTCCCGTTCCGTCGCCTCGACCGTTTCCCCGCAGTCCCGGCACACCTTCCGGACCAGCCTCTGGCTGACCACCCCGGCCAAGGAGGCGGCGACCAAGAAGGGCTCGATCCCCATATCATTCAAGCGGGTGATGGTGGCGATCGCGCTGTTCGTATGCAGCGTGCTCAGGACGAGGTGGCCGGTCAAGGAGGCGCGGATGGAGATTTGCGCCGTTTCCACGTCGCGGATTTCCCCGATCATGATAATGTCCGGGTCCTGGCGCAGGATCGAACGCAGGCCGCTGGCGAAGGTCAAGCCGATGTCTTCGTTGACCTGCATTTGATTGATGCCATCCAATTGGTATTCCACCGGATCTTCGATCGTGATGATGTTCACTTCTTCCCGGTTCAGATGGTTGAGTGCCGCGTACAGGGTGGAAGACTTTCCCGATCCGGTCGGCCCGGTGATGAGCACGATGCCGTTCGGCCTTTCGATCATTTTCCGGAAAAGGGCCAAATTTTCCGGGGCGAAACCCAATTTATCGAGCCGGTTCAAGGCGCTGCTCAAGTCGAGGATGCGCATGACCACCTTTTCGCCGTATATCGTCGGCAGCGTCGAGACCCGGATGTCGATCGGCTTGAAGTTGACGGTCGTCTTGATCCTCCCGTCCTGGGGGATCCGGTTTTCGGTAATGTTCAGATCGGCCATGATCTTGATCCGGGCGGTGATCATATTTTGCAGATGCTTCGGCAGCGTCCGCTCCAAACGGACCATCCCGTCCACCCGGTAGCGGACCCGCACTTCCGTCTCCTGCGGGTCCAAGTGGATGTCGCTCGCCCGTTGGGCGACGGCGTTGGCAATGATTTGGTTGACGAGCCGGACCACCGGGGAATCTTCATCGGTAATCCGGACTTCATCCAAATTCTCCTCCGGCGTCAGATCATTGATCGCTTCTTCCATCGATTCCTGGAGATCGTAATACTTGGTAATCGCGCGGAACAGCTCGTCTTTCGCCGCGATCCCGGGTTCAATTTGGCAGCCGGTGGCCATCCGCAACTCCTCGATGGCAAAATAATCCAGCGGATCGGACATGGCGACGAACAGCTTGTTCCTTTCCTTCCGGATCGGCAGGGCGTTGTGCCGCTTGGCCAATTCCTTCGGGACGAGCTGGATGAGATCCTGATCGATGGGAAACTGGCTGACATTGATATGGGGAATGCCCAGCTGGAATTCCAGTACCTCGATCAGCTGCTGTTCCGTAATGAACCCCTCGCGGAGGAGGGCGTCGCCCAGCTTTTCATCGGGAGATTTGTTCTTCAAGGCGTGATTCAATTGTTCTTCCGTGATCAGTCCCGCTTCGATCAACAGATCGCCCAAACGTTTTCTCAACATCGGTTTCACCGCGTTTCCATTGGCATCATTCGCGTCTTTAAGCCGGCGGATGCCGGCGTTCCGGCCGTCCGCCTTTTATTTCACATAGTTTGGATCCTCATACAAAGGCTCCTCTCCGGCCGCATCGCCGGTCTTGCCGTCCGGGGCTTGGTCCGCCGTTTCATTTCCCTCCGGGGCGCTCGTCCCCGTTTCACCGCCGGTTCCTTCCGCTTCGGGCGCCTGATTTCCTTCCGGTCCGCCGTTCCCCTGCGGTTCGCCGGCCGGTTCGGCCTCCTCACCGCTTGTTTCGTTCAGGTCCGAAGCCGGACGCAAGATAATTTCCGGCACGGGGGGATAATAATCCCGGCTGATCCGCTCGGTTTTGAGCGTTTCCCCGTCGGGCGTTTTCCACAGGCGGTTGACGATGATCCGGGCCCCGTTTTGCCCCTTCTGAACCGTGATTTCCTCCCCCGGATGCAGATCCTTGCTGTAGCGGTAAACGGTCCGGAACGGCAAAACCTCCTTCTCCGTTTCCCATTCGTAAACCGCCGGCTGCTCGACGGAAAGAAGGGACAAGGTCAGCTTCGGTCCCGAAAGCTCCGCCCGTAAGGTATAGGAAAAATCATTGGGATTATAGACGATGAAATCTTTTTGCAATGATTCGTCCACATAGGCGTCGATCCCCGGTTCCGCATAATCGGGGAATGTCCGGTGGGGATGCCTTTCCAGGATTTCCACATTGGTCTCTAAAAACAGGGCGTACATCATCGTAGCCAAATAGCTTCCTTCTTTCGCGTTCGCCGCGGGGACCTTTTTCATGAGGTTCTCGTTAAAGGAAAATTTTTCTTTCGGCCCGATTTCTAAACCGTTCAGTTTATTCACCCATTTTTCCAGAAAAAACTCCTCCGGGACATCCCACCGCGCGGAGGCGACGGTCTTCGTTTCCGCTTTTTCATTCATTACGGCCCGAATGGTTTTGTCCCCCAGCACGCCGGCCTGTTCTTCGGCCAGGGCCAACGTTTTTTCCGCGTCAACCGCCGGCGGCCAGCCGGCGAGCTCTTCCTTTTCCATTTGGATCTCCACGACGAAGGGGATGTGGAATTCTTCCCCTTTGCCGAAAAATTTGTACCAGGGCCGTTCGATCCGCTGTTTTACATTTTCCATCGTCTGCCGAATGTCGAAAACGACGTTTTCATTCGGGATGACCAGGTCATCGCCGGAAAAAGAAACGACCAGCCGGCCCTCCCTTTTCCACTCGGCGGCCTTTTCCGCAAGCAGACGCTGCGCTTCCGAAAGGTCCATCCCGCCCACTTCGACCCCGCCGACGGTCGAGCCCGCCGGGATTTTTCCGGCGGCCGAGACCGACTTCGCCAGCGCGGTGCCCGCCGTCAGCAAAAAAAGGGCCAGGATGATGACTCCAAACCGTTTCCTCCATTTCATGGAATTCCCACCCTAAAGAAAAAAATCATCGAATTTTTTCCGATGGATACAGGAAAAAAGAACTATTTTAAGCTATAATATTATTGGAAAATGAATACAAAAAATAGTAATCTATTACTATTTTAATGATAACAATAATGAATAGCAACGCATTCCTGGGACTTTTTATTTATTTTTTGGATGATTTTTCAATTTTATGCCATATTTTACAAACCGGACGAAGAAAGAGTTTGTTTTTCCGAGAAAAGGAGATTGCCAGTCATGGATCATTTCATGAAGGATTCCGGCGGAGCCTCCCTCGTGGAAGTCGTCGCCTCCCTCCTCATCCTGTCGGTGCTCTTGTTGACGTTCTTCAACCTCTTTGTGTTCACGAACAAGGCCGCCCATTCCAGCCAGGACAAGCTGATCGGCACCTATTTGGCCAAGGCGACGCTGGAACGGGTCAAGGCCGATCCCTTATCCTATATCGATCCTCCCGATTCGGCGGCGCCGCCTCCCTATGCAGGGAAAACGAAAGACGACCCGTATGTGTATTCCTACGACGTTTGCAAGGCTAAAAACTTCCGGGACTGCGAAACCCTTTATTTGCCCTTGGTGAACGGAAAAACCTACGAAATCTATCTCTACGTCTACCAGGATTTGTCCGACCGCAGGCTCAACCTGATCAACGTTGCCGTCCAGGCCCGATTGGAAGACAAGGGGATCACTTCGACGGTGGAGGGGTTTGTCCGCTATGAACCGTAGGATCCGGAAAAGATGGGAAAATAACGAAGGCCTCACGCTCATCGAAACCGTCGCCAGCCTGGCGCTGATGTCCGTGATCCTGCTCGTCGTCTTTTCCGTCCTGTACGGGGGAATCCAGGCGTACGGCCGGTCGATGGAAGAGGCGAAACTGCGGGATGAAGCCGACTACATCATGGCGAATTTCATCGAAGGGATCTTCACCCTAAAGGCGAGCGAAGTGGAAAAAACGGCTTTGCCCGAAAGCGGGACGAACAACTACTATTTTCAAAAGAAAAACGGGGAAAAGACCGGTTTCATCGACGGAAAGGCGGTGGTGAACGGCCGCGCGCTCCCGCCTTTGAACGACGGCGTCCGCCTCGATGAGGATTCGCGGACCGAAAGCCTGGGCGACGGAAAATTCCGCATTACGTTGAGCCTGAAATCAAAAAAGTTTGAGGAGCATTTGGAATTAACGAGCATTCTCAGCTTGATCGACGATACGAAAGGGGGAGAAAAATGAATGCGCGGTTCCGCCGGGAAGACGGCTATGCGCTCTTGATCACCGTGTTCATCTCCTTGCTGTTTGCCGTCCTGGCCCTGTCCCTGTTGTCCGTCACGTTGAGCGGCGTCAAGCGCAGCCAAACATCGGAAAATATCGTCCAGGCGAGGGAACTGTCGGCAAAGGGGATCGACCATCTTACCAACCAGATCTACCGGGAGCTGAACGAAGCCCTGGGAGAGGAGGGGCTTCCCCGTTCGGAATTCATCGAACGGCTGAATCAAACGTTAAACGCCTACAAATGCGACGGGAGCGGGATCCGGAAAGCGAACCGGACCGGCGAATATGCGGCCTGCATCACAAAAATCGAAGACGTGACGGATGCAAACGGCGAACCGAATCCCCTGCGGAAAAAAGTCACCTTTGTCAGCACCGGAAACGCCAGCGGCGAGGAAAAGAAGATGACCGCCACCTTTGAAGTCGGCTCCCAAGCGGTTCCGGAGCCGCTGCAATATGCGCTGGGCGCCAATAAGGCATGCGGCGGGACGGGGGGCTGTGAACCGGGAGAAGGGAACATGTTCCTGCACGGGGCCGTCTCCATCACCGGCGACATGAAGGTGGACGGAAATCTTATTATAAGCAATAAGGCCCGGGCCGTCTTGGACGGACGGGAATATTGGATCAATTCCCTTTACCCGAGCGCCCGCCCGGCGGACGGAAAGGACCGGGCCCAGCTCGTCTTGGGAGGGGAGGTTTACGCCTTGAATCAGACCCCGGGCGACTACGATAAATACCTCAAGACCGTCAACTTCGGCGCCGGCTTCACGAAGAAGACGGACCGGATCGAAGACGTCTTTTTCCCCGGCGAAGCCCCGAAGCTGGTCAGGCGGGCGATGTCCCGGGAACCGATTCCCATCACTTCGCAGCGGAATGCGTTCAAGTATGAGAAAAATTCTCCGGGGGTAACGGTCATAAGAAAATGGCTGCCCTTCGTGCCTTTCGAAAATGAATCTTATCCGGATAAAAAAATCTATGCGGATTGCAATTGGATCATCACCAATACTTGTCTGTTCAACGGAAATAACACCTTCGGAAGATTTGCGACAAACAGCGATCTCGAGATCAAAAACAGCTATAAAAACTTCGGAAAGACCACCTTTCTTAACGGCGCCTATGTCGGCGGGGATTTAACGGTCGGGAACGGAAGCACATCCTCTAATCCGAACAATTATGACCGGATCCAAATCGACGGCCCCATCTTCGTGGACGGCGATGTCACCATCAGGGGGGCCGACGCCCAGTTCAACTCCATCATGTACGTTGACGGGGATGTCCTCATCGAATATTCCCGGATCAACGGGTTGAACAAGAACGGAAGGGAAGGTTCATTGATCATCTTCGCCACCGGAAAAATCAACATCCAAAACAACAGTCTCTATCAAGATGAGCCAAGCCAGATCAAAGGATTCTTTTATTCGGAAAAGGAATTGGAAATGTACGGGGTCGGATCCAATATCCGGATTGAAGGCGGAATATCGGCGCGCAAGATCGTTTTGAACGCCATCCGCGGCAGGGCGAGCAATCAAAGATTCGAAAATGCTCAGAAATACAGCAACGATTACTACGAAGGCGTCGAAGGCCAGCGGACGAGGCCGTCCCGCCTGCAAATCGTCTACGATCCGGAAATCATCAACACTTACTCCGACATCAAATCCCAGGAGCCGGTCATCACGGACGTGGACTTTCCGATCCTCCTCGACCGGAAGCCGGGGGAATAGTCAGCCGGTCCCGGACTGCCGAAGAGGAAAAATCCTTCTCGGGATCCGGCCAGCGGATTCAGCGCGGCGAACGGCCCGACGGCGCCGAAGAAGAAAATCCTTCGCGCTCAGGACAAAAAATCGCCATGCGCCGGAAGAATAAACTCCGGTGCATGGCGATCTGTATTTTTCCGAGCCTGCTGGAAAAAGAATAGCCGCCGGTTTCCGTTGCCCGGTCCGCAATCCACGGGGGGAACCGTAGCTTCCCGGCGCCATCATTCCGGACAGCCGAGAGAAACGATGGCCGTCTTCCTGCCGTCTTCTCCACGGCGGAGAAATCCGGCACCCCCCTCCCCGTAAGCTAAATCACGTATTTGGCCACTTTATTGCGGCCGACCCGCTTTGCGCCGATATACAGGGCCCGGTCCGCGCAGCGCAGCAGGGCCATCGGTTCGTCCGTATCCGCGGGGGCGGCTGAAACGCCGATGCTCACGGTAACGCGCACGCTCAATTTCCGCCTGACTTCCGCCAGATCGTTGTACATGACGAAGGAACGGCTCTCGATCGTCTTGCGGATGTATTCGGCAAAGGAACTGGCCTCTTCCTTCTTGTAGCCGGGCAGGATGACCGCAAACTCCTCCCCGCCGTATCTTGCCACGATTCCCTTCGATTGGATGATCGATTTCAGCAGATCCGCCATTTGGCACAATATTTCATTTCCGCTTTGATGCCCGTAAGTATCATTGACCATTTTAAAATGGTCGATATCGATCAATAAAAGGGAAACGGATGGCATCTCCCCGTTTCTTAACTTTTCGAAAATTTCCTCCAGCTTGTCGTGAAAATAGCGGGCGTTGTACAGTTTCGTCAACGGGCATCTGATGCTTTCATCCTTTGTCTTCTCGTAATGTTTGGCGTTATCCAGCGAGATGGCCAAATAGGAGCAGAGGATGTCGAAAATGGCCAGTTGAAACTTGTCATATACCCTTTTCCTCTTCGATCCCAAAAGGATCACGCCGGTGACGCGATTGTTTTTCATCATGGGAACGGCGAGAAGGCTTTCCAGGTCATCGGGAAACCCTTCCTTCTCCATCTGCTGCCATTCCCTTCTTTCATGGAACAGCATCCCTCTTTTCGCCGACCAGACGAGGCCGCCGATCCCTTCGTTCTTTTTCAGCGGCGGCGGCTTCACCTCAGCAAATTCCCCTTTTTCATAGCAGCGGATATATTCCAGCCGTTCATCGTCCACGACTTCCAGAATGTACAAGTAATTGGCGGGAAACATTTTCAGCACGTTTTTAACGAAAATCTCGAGCACCTCATCGAATTTTAATTTTTCCGTCAGCCGGTGTCCCAGTTCCACGGCCTTCTGCAAATATTCGTTCATGATGCTCGCCCGGTTGTAGTTATGCAAAACGAGCAGCATCAGGATGACGGGAATGCCCACCAGGAGCACGCTGATGTTTCCGGCCGAATTGTACAAAATGTATAAGATCACGCCGATCGGATAGGCGACGAACAAGGAAAGGGTCTCCCAAACCAAATCCTTTGAAAAAAATGAAATTTTGACCGAATAAATAAATGAATGGATGAAATTGAAAAACAGCTGGTTCAAAAGATAATAGGCGAAGACATAGACAAACGCCAGCAAAAAGAATGAAACGTCGACGGAAGCCCCCGGATTGTGGGTTCCGCCCAAAAGATAGTAGACCGTCCCGCTTAAAACCGATACGGCGGAAAACATGGCGGAATTTAAGGGAAAACGAAAATATTGGTCCCTCGACAAGCGAAGGCGGATCATGGTAATGAGGATGGAGAACTGGGTCAAAATCATTTCCGCCAGCAGGCCGAATTGCAAAAATACCACGAGGACGATCCATTGGGTAAAGGAGATCGGCGTCTGGTTGATAATGACCGGCAATAAGGCGGCGGGGATCATAAGCAGGACTAAAATAATAAAGTCCCCGGCGTTGAAACTCGATGGCAGGGGAGAAACCTGGGAGGCGTAAAGGAAACTGGCAGGAACAACAACCGCCCACGCCAACCAAATGATCCATTTCTTTTTCCGGCCGATCACCATATTGCTCCCCTCCCATGACTTGGCAAATCCCTCATTTTTTCAGCTTTCATATTAAACATATTTTATCAAAAACCGGATTTTTTGTCATTTTATTTTTACAATTTTAATATTTTTTGCACAACAGGATGGACGGCCGCGATAAAATACAAGGAGCCGGTCACGATCAGGGCCTCCTCCCCGGTCAAGCCCCCGATCAGCCGCGCCAATTCCCCCTTCCAATCCTTCACGGCCCGCTTATCGGCGGCGCGGGAAAGGGAAAGCAGCCGTTCCGCCCTTTCCCCGCGGGGATGGGAAAATTCGGTAAAGACGAGTTTTCCGCCCAATTGATCGAGGATGGCGATCATTTCCGCCAGCGGTTTGTCTTTTAAAGCGGAAAAGAGGACGGTCGCTTTTTTGTCCGGAAAATGCCGTTGGAATGTTTCTGACAGACTCGCTGTCCCTTCGGGATTGTGGGCCCCGTCCAATATCACCAGGGGGCGCCGGGAGACGATCTGGAATCTCCCTTTCCATTCCGCTTTCTTCAAACCTTCGGCAATATGCTCGTCTTCGATGAAAAAGGAATAGTAGGTCTGCAACAGGTAAGCGGCCATCGCGGCGAGGGAAGCATTTTCCAGCTGATGGCGCCCGAACATGCCGATCTCCAGATCCGGAAAGGTCTTAAAGACCAGCTGCAGCGAAAATCTTTCCCCGTTTTCCGCGGGGCCGAGATCCGTATATTGAAATTGTTTTCCCAGCCGGTAGACCGCAGCGCGCTTCTCTTTGGCCGTTCCGGCAACCGTTTCCAACGCTTCCCCTCGCGCCGCGGTGACCAGGGGCACCCCGTTTTTGATGATCCCCGCCTTTTCCGCGGCGATCTCTTTTAACGTGGAACCCAAAATGTTCATATGATCGTGGCCGACGTTGGTAATGACCGAGACAAGGGGATGGAGGACGTTCGTCGAATCGAGCCGGCCGCCGAGCCCGACTTCAAAAATGGCGACGTCGACGGGATGAACGAAGGCGAAATAATGCAAGGCCATCGCCGTCAAGATCTCAAATTCCGTCGGCGGATTGCCCTCGCGGTCCAACCTTTCGACGGCGGGAAGGACCGCTTCGGCGCAGGCGATCAGATCCTTTCCGCCGATGGGCCTGCCGTTTACGGCGATCCGTTCGCAAGGATGATCCATATGGGGGGAGGTGAAGGTGCCCGCCTCCAGACCCGCTTCTTCAACAATCGCCCGTAAAAAGGCGACGGTTGACCCCTTTCCGTTCGTCCCCCCGACATGGACCGCACGGATATATCTTTCGGGATGGCCCAGCGCGGCCATGAGACGCTCCATCCGTTCCAGCCCGGGTTTTATGCCGAATTTCAAACGGTTGTCCAACCATCCGATGACTTCTTCCGGTGTTTCAAACATGCCGCTTTCCCCCCGTTTTTTCGATCCCGGTTCAAATATCTGTCGACGACCGGGAAAGATCCGATCGGTGAAATCCCGTTTTCCCGCTTCTTGTTCAAAAAGAGGACGAATCTAACGAAGTAGATCCGTCCTGGAAAATCCGTCCATCAAGATTTTAACTCTTTCAGCCGCTGCTCCACAAGAGACCTTTTTTCCAAATATTCCTTCTCCTTCTCCCTTTCGGCGGCGACCACTTGGGCCGGCGCTTTTTTCAGGAAATTTTCATTGGCCAGTTTCTTTTGCACCCGCAAGACTTCCGCATCCCATTTTGCCAGCTCTTTTTCCAGCCGGGCGATCTCCTCTTCGATGTCGATGAGCCCCTCAAGGGGCAGGAAGATTTCCCCGCCGGTGACGACGGCGCTCATCGATTTTTCCGGCGCCGCCAGGTCCTTGGCCATCACGAGGGTCTTCGGATTTAGAAAGCGCCGGAGATATTTTTCGTTTTCCTTTAACGTTTCCAGCGTTTCATCGTCCGTTGCTTTGATCAGGACATCGATTTTCTTGCCCATCGGCGTGTTCATTTCCGCGCGGATGTTTCTTACCGAACGGATGATTTCCATCAGGATTTTCATCTGCTTGACCGCCTTCGGATCATCCCATTCTTTGCGGACCTCGGGCCATTTGCTTAAAGTGATCGTCTCTCCCTGATGGGGCAGATGCTGCCATATTTCCTCGGTAATAAACGGCATGAACGGGTGCAACAAACGCAAGGTTTGATCGAAAACGCAGGCGAGAACGGACCTCGTCGTCCTTTTCGCCCCTTCGTCATCGCCGTAGAGCGGGAGCTTGGCCATCTCGATGTACCAATCGCAAAGATCATCCCAGATAAAGTTGTACAACGTCCGCCCGGCTTCGCCGAATTCGTATTTTTCCGCAAGCTTCGTGACCGTTTCGATCGTCTCGTTCAATCTCGCCAAGATCCATCGGTCGGCGACGGATTTCTCCCCGCCCAAATCGATTTCATCATAGGTCATGCCGTTCAAGTTCATCAAGGCGAAGCGGGACGCGTTCCAAATTTTGTTGGCGAAATTCCAGACCCCTTCCACCTTTTCCGTGCTGAAGCGCAAATCCAGCCCCGGGGAAGAACCGGTTGCCAGGAAATAGCGCAGGGAGTCGGCCCCGTATTTGTCGATGACCTCCATCGGATCGACGCCGTTTCCGAGGGATTTGCTCATTTTTCTTCCCTGGCTGTCGCGGACGAGGCCGTGGATCAATACATCCTTGAACGGTTTCGTACCAGTAAATTCCAGGGCTTGGAAAATCATTCGCGACACCCAGAAGAAAATGATGTCATAGCCCGTCACCAGGACGTCCGTCGGATAATACCGCTTGTAATCGGGGTTTTCCGTGTCCGGCCATCCCATCGTCGAAAAGGGCCATAACGCCGAGCTGAACCAAGTGTCCAAAACATCGGGATCCTGCTCCCAATTTTCGATGTCCTTCGGCGGTTCGGTGTCCACGTAAATCTCGCCGGTCTCTTTATGATACCAGGCGGGAATCCGGTGTCCCCACCAAAGCTGGCGGGAAATGCACCAATCCCGGATATTTTCCAGCCAGTGCAAATAGGTCTTTTCGAAACGTTCGGGCACAAAACGGACTTTTCCTTCGCCCTTTTGCAGTTCGATGGCTGCCCTGGCCAGCGGTTCCATCTTGACGAACCATTGGGTGGACAGATACGGTTCGACGACGGCGCCGCTTCTTTCCGAATGGCCGACGGAATGGACATGCTTTTCGACTTTTTCCAGCAGCCCGAGCTCCCGAAGATCTTCGACGATCCGCTTCCGGCATTCGAAACGGTCCAATCCCTGGTATTTGCCGGCATTTTCATTCATCGTCCCATCCGGATTCATGACCAGGATCCGCGGGAGCCCGTGCCGGTTTCCGACCTCGAAGTCGTTGGGGTCATGGGCGGGGGTAATTTTGACCGCTCCGGTTCCGAATTCCTTGTCTACGTATTCATCGGCGATGATCGGAATCTCCCGGCCAACGAAGGGCAAGACGACCGTTTTGCCGATCAGGTCCTTGTACCTGTCATCCTCCGGATGGACGGCGACGGCGGTATCCCCCAGCATCGTTTCCGGCCTCGTCGTGGCCACTTCGATATGGCCGCTTCCGTCCTTTAACGGATATTTGATGTGGTAGAGGGCGCCTTCCACTTCCTTGTAAATCACTTCAATGTCGGATAAAGCCGTCCTTGTCTCCGGATCCCAGTTAATGATATATTCCCCCCGGTAGATCAGGCCCTTCCGGTATAGGGAGACGAACACTTCGCGGACGGCCCTGGAGAGCCCTTCATCCAAGGTGAAACGCTCCCTCGTGTAATCGAGGGAAAGGCCGAGTTTTTCCCATTGTTTCCGGATGTGGCCGGCATATTCCTCTTTCCAGCGCCACGTTTCTTCGACAAATTTTTCCCGGCCCAGATCGTATCTCGTCTTTCCTTCCTTCCGCAGCTTTTCCTCCACCTTGGCCTGGGTGGCGATGCCCGCATGGTCCATGCCGGGGAGCCACAAAACGTCATACCCCTGCATCCGCTTCATCCGGACGATGATGTCCTGAAGGGTCGCATCCCAGGCGTGGCCGAGATGCAATTTTCCGGTGACGTTCGGCGGAGGAATGACGACCGTAAACGGTTTTTTGTCCGGTTCTCCTTTCGCCTCGAAATATTTTCCGCGGAGCCACCATTCGTAACGGCCCTGTTCCACCGTTTTCGGATCATATTTGGTCGGCATTTTGATCTCGAGCTCTTCCATGCGATCTCCTCCTTTCCAAAATAAAAAATCCCAAACGTCAAAAGGACGAATGGGATTCGCGGTACCACCTTTTTTCACGGATGCAGACGGCTGCATCCGGCACTCCTTCGGTTAACGGCATCCGCCGGCTTTTGCTAATCGACGGCGACGTCTTTCGCAAAAGCTGCTCCCGGGCGACCTTCCAATCCGCTGCATAGGAATCTTCCACCAGCCGATTCCCTCTCTTGAATGCAGTGGGGATTGTACTCCTCCCGTTCAACGCATATGGCTTTGTCATGTTTAAAAGGGTCAGGTTTTATCTTATATTTTATTCGATACCAATCTTTTTCGTCAATCATTATTTCCGATTTCCCGGGAAAAATACCTTTCAATCACTATTTTGCCGGCGGGGACATAAAAATAATAGTAATCCCGTTTCCGTAAAGGAGGTTTTCCGGCTTTGCGCAGAAGATTTAACCCTTACACTTTGCCTCCCCGGCTGCGGACGGCGAGGGAGATCGCCCGTCAATTGATCATTCCCTTTTGCATTTTCCAGGCGATCCGGACGGTTTTTTTGCCCACCACCTTCGATGTCATTTTGCTTCTGCTCTTTCTTCTCATCGCGATCGCCTTTCATTTCGAATTCTTCTGACGGGGCGGCAAGTCTTTCAGGATCACCGGCCGCCTTTCATTCCGGGTCCCCTTGATCTCCGGCATCCGTTCCGCCGGCCGGCAGCCCTTTTTCCAATTCCAAAACGAACCCTTTGATATGGAGCAGCCGCCGGATTTCCTGCATCATCCCTTTGGCGGCATCATATTCCCCCATTTTTTTCTCCGGAAGGGAATAGGCTTTGACAAGCTTCATCAACGGATGCGGACATGCCAGTCCGGCTTGGAGCAGGAATTGCTCCTCCTCCCGCCATGGGAAATATTTCCAATAGTGATTCATCCAATGGAACGCTTCACCGTCCCGAGTCTGCAAAATCTCCCGAAAAAACGGCAGTAGATCAAAAACGGGGGAGGCCCGCCGGCTGTGTTCCAGGTTGATAAAACGGCCGGTTCCCCGTTCGTCAAAGATGAAGTGATCCAAGGACAGACGCCCGTGGATGAGGACGCTGCGCAGGCTTCCGCGGCTCACGGTTTCCGTGAACCATCGCTCCAGCTTTGCGCCGGCAAATTCATAGGCCTGCCAAATCTCGAAAAAATAATCCGTAAAGATCCACTCGAAAGGGGACAAATAGGTTTTTTGTTCGCAAAGATCCATGAATCTCTCCAATTCTTCCTTTTCCCTTTCGATCCGCTCCTTGGCCCGCAAGTAATCATTCTCCGCCCGCCTTTTGTCGAGTGGGATCTCCCGGGCGGTAAAGTAATGCATTTTCCCCAGTTCCCGGAACATCCTGTCCCCGGTCTTCCCCTGTTGTCCGCCGCTTTTTCCCTCCATCCAGGGCAGCAAATAAAAAAATTTCCCCGGAAAACGGACCCCAGGATACCCCCTTCTTGTCAAACAGACAGGGACGACGTGGAAAAAGCCCTTGTCATAAAGGACCGTCAGGGAGCGGAGCATGTTCCTCCCCTTTTGCTCCGTCGTCTCCTTCAGCCCGAAAATTCCCCTTTTCCCGTACACTTTATGCATTTTTCCAAAGGCTTCGATCCGTTCCGCCTCCAACCCGTATTCCCGCAAAACGGTCCGTATCCTTTGCCTGTTCTCCGCATCCATCTCGCTTTCGCCTGCCCATTTCCAGATTAGCCCTTTTTTCAAGTGTAAACTTTCCCGATGGGAGGACCTAAGGCGCCTGACCGGTCTTTCCGGAGCCGCGGTTTCTTGCCAGCTTGCGGCGGCTTTGGAAGCCGTGCCGCAGCGATCAGCCCGATGGCCGCAATCCTTTGCTCCAGCCGTTTGCCAAAAACGGGCGAAAAAAAGGGCTGCCTGAAAGCCTTCCGGTCAAGGCTCTTCGGAGCAGCCTCACGAATTGGTCAAATGTCCCTTCGTTTCGGGAATGTAAAGCACTTGCCCCGGGTAAACCTCATGATCCGATTCGAGGCCATTGGCCCGCAGCAATTGGGACACGTTCGTTTCGTATTTCTCGGCGATGTCCTGCAGCGTATCCTCCTCTTGAACGAAATACACTTTCCATCTCGTCAGTTTCGTCTCCGCATCCTTATGGGCGAAAATATCCGCCAGCGAAATGACGCTCTTTTCCTGGACCGGTTCCTCGTTCGCCTGGTAATGGATCTCCCGGGGCTGCGTGTCCGGTCCGTTTTGTTCCTCCGCTTCCGGCAAACGGTCCGGTCCGCCATCCGGCTGCTCCGGCAAATCGTTTCCTTCTCCCGGCCTTGCCTCCGTCCCTTCCGATGCTTTTCCTTTTACCTCAGGCTCCTCAAAAAAAGCGGCTGTCCTTTCCCCTTTCCCGCGCTCCTCCCCCCATTCCGGAGGTCCGGATGGATGCCCGGCATCTTCCTTTGCACCGTCCGCCGGCGGATTTTCTCCCCTAAGGCCGGAAAGGGCAGGCCGTTCCTTCTCCGCCGGGGAAGATTCCGTTCCCGCCTTCACGGCTGTGGCTTCGGATGCGGCGAAAATCTCTCCCTCTTTCCGTGAAGATGCGGGCTCCCCGCCCGGGGCGGAAATCTCCTCTCCATCGAACGGAACCTCTTTCTTCGTTTCGTCATCCGCCTCTTCGTTGGAAAAAATCTGGATCGAGACAAATTCCTCCTCCGGACCTTTCCCTTCCCCTTCATCCAGGCGGGCGGATTTCCTCGCTTCCACGAAAAAGTTGTAATCATCGTCTTCCTTTTGATCGCCGTTCAGTTCTTTCAACAATCCGAATTCCGCTTCCAAGCCCTCTTCCCCGGGCCTTTCCGTTTCTTCCGCTTCCCCTTCTTCCTCCCGTTCGTCCTCATCGTAGATGCCGGAGATCAAAATTTCCGCCCTCAGCCTTAATTCCCCTTTTCCGGGGATTTCATAGTCGAAGGAATCGATATCCAAATTCAATTCCTCAATATTCCTCACCCGGTACTTCGGAACGGAGATGTCCACGGGGAAATCGTGGCGGAACTCGTTAATCCCCTCCTCCCTCGTTTCGATGACATCCACATACCGCAGCCCGGAAAAGTTGAAGAAATCTTCTTCCCCGTCTTCCTCCTCGCCCGGTGCGACCCTGTATTCCCCGAACATGTTCAGGGATCCCCGGATGGAATAGTAATGGTCCCTTTCCTGGACGAGGATTTCCGGTTCCAAAGATAAGCTGATCAATTCCTCGATCTCTTCTCCTTTGCGGAAGCGTACCACATCTGCCAAAGAAAATCTCAATGCCGACGGCCTTTCCTCAGCCATCCGCAATCCCCCTCCCTTTCAAACATTCGATGATCGTGACGGCCATGATCAATATACTTTATGAAAAAAAGAGGGGAATTATGTTCAAGACAGGAAATACCCGCGGGACAGGAGAAACGCCTCCCATCGGCCCGGCGGATCCCTGAGGGAACGGGACGTTCGAACAAAATTTCCCGGCCCGCGGCTTCTTCCATTCTTTCAGGGACTGGTTAAATCGAACCGCTAATTATAAAATCCGCAACACGACCAAAAAAAGACCGGTCGAAGTATTTCAGGAAGAAAAGAAATACTTACGACCGTTCTTTGGAAAAATTACAAGAACAAGTCCTTATTCTAATATAAACAAGAGTCGTACGTTAGGAAGTTAAGTCCGTAAAATTGTGTAAAAAGGAATCTAAAAAAAATGAGCCATTTTCAAATCCCCTCGGTTGAATGTAGTCGTCGAGAAAACATTCCAAAGAGAGGGGGGGTGAAATGGCTCAAAATCAGATTACCGTAGATTCGCAACTTTTGCATCAACTTTTCTCGGTAACACCCAGGATGCGGGAGTAGCCAAGCTGCCGGAATCCGTACTGAACCAAGTGTTACAAGCCCAGGCAACGGAACAATTGAGGGCAGAGCCCTACGAACGGACGGAAGAACGAAAGGATATCGAAACGGTACGAATCTAGTTGGGGTGAATTTTTTAGCTGGCTGAAAAGCCGCGGGCTCCGAGGCGTCGATCGGATTGTGTCGGATGTCCACGGCGGGTTGGTGCGGACCATCCGTAAACCCTTCCAAGGCGTCACCTGGCAGCGGTGTCAGACCCACTTCCTGCGCAATATTCTGGATGCCACGCCGAAAGCTATGTAAGATGAAATACATAGCCGAGTACGGGCCATTTTCGACGCACCGGATCTGGATGCGGCGCGGCTACGCTTGAATCAGGTTCTGGAGGCATACAAAACGAAAGCGCCGAAAGCCATGGCAATCCTGGAAGCCGGTTTTGAAGATGCGACGGCGGTCCCGCTTTTGCCGGAAAAGTACCGCAGGCGTCTCCGCACAACCAGCCCTTGCGCGCTTGAACGAGGAAATCCGCCGTCGGGAACGGGTGATCGCATCTTTCCCAATCGGGAATCGGCCAAACGGCTGATGGGAGCATAACTCATGGAAATCGACGAGAAATGGGCCGGCGGCAGAAAGTATTTGGATATGGACCGCTATCTGGAGTGGCGTAAATCCCAGGCCGTGAACAAAAACAACAAGATCATAAGTATCGGCTAAAAAGCGTCTGTCGCAGCCTCTCAAAGACGCGAAATGTTCCATCTTCCACTTGAAGCGGGCATTCTAACCGAGGGAAAATTTACACACAACGATGGACTCGATCATCTCAATTTACTATTAATTTGCAGATTGATATTTCTTTAATGCTTGTTTCCACTGTATTCTAACTAAGAATGAAAACAATATAATAAAAAATAAATAGTACACTAATGTAACCACACTATAATCGCCTCTTAATATTTCAGCAGGTAAATTTGTACTAAGTAGAATTGGAAAAACCCATACAAATAGCACATGTAAAATAGGAGGATAAACATTCCTTGGACGACTTGCTATATCTAATAAATATTCAGGAATAGCTGCTATTTGATAGGGCCGTTCGATCCAAAAAGCAAAGTTTATAAAAAATTGATTAACTAAATAATAAAAGTAAACACCCATCAATACAAATAATATGTACATAACTATTCCAAAAATATGTCCAGTTAATACATGAGGAACTGAAAAACAGAGTAATACAATTGCGATAACAATGTTAATCAAACTTGGAATATCCAATTGTTTGATACTATTAATCAATTGCGAATCTATCGGCCTTACTAGATCATAGTCCAAATCTCCCTCTACTATTTTATCTATTAATTTTTCATGAGATAGGGTAAAGAAAAATTGATAAATATATGATATTAATGTATAAGTGGCAGAAAGTGTAAGAAAACTATAAAAGTCCCAACCATTTATTGAGTCTGTATAATGATATAGGACAAAAAGAGTTATAACTTCAATTGCTGTAAATAACACACCGAAAAAACATACGAAAACAGAAGTTAATCTATATATAAAAAATTGGGAAATACTTAAACTCCATACAATTTTTAGGTAATTGAAAAACATTATATTCCCACTCCTTCGTATTTCTTTAATCCCTTTTTCCATAAAATAATATAAATAATTTGGAAAAATATTATCCATAACATAGAAGCTATTAAGAAGTTAAACATTGCGTCAGTAGACAACTCTCCCATAATCGCTTTTGTATTTACATAACCAAAGAGCGAGAAAGGTGTAAATTGTATTATATTCAATATGCTTTCCGGGAGTAAATCCAAAGGAAACATTACTCCCCCAAATAGTGAGAGTAAACCATTATAAATTGGGCGTAATGGCCACATTTCAATTAACCAAAAGCTTAATTCTCCCATAACTGATAAAAAAATAAATAATAAAATGAAATTAGTTAGAACCAATAATATAGAAACAATATTTGGAAACGAAAACTGAAATAAGCCTAACATAAAAAAACAAATAATCATGATGAATACTACACAAATCTGAACTACTTTTTGTCCTAAAAAAACTGAAAAGCTTTCAAAAAAATAAGAGTATGGTCTTATTAATAAAATTGAAAGTTTTCCGCTGCTAATAAGATTGGATAATCTAAAAGCACTGTTAGGAGAAAATATTACACTTAATAAGGATGTTAAGATTAAATAAGTAGTCATTTCTGATATGTTATAATTACCAATATCATTCTCCCCCGAATATAAAGCTCTCCACACAAAAACCGTCGTTATCATTTGAATTATTTGAACAATAAAACTCGAAATGATATTACCTTTATAAGTCAAATTTAGTAAAATCTCGTTTCTAAAAACATATAAGTATTTACTCAACTTGAACTCTCCTTCGTTTCAGTAAAGATATTGAAAATGATGTCCTCAAATGGAGTTTCTTTCATATGAAAACTCTCAATCTGGAAATTATTAGTAAGATAAGATAATAATTCATAATAAGATTCTCCTGCTTGTAACAATATCTCCCAACTATTTTCTTCTGAACCCCTTTTAATCTTATATCCCAGTATTTCATCAGGAAGTTCACTCTTTGTTTTTACTATAATCGTGTTACCCTTATTAAATGTATTTACTAATTGTTTAATATCTCCATCGTATTTAATTTGACCGTTAATTAATATCATTATTCTTTTAGCCAAAGCTTCGATATCACGCATATAATGGCTCGTAATCAATATTGTTGTTTTCTCGGTTTGATTTAAATGCAGCAAAAATTTATGTATTGCTCTCTGACTCTCAATATCTAAACCAATTGTAGGTTCATCAAGAATAAGTAATTTAGGATAATGGATTACTGATGCTATTAGCTCAAACTTCATCCTTTCTCCTAGAGACAATTTCCTTACAGGAACAGCAACCTTATCTTTCAAATTTAACAGGTTTAAAAAATAATTTAATCTCTCTGTAAAATCTTTAGAATCAATCCTATATATTGCCTTTATAAGATGTAGTGTATCTATTGCCGGTAATTCCCATGTAAGCTGACTTTTTTGTCCCATTACAAGACCGATCTGTGATAAATATTTATTGCTCTTTTTATAAGGATTAAATCCAAGTACATCGATATTTCCCGTTGAAGGTTCTATCAATCCGACTAATAATTTTATAAGTGTAGTTTTTCCTGCTCCATTAGGTCCTACTAAAGCCAGAATCTCACCTTTTTCTGCTTCAAAAGTAATATTTTCTAAAGCAGTATGGTTTACATGTTCTCTCTTAAATAAATCCTTTAATGTTCCACGAATCCCAACTTGCTTTTTAAAAGACTTGTAGGAAAAACTTACATTTTTGAAGCTAATCATGATATTCACTCCATTATTTCGACAAACATATTATCATTAACAATCCTCAAAACATTAGATAATAAATCGTTATATTGATGACCAGGTACTAGTGACTTACAAATTATTATAATATTCGGTTTAACTTAATTAGTTTTTAAGAAATTTCAAATTTTGTCAATTTATTATATATTTCATCTTTGGATCTCTTCTTGTTCTAAAATTTACCATCCACCTTCTTAAATTACAATAATAAATGCAACAAATTCCGGTAATCGAAAATATGGTTATGATCGGGCGATGTTTCGTAACTCTTCGTGAAACGCATCGTTTGGTGAACGATATTCCAGGATCTTCCCGGGGAGGGTGATACCCCGGTTCTCTCCGTCGATCAGGCGCGATGAATCGCTATCCGCCATGACTTGCCTTTGGAATCAATTGGCGAAGGAGTCCGTTGTGACGTTCATTGGTTCCTTGTTCACATGAGGTGTAAGGATGCGGGTAATACTCCTTGGATTGCTGAGTTCCCTGAATTCAGCGCCATTGTCCGATGTGATCGCTTTAAACACGGTTGGGAATACGGATCCATATTGTTACTTCAATTCCTGTAAGGCTTGTTTGTTCAAGCCGGTGATAAAATCCCCAATATAGCCGGAATAAAATTCCCCACTTACAATAGAACCATAGTGTAAATGAGAGGGGCTAGGTTTTTGATTACGAGAGGGGAATTTTTCATGATCAAAGAGATGTATGAAAGGGGAATTAGTTTCCGATATCGCGAGGGAATTGGGGATCGGTCGGAAAACCGTCCGAAAATATATTCACTCCCCCAATCCCCCTTCCAAATCCAAGCGAAAACAAAAAAAAGCAAATTGGATCCATTTAAGCCCTATCTTCAAAAACGAATTTTCTGTATTTGTCAATAATAAACACAAGTTTGAATAGTGTCAATCAATCCATTGTAATAAAATTTGTTTTTCGTTAAAATATTTTTAGTGATTAAGGAGGGATAGTGTGTGGAATAAAAATTTCGCATTCTTGGTTTCCGGAAGAATTTTTACGAATATAGGGGATAGTTTATATGCAGTCGCATCGATGTGGTTGATTTATGATTTAACGCAAAATAGTTTCTATACTGGTTTGGGCGGCTTTTTAACGATGGCGCCATTAATCCTCCAATTTTTCATTGGTCCGTTGATTAAGCAAGAAAGATACAAGTCCATACTTATTTACACGCAAATGATTCAAGCGATATTGTTACTAGTAATTCCTCTTGCACACTTTTTGGGAGTACTTTCTGTTTGGCTCGTCCTGATTATTAATCCGATTGCATCTATCATTCAGCAATTTGTCTATCCGACACATGCAGCCATATTGCCGACGATTGTCGAAGAAAAATATTTAACAGAAGCTAATTCAATAATGAATGCAACCTATCAACTACTCGATGTTATTTTATTAGGAATATCAGGAACGATTATTGCACTTATTGGAACTGTGTTTGTTTATATGTTAGGTTCAGTAACATTTTTTATAGCCATGCTTTTGTTTTTTTACATAAAAATACCGAAAACAGATTTAGAAGAGAAGGATTTTGAAAGGGACTTTTCTTTAAAAGATAAGTGGGAAAACTATAAAGCGGATTTGAAAAAAGGATACCAGTTTATAAAAGGTTCATTGATCCCCAAATTTTTGTTAGCTTCAATTTTAGCAAATTTTATCATCGGGGCTGTATCAGCCATATTACCGGAATACGCTGTTAATCGTGGGGGAAGTGATATTTATGGATGGTATTTGGCGGCAATGTCTTTTGGGTTATTGATGGGGTCTACAATTAGTTCGTTTTTTAGTCAATTTCCTTTAGGTAAGGTAACCATTATCGGATTTTTCTGTTCAGGATTAAGCTGGTTTTTGGCAGGGATTACCAATATTCATTCACTTTCTGTTATTTTGTTTGGAGGAAGTTATATAGCAATAGGAATAACAAATGTCTTGTTCCTATCTTCTCTGCAGAAAAATGTACCTAGTGATTTACTAGGAAGGGTTTTCTCTTTTATTGTGGGGGCAACATCGATTGCTGCACCATTAGGATCTTTAACCGGAGGGACAATGGCTCCTTTTATTGGCAGTTGGATTATCTTTATTTTTGGCAGTATTGCCATGGTATTCGTTTCTATATATTGGTTATTAATCCCTACATTAAGAAATTTGCCTATAACGGATGCACTTGAATATAAACATCTTTTTTCTGACTAAGCAGATATGATTTCTGCTTAGTTTTTTATGGAGTTATATAACTATAAATCATCTAAATAACTCATAATAATATATCTAACATTCCACTCTTTTACACCTTTTTCTTCACTATTTCGTGTAGAAATAACTTCTCTAATCTTTTTATTAACCTCTCTCCATTCATCTTTTGTTAATTGTACATTTATAATACTAGCTTCAGATGAAACTTTTCTATAATCTTTTTTATTTAAATCTGTGTAAATTTTCGAAAGTGCTTCATCGATGAAAGCGTAAAGTTGAGAAATTATGTAGTCAGCATTATCATAAGCCTCTTTACCCGTAAATGTAAACTCATCTGGGAATGTGTCTTTATCTACTGATTTATAATATTTTTGAATCAGATTTCCTACTTGCTTTTCACGTACAACTTCCAATAATCCAAGATCCTCTAATTGGTGTACATGATAATAGAGACGGGAAGGTTTTTCATTCAGAATTTCGGCAATTTCTTTTACCGTCTTTTCTTTTTCTTTTACAGCTTGTAAAATTCTTATTCGCTGCAAATTAAATAGGGATTTAGCAATTTCTAATTCTTTATTATTCATGATTTTTATTCACCCTCTCTTTTATTTCTAAAATAAATAAATATTAATAATCATTATATCTAATTCTTTCAGTATGTTTTATCTAAGTTTTTTGGGAAATAATACTATTACTATAAGTATACAATAATCTATTTGTAATCAACTGTGATAAAATCCCCAATAATAGCGGTATAAAAATTCCCCAAAAACAACAGATAATCGTTTCAAAACAACATCGTAGATGAAGTGGAGAAACGCTGCTGAAGATTGGGGAGTTTTTTTATGATTCGAGAGTTGGATCAGAAAGCCCAGACTCAAACAGCGATTGCCAAAGAAACAGGATTTGATCGTAAAACGATCCGTAAGTATCTAAAGGGGGACAAGCTTCCAGAGCGTAAAGGGAGTGAGAAAAAGAAAACGAGCGAGCTGGATTCCTTATAAAAACGATCTGCTTCAAAGAATAAAAGAAGGAACGAACAATTGTGTTGTTCTTTTGGAAGAGATACAGGCCATGGGATACACAGGGAAGATGACGATATGAAGAGATTTTGTTCGTCCCTATCGGGAACAGCCAAAGAAACAAGCCGCCTTACGGCATGAAACACCACCGGGCAAACAAGCTCAAATGGACTGGGCCCATGTGGGGAAGTATTTGGTAGATGGTCAATACCAAGAGGTATATGCCTGCGCATTTAGCGGTTTCCTTTGCGGTGGAAGCCATCACGCAAGGATATACCGCTTTATTCTTAACCGCAGACGATTTAGTGGCCGAATGCCGAAAGGCAAACGAAAAAGCACTCTCCAGCGATCAGTAAATCGTTGGAGTCGTCCAAACGTACCCATTATTGATGAGGTCGGTTACTTTCCTTTTGATGATTTAACGGCCAATGTTTTTTTCACGTTGTATCGAAACGGTATGAACAGGGTTCAATGATTCTTACATCGAATAAATCCCGTCTTGAATGGGGAAGGTATTCGGTGATGATGTACTGGCGACAGCCATTTAGATCGCCTGTTACAACACGCCATTACCTTTAATATCAAAGGCGATTCTTATCGTCTACGAGAAAAGAAAAAAGCAGGAGTTTATCCTGCCCAGTTGCTTAATTCAACGTTCATAATGGGGAAATTCATTTCGTTGAAAATGGGGAATTTTAAATCGTTGTCGACAAATGTCATTTCCGCCGGGCAGGGCAAGTCGGACAGCCCCTGCGCTTCCTGCTCCCACCTGCCCGGCGGGCGAAGGGCGGGCGGCCGCCTCCATGAAAAACGTCAAACGTTCCGGGCGGCTTTCCGCGCGGTTTGCCGCCGCTTGCGATCATTCATTCCGCGTTTTTGGCCGGTGGCAAGAGGCAGACTCTAAAAACTTGCGGCCGCAGGGGGTGAAACAATTCCGAGTTCTTGGCCGAAGCGAAGACATTGCCCCGAAAAAGCCTGCGGCCGCACGCATTGATTCATTCCCCTTGCGTCAGCTTGGCAAAAGCCCTTTCGGCCGCCTGAACCGTCCGTTCGATATCCTCATCCGTATGGGCCTTGGACAGGAACAGGGCCTCAAATTGGGACGGGGGCAAGAGGATTCCTTGCGACGTCATTTCCCGATAGAATTTCGCGAAAAATTCCAAATCGGCGGTTTTCGCCGTTTCATAATTGACGACCTTCTCCCGGGTAAAGAAAAACCCGAACATGGCGCCGGCCCGGTTGAAGGTCAGGGGGACGCCGTATTTTTCCGCGGCTTGGATAAAGCCTTGTTCCAAACGGTCGATTTTCCGCTCAAACTCCTTATAATCCTCCGGCGCCAACCGCTTCAGCGTTTCGTATCCCGCCGTCATGGCCATCGGGTTCCCGGACAAGGTGCCGGCCTGATACACGGGACCGCTCGGGGCGACCTTTTCCATAATCTCCGCCCTTCCGCCGTAGGCACCGACGGGCAGCCCGCCGCCGATGACTTTCCCGAGGCAGGTTAAATCGGGCTCGATGTGAAAATATCCTTGGGCGCAATGATAATCCACCCGGAACCCGGTCATCACTTCGTCGAAAATCAGGAGGGCGCCGTAATGGCTGGTGATTTCCCGCAATCCTTCCAAAAATCCCGGGACCGGGGGCACGGTCCCCATGTTGCCGGCCACCGGCTCCACGATGACGGCGGCGAGATCCTCCCCGAATTTTTCAAAGGCGAGTTTCACCGCATCCAAATCGTTGTAGGGGACGGTAATCGTATGCTTCGCCACCCCTTCGGGGACCCCCGGGCTGTCGGGAAGGCCGAGGGTGGCCACGCCGGAACCGGCCTTGATGAGCAATGCGTCCCCGTGTCCGTGGTAGCAGCCCTCGAACTTCAAAATCTTGTTTCTTCCGGTAAACCCCCTCGCCAGACGAAGGGCGCTCATCGTCGCCTCCGTACCCGACGAAACCATGCGGATGATTTCAATGGACGGGACCCGCTCCTTCACCAGTTCGGCCAGGCGGTTTTCGATCAAGGTCGGCATCCCGAAGCTCGTCCCCGTCTCCGCTGCCCTTTTCAGCGCTTCCACGACGTCCGGGTGGGCATGGCCCAGGATAAGGGGGCCCCAGGACAGGACATAATCGATATATTCATTGCCGTCGATATCGTAAATCTTCGAACCCTTTCCCCTTTCCATAAAAATCGGGTTCATGCCGACGGCCTTAAAGGCGCGGACCGGGCTGTTTACGCCCCCCGGCATCAGCGTCAACGCCTTTTGATAGGCTTCCTTCGATCGGTCAAAGGTACGCAAAAAGATCTCCCACCTTCCATTCAATGTTCCATACCCGTTATTTCGCATCCGGCCGCTTTTTCAGCCCTTTGCCTCCTTTTTCCGGGATCGCCCCGGAACGGAAAAACTCCCGATCCCGTTCGATCCTTGTCCGGTACTTTACGTTCCGGAAACGGTCCGCCGCAACTTTTGCCTTCGTGTATCTTTTGGTCCCGCCATCCCCGGAAGATTTTCGCCATGGCCTTCGCAAACGGTCATTGAACGGACCCCTTTTTGACCGGTTCGCAAAGGATGAAATTTTTCCCTATTCTTTCAGCCACCGGGCCACATCTTTCGCGAAATAGGTAATGATGAGGTCGGCCCCGGCCCGTTTCATCCCGGTGAGCATCTCGAGGACGACGCTTTTTTCATCGAGCCAGCCATTTTGCGCCGCGGCCTTCACCATCGCGTATTCCCCGCTGACATTGTAGGCGACGACGGGAACGGGGAAATGCTGCCGGATATCGGCGATGATGTCCAAATAGGGCATGCCGGGTTTGACGATCAGCAGATCGGCCCCCTCCTCGATGTCCGATTGGGCTTCCCGCAAGGCCTCCCTGCGGTTGGCCGGATCCATCTGATAGGTTTTCCTGTCCCCGAATTTCGGCGCGCTTTCCGCCGCGTCCCGGAACGGTCCGTAAAATGCGGAGGCGTATTTGACCGCATAGGACATGATCGGCACATAGGCGTAGCCGGCATCGTCCAGCCCTTTCCGAATGGCGGCGGTAAAACCGTCCATCATGTTGGAAGGGGCGATGATGTCGGCGCCCGCCTCCGCCTGGCTGACGGCGGTTTTCACCAGAAGCTCCAACGAAGCGTCGTTCAGGACATCGCCGTTTTCCACCACTCCGCAATGGCCGTGATCCGTATATTCGCACAGGCAGGTGTCGGCGATGACGAGAAGGTCCGGGTATTCCGCCTTGATCGCCCGGATCGCTTCCTGGACGATGCCGTGGGGATGGTAGGCCGCCGAACCGACGGGATCCTTGTGCCGGGGAACCCCGAAGAGCAGGACGGCTTTAATGCCCAGGGCGGCCGCTTCCCCGATCTCATCCAACAGATTGTCCGGAGAAAGCTGTTCGATTCCCGGCATCGATGGAACCGGATTGCGCACCTTGTTTCCTTCCACGACAAACAGAGGGTAAATGAGATCGTCGACAGACAGATGATTTTCCCTCACCAAATCCCGTAAAAAGGCGCTCTTCCTTAACCGGCGGTGGCGGCGAAAATTTAACGTTTCCATTTGCTTTCCTCCTCGCGATGGGAAATCGTTTCAATCAGTTCCTTTACCAGATCGTCCGTCGAATGGACGGAGGGACAAACCTTAACGTCAAACCCGTATTCTTCCGCCTTTTTTTTCGTGACCGGGCCGATCGCCGCGACGACAGCGTCCTTGACCCGTTTCTCCAGGCCCGCCCTCCTGACCGCGGACATGAAATGTTCGACGGTGGAGGGGGACGTGAACAAAAGAATGTCCAATTTTTCGCTTTTTACCTTTTCCACCAGCATTTTCCCGCTTTCTTCCGGGAAAAAGGTCTCGTAAACGACGATTTCGTCCGCCCGGAACCCTCGACGGGAAAGCGCCCGGAAGATGACGTCCCCCGCCAGATTTCCTTTGCAGATGAGTACCCGTTCATTTTTCTTCACGGCTTCCGGCAATTCCTTCGCCATCTGTTCCCCTGTGAATGCCGACGGGACAAAGATCCTTTCCCAGCCGTGCTTTTCCGCCGCTTCCTTCGTTTTTTTCCCGACGACGGCCGCCTTCTTCCCTTCCGGGAAGGGGATGCCGTATTTTTTTAAGAGGCGGAAGAAATAATCCACCCCGTTTTTGCTGGTAAAAACAAACCAATCGTAGCCGTTCGCCCCTTTCAGGCGCGCAAGCTCCGCTTCCGAGGGCTCCGCTTCCTTGAAATCGATCAGGGGAATGGAAAGGGGCTCCCCGCCCAAGCGCCGGATCTTCTCCGCCAAATCCTTTCCCTGTCCGCCTTGCCGCGGAATGAGGCAAGTTTTCCCCAGCAATGGCCGTTCATTCATGTTCATCGATCCCTTGCGCCAATGCTTCAATCAATGGTTTCGCCCCCTGATTGAAGAGGCGTTCCGCCGCTTCCCTGCCGACGGATGCCGGATCCTTTCCGGCCACCCTCTCTTTGAAAACCTGCCGGCCGTCAGGGGAGGCGACGAAGGCGGTGAAGAGGATGCCGCCGTCTTCCGACGTTTTGGCATGCCCCCCGACGGGAACTTGGCAGCTTCCCCCGACCTGTTTCAAAAATTCCCGTTCCGCGATGACCGCCCTTTCCGTCCTTCGGCAGGTCAGTTTCGCAAGCCATTCGAGCAGGCCGTTGTCATCCTCCCGGCATTCCACGGCCAGGGCGCCTTGCCCGACGGCGGGGACCATGTCATCCTCGTTGAAATATTCCGTGATGTCCTCCCGGGGAAAACCGAGCCGGGAGAGGCCGGCGGCGGCCAGAATGATCCCGTCGTAATTTTCCGTTTTCAGCTTCTTCAGCCTCGTATCGATGTTTCCCCGGATCCATCGGATGTCCAAATCCGGGCGAAGGGCGAGCAATTGGGCTTTGCGGCGCAAACTGCTCGTCCCGATCACCGCCCCTTCCGGAAGTTCCCGGAAAGAAATTCCCCCTTTGGCGAGGAACACATCCCTCGGATCCTCCCTTTCCGGCACCGAACCGATCGTTAAACCCGCCGGCAGCACCGCCGGCATATCCTTCATGCTATGTACGGCCATATCGATCTCTTCCCGGAGAAGGGCCTGCTCGATTTCTTTTACAAAAAGCCCTTTTCCGCCAACTTTCGACAGGGTCACGTTTAGAATTTGGTCCCCTTTTGTGACGATCTCCCGAATCTCGAATTCCCATGGGCAGCCGAGCCGCTTTAACCGGCCGATCACCCAACGGGTTTGCGCCAATGCCAGCTTGCTTCTTCGTGATCCGACGATAATTTTTCGCATAGAATCCTCCCGTCCGGGCCTCAGGCCGCCGTAGGCGGCAAAGCCCAAAACCGACTTTTCTCCATAGCCGGATCCGGCGCCGCTAATGACGGATCCCGATCATCAACCGTTCGCCGGACATCCCGATGCCCCGGCGACCGCCGGCGCGATGACGGATCCCGATCGCCCTTGCCGGAACCCGGCCATATACAGTATATCACGTTTTCGCCAAATTCCATTTCCCGGAAAATGGCGGCCGGAAGAAAGCAGGCCTTCCGGTTTACGGGAAAAAGGGGAAAACGGCCCGATAGGCCATTTTCCCCGAATCCCCCATGACGAAGCCCTTTTGCCGGCAGCATGGAAAAACGGCCCGCAAACGGCGGTTTTCCCGGATGTTTTGCGCCGGAGCCGTCACCCCTGAACCGCCTGCTTCTGTTTGGTCCGGCCTGCCTCCATCTCCGTTTGCTCCCCGTCGTCTTCCCCTGGGGTCATGTCTTCCAAATTGAAAATCTTTCTGAAATAATATAAGGCCTGATCCGCGTCCGGACGCCCCGCCAATTCCTTGATTTGCTGGATCGGGTCGCGCAGCATCTGATTGATGATGCTTTTCGTATGTTTGCTGATCACTTTCCGCTCCCGTTCCGTCAAATCGGGGATCTTCCGTACGATGCTTTCCATCGTCTGCTCCTGGATCTTCAACGCCTTCTCCCGGAGGGCGGCAATGAGCGGGACGACCCCCAGCGTTTGGATCCATTGGTAAAATTGTTCCGTCCCTTCGTCAATCCAGCCGGAAATGATTCCGGCGGCCTTTTTCCGTTCCTCCAGATTCTGGTTTACCACGTCTTCCAAGTCGTCGATATCGTATAAATGTACGGACGGCAATCCGCCGATTTCCGGGTCGATGTCCCGGGGGACAGCGATATCCACCATGAACAGGGGGCCTTCCTTTTCCTTGACGATCGGTTCGATCATCGGTTTGGTCAGTATATATTCTTCGGAACCGGTGGAGCTGATGACGATATCCGCATCCGTCAGGCAGTCCGCCAATTCCTCCGCGGGACGGGCCTTACCGGAAAATTTTTCCGCCAATTCCTTCGCCTTTTCATAAGTCCGGTTGACAATGGTAATATGTTTGGCACCGTTGCTATAGAGATTTTCCACAGTCAATTCGCCCATTTTCCCGGCGCCGATGACCAGAACCTTTTTTTCCTGCAGACCGCCCAAAACCTTCTTCCCGAGCTCCACGGCCGCGTAGCTGACGGAAACCGCGTGTTTGCCGATCTCCGTCCGGGTATGGGCCTTTTTGGCGAGGGTGATGGCGTCTTTGAACAGGCGGTTAAAAATGATCCCGGTCGCTCCGGCCTTTTGGGCGATGAAAAAGCTGGTGCGGACTTGTCCCAAAATTTGCGTTTCCCCGAGGACCATCGAATCCAAGCCGCACGTGACTTTCATCAGGTGGCGGACGGCCTCTTCATTTTCATGGAAACGGATATAAGGGGCGATTGATTCCAAATCCTGCCCGAAAAACTCCGCCAAAAATTCTTTGATATAATATCTGGCCGTATGAATCTGATCGACAACGGCATATACTTCCGTCCGGTTGCAGGTGGAAAGGATGACGTTTTCCAAAATGCTTTTCTTTTCTTTCAATGCCGCCATTCCTTCCGCCAGCATCTTCTCGTCCGTGAAGGACAGGCGTTCCCGGACCTCGACGGGCGCCGTTTTATAGTGAACGGTCGCGGCCAAAATCTGCATTTTCAATCACCCCGTAGTTCGTCCTGTTCCGTTGTTCAACCTCAATCAATAGTAAGTATAACATTAAAATCATTATTATTTTTACAAGTTTATGAACAGATTATGAAAATTTTTCAAAATCGAACCCGAATGATCCGTCCGCCGTCCCCGGCCGGGAAAAGGGCGGAAGCGAGAAAAGCGGGTTGCCGGAAAAAACAGAAGGACTATAATAAAAATATCTTTTTCTGTTAAAGTCGGATCCGGCGACCGCCGGTTTCCGGACCGTCCCGGCAATAGAAATAGCTTTTCTCTAAATCGGCACTTGTCCCCGGGCTGCCGGTCCGGAGAGATCCGGATCCGCGAAAAGGCTTTCATAAAGCCGCCGCGGCGGCCGCGCACGGGAAAGCCTATGGCCGCCCATTGACAAATGGAGGACAGATCCTTTATTTTTCCAAAAGAAAGAAGCAACCCCATTTTAACGGAAAGGTTTGTCGCAAATGAAAGGAAATTGGTTTCCGGGCGCCGTGCTCATCGGTTTCGGACTTTATGCCTTCTTTCAGCATTCATCCTACCACCCGCCCTTTCCCGTTTTTACTTGGCCCACGATTTTATTGATCATCGGCGCCGCCTTTTTGATCCACGCCTATTCGGGAAAAGATTACGAGATGATCCTGCCCGGGGTGATCCTCGCCGGGATCGGCGCCCATTTCCACGCCGCCCGCTATTTTTCCCTGGAGGCGAATGATACCGGCATCTATTTCCTGATCATCGCCTTCGGATTTTTCCTGCTCCATTTGAAAACGAAAAAGGGCTTGCTTTACGGCTGGCTGTTCTTTACGATCGCCGTCTTTCAGCTTTTCTACGGAAAAATTTTGGATCTCTTCGGCAGGATCGAAAATCAAATCGTCCAGCTTTCCTCTTTTTTGCCCTTGGCTTTGATCGCCATCGGGCTCTATTTCCTTCTCTTCAAGAGAAAATGAACAGGTGGAAAAAGGAAAGCCGGGAGCGGGACGTCCGCTCGCCGGCCTGCCCAATCTTCTCCAAAGGTCCGCGCCGGACCTTTCACCGATGAATGCTTATGAAGCCGGAATACGGGGCTCCCGCTTCCCGGATCCGGTTTTTTTATGAAATAAAAACCGGCTTCGGGGTTTTCCGGTCAAAGCGATCGGTTTTGTCAGGCGCATGGCCGGACCGGACGGCGAAGGAGCCCTTCCCTTTGCGGCCGGCTTCGGACCCCTTCCCGTCCGGCAAAAAAGAAAAACGGCTGTTTAACACGGGAAACCCGGGCGCTTCAGAAGCGGCGGGAAGGGAGAGGAGCAACCCTTTTGCGCCGGAAAGGATCCCCGGGAAAACCGGGTCGGGGATGTCTTCCGCCCCGCCTGGATGCGCCTGCGCCGGAGGGCCGGGCGGACCGCTTCCGGAAACGTATCGTGCCGCCTCAATCCAGCAAGTTCTCGATCGCTTTCCACGCCTCGTCCTTTCCGATCCCCGTTTCGGCGGAAAAGGGGATGACCATGTCCTCCGGGTCCGCCTGCAGCTTTTCCCGGATGATCTTGACGTGCTTGGCATGTTTTCCTTTGGAAATTTTATCCGCCTTCGTGGCGATGACGACGACGGGGATGCGGCAATGTTTTAAAAATTGATACATCAGGCAGTCATCCCCGGTGGGTTCGTGGCGAATATCGAGCAGAAGGACGACGCCCTTCAGCTGTTTTCTCCCCAGCAGGTAGTTTTCGATCATCTTCCCCCAGGACCGCCGCTCCTTTTTGGAAACGGCGGCGTAGCCGTAGCCGGGGACGTCGACGAAATAAAACCGGTTGTTGATCAAATAATAATTCAAGGTTTGCGTCCTGCCCGGTTTGGATGAGGTTTTCGCCAATTTTTTCCTGTTGGTCATCCGATTGATAAAGGACGATTTCCCGACGTTGGAGCGTCCGGCCATGGCGATTTCGGGCAGGGAACCTTCGGGATACTGTTTTTCCGATACCGCGCTGATAATAAATTGGGCATCTTTTACGATCATCGTTTTCACCAACCGCTTCTCCATCTTCGCCCTTCGGGGCGGAAGCTAATTTTCCAGCAGGGAATGCCTTAGCACTTCATCCACATGGGAAACGAGGATGAAGTTCAAATCGTTGCGGACGCTTTCGGGGATGTCGTCCAAATCCTTTTCGTTATCCTTCGGCAGGATGACGGTGGAAAGCCCCGCCCGGTGGGCGCTCAGCGTTTTCTCCTTCAGTCCGCCGATCGGCAGCACCCTTCCCCTTAACGTGATCTCCCCGGTCATGCCGACTTCTTTCCGCACTTTCTTTCCGGTCAATGCGGAGACGAGGGCGGTGGCGATGGTGATGCCGGCGGAAGGGCCGTCTTTCGGCACGGCGCCCTCCGGCACGTGGATGTGGATATCATATTTTTCATAAAAATCCTTATCCACACCGAGCTTTTCCGCCGAGGAACGGATGTAGCTCAAAGCGGCCTGGGCGGACTCCTTCATGACGTCCCCGAGCTTTCCCGTCAGCACCAATTTGCCTTTTCCGGGCGCCAAAGAGACTTCGATTTGCAGCGTGTCGCCGCCGAACACCGTAAAGGCGAGGCCGGTCGCCACCCCGACCTGATCTTCCTGTTCGGCGCGGCCGTAACGGTAGAGGGGTTTGCCCAAAAACTCGGCAACCCGGTTCTTCGTGACAACGACCCGCTTTTTCTCGCCGGCGATGATGATCTTGGCCGTCTTCCGGCAGATGGAGGCGATCTGCCGCTCCAATCCCCGGACGCCCGCCTCCCTCGTATAATAGCGGATGATCTGCTGGATCCCGTCTTCGCGGATTTGCAGCTGCCCTTTGGTCAGGCCGTGTTCCTTCAATTGCTTTTTCAGCAGATAATCCTTGGCGATATGTAATTTTTCGATCTCCGTATAGCCGGGAATGGCAATGACTTCCATCCGGTCGAGCAGCGGTTCGGGAATGGCGGCCGCATTGTTTGCCGTCGCGATAAACATCACCTTCGACAAATCATAGGGCTCTTCGATATAGTGGTCGCTGAAATTCTTGTTTTGTTCCGGGTCCAGGACTTCCAAAAGGGAGGCGGCCGGATCCCCGCGGAAATCGCTGGCCATTTTGTCGATTTCATCGAGCAGGAAGACCGGGTTGACCGTTCCCGCCTTCCGCATCCCTTGGATGATCCGGCCCGGCATCGCGCCGACATAGGTCCTCCTGTGTCCGCGGATCTCCGATTCATCGCGGACGCCCCCGAGGGAAATGCGGACAAAATTGCGGTTCAAGGCCCGGGCGATCGAGCGGGCGAGGCTGGTTTTCCCGACCCCGGGAGGACCGACGAGGCAAAGGATGGGGCCTTTTAACGACCGGGTCAGTTTCTGCACGGCCAAATATTCGAGAACCCTTTCCTTGACCTTGTCCAATCCGTAATGGTCCTCGTTCAAAATCCGTTCCGCCTTTTTCAGATCGAGGTCGTCCTTCGTCATCTTTTTCCACGGTAGGGAAATGAGCCAATCGATGTAGGTGCGGATGACGGAGCTTTCCGCGGAAGTGCTCGGCATCTTTTCATAGCGGTCCAGTTCCCGCAAGGCCGTATTCAACACATGTTCGGGCATGTCGGCCTTCATGATCTTTTCCCGCAGCTCTTCGACTTCCCCGAACTTTCCTTCCTTTTCGCCCAGCTCCTTTTGAATGGCCTTCATCTGCTCGCGCAAATAATACTCCTTCTGGGTCCGCTCCATCGCCTTTTTCACGCGCTGGCCGATTTTCCGCTCCAGCTGGATGACTTCCTTCTCGTTGTGCAAAATATTGACCAGCCGCTGCAGCCGCTCTTTCACGTCGAAGGTTTCCAGCAGCTCCTGTTTTTCCTTCAATTTCAAAGGCATGTGGGAGGCGATGAGATCGGCCATCCTCCCGGGTTCGTCGATGTCCTGGATCGAGGTGAAGGTCTCGAAGGAAATCTTTTTCGAAAGGCGTATGTATTGTTCGAAATAATCGAGCACCGTGCGCACTAACGCTTCTTCTTCCAGATCGTGCCCGCCTTCGTTCTCATAGGTGGTAATTTCCACTTCAAAATATCTATCCGTTTTTAAAAACCGTTCGATTTTTCCTCTCTTCAATCCTTCCACGAGCACCCGGATGGTGCCGTTCGGAAGTTTCAGCATCTGCTTCACTTTGGACAACGTCCCGACCGGGTACATGTCGTCTTTCGTCGGGTCGTCGATGGAGACTTCCTTTTGCGTCGTCAGAAAGATGAAATGCTCGCCGATCATCGCCCTTTCCAGCGCTTGAATCGATTTTTCCCTGCCGACATCCAGGTGCAGGACAGTCGCCGGAAAAACGAGGATGCCTCTCAACGGAAGAAGGGGTACTATGGTCTTTTGTTGCGAACTCATTTGAAAACCTCCATTCAACAGTCGAAAAAATCGATCTTCCCTTCATTTCCTCCGTCTTTCTTTATACAAATATTAACTGATTCTTTGGAAACTGTCTATTTACAACACCCGAAAAAACGCCGCAAAAAAAGGACGAACTGACGGGTTTCTCCCCTTCGTCAGCCGTCGAAAAACCAGTCCGGCGCCCCTTTTCCCGGTCCGCCCGGTCCGGCCCGGACCCGCCTTCCGGGAAAAGTCCGCCTTTCCCCGCGATCCATCCCTTTTCTTGAAGCGGGAAACTAAATCGTTTTTTTGTGCGGATCGGGGGCGGAAAAGGCGTCGCGGACCTCCGTCCCCGGCTTCTCCCCTGTCATGGGGAAGGCGTGTTTGAAAACTTCCGTGATCGTTTCCACAGGAACAATTTCCACGCCGTCTATGTTTTTTAAAAGGGCCTGATCATTCCCTTTCGGGACAATGACCTTTTTGGCGCCCGCCTTCTTCGCCGCCCTTACCTTTTCGTAAATGCCGCCCACCGGTTTGACCTTGCCGTGGACGCTGATTTCTCCGGTCATCGCCACCCGGTTGTCCACGGGGATCTTATAAATCGCGGAATAGATGGCCGACGCCAGGGCCACTCCCGCGGAAGGGCCGTCCACGGGCATCCCGCCGGGAAAATTGACGTGGATGTCGTATTCGTCCGCGGGGACGCCGAAGGTGCGCAAAACGGTGATCGCGTTTTCGATGGAACTCTTCACCAGGCTCTTCCGCCGGACCGATTTTCCCTGCTCGCCGATGCTCTCCTCTTCCACGATGCCGGTGATGTTCACCGTCCCCTTTTTCACCGCGGGGATGACCGTCGCTTCGATTTCCAGCAAAGTCCCGCCGCTCGCCCCGTAAACGGCCATGCCGTTGACCAAGCCGACTTCGGGGCGCCCGTGGATCCGTTTTTCCACCCTCGGGGCGAGGCGGCTGGAGTGGATGATCCATTCGATGTCGTCGTCCCTGATGAAGTTCCGCCCTTCGTTGATGGCCAGCCCGGCCCCGATCTGGACGATATTGACCGCTTCCCTTCCGTTCTTCGCGTATTGGGAGATCAGGCGCAAGCCCTTTTCGCCCGCCGTCAATTGGACTTTGTCCAACGCCTTCTTTGCCACTTCGAGAATTTCATCCGGTTCCAGTTCCCGGAAAAAGATTTCCATGCACCGGGAGCGGATGGCGGGAGGGATTTCTTCCGGGCTTCTCGTCGTGGCGCCGACCAGGCGGAAGTCGGCGGGAAGGCCGTTTTGGAAGATATCGTGGATGTAATTGGGGATCTGCGTGTTTTCCTCGCTGTAGTAGGCGCTTTCCAAAAACACTTTCCGGTCTTCCAAAACCTTTAATAATTTATTCATTTGGATCGGATGCAATTCCCCGATCTCATCGATAAACAAGATGCCGCCGTGGGCATGGGTCACCGCCCCCTGTTTCGGCTGGGGAATCCCCGCCTGGCCCATCGCCCCCGCCCCCTGGTAGATCGGATCATGGACGGAGCCGATCAACGGATCGGCGATTCCCCTTTCGTCGAATCGGGCGGTCGTCGCATCCAATTCAACAAAGGCGGCATTTTCTCCGAAGGGGGATTTTTCGTTTTTTTTCGCTTCCTCGAGAACGAGCCGGGCGGCCGCCGTTTTTCCCACGCCGGGCGGGCCGTAGATGATCACATGCTGGGGATTCGGACCGCACAGGGCCGCCTTCAGCGCCTTGATCCCGTCTTCCTGGCCGATGATTTCCGAAAAACGGGACGGCCGCACCATTTCCGAAAGCGGCATCGTCAGCGATATGGCCCGCATTTTCCGCAGCTGCTCCATCTCTTTCCGCGATTCCTTGTCGATGGTAATTTTTTGCGTGCGCTGGTTTTTTAACAAGTTCCAAAAATATAAACCGATGACGATCCCGAAAAAAAGTTGGATCAATAACGCGACGCTTGCAATATCCATTCCTTTTCCCTCCAGCCCGAATTCCTTTTTATCCGATAGTATCCCCCCGGAGGGAAAGGAATAAACAAAAGCTCCAAAGGGAAACTTTCTGAAAATAGAACGGGGAACGGACGGCCCCGATTCCGCCCGCCAAGGGATCCGGGGAATGGCCCGCGGGGCCTTTTTCTTCTTTCCGATCGGTGGCGGCGAAAAAAAAAAGCGGCCGATTTGGCCGAATTCTGATTTTTTAGGCTTAAGCCGATTCCTTATTGACCACCGTTCCGTCTTTCATCACGAGAAGCGGCTGTTTTTGCTCGGTTACGCATTCTTCGGTAATGACGCATTTGACGATATCTTTCCGCGACGGAAGTTCAAACATGACGTCCAAGAGGAGATTTTCGACGATCGAACGCAAACCGCGGGCGCCCGTTTTCCGTTCCATCGCCTTTTTGGCAATGGCCTGCAGCGCGCTCTTTTCGAACTCCAGTTCCACATTGTCGAGTTCGAGCATCTTTTGGAATTGCTTCACGATGGCATTTCTCGGCTTCGTCAAGATGTCGACCAGCGCCTGTTCGTCCAGGCTTTCCAACGTGGCAATGACGGGCAGGCGGCCGATAAATTCGGGGATCAAGCCGAATTTCAGCAAGTCCTCGGGCAACACCTTCGAAAGCAAATCCTTGTCGTCCACGTTTTTGGTCGATTCCGTGCCGAAACCGATGACCTTCTGGCCGATGCGGCGCTTGATGATCTGTTCCAGGCCGTCGAAGGCGCCGCCGCAGATGAACAAAATATTCGTCGTATCGATTTGGATGAATTCCTGATGGGGATGTTTCCTTCCGCCTTGCGGAGGAACGCTGGCGATGGTGCCTTCCAAAATTTTCAGCAAAGCCTGTTGGACGCCTTCGCCCGACACGTCCCGGGTAATGGACGGGTTTTCCGATTTGCGGGCGATTTTATCGATCTCGTCGATGTAAATGATCCCTTTTTCGGCCTTTTCCACGTCATAATCGGCCGCCTGGATCAGCTTCAACAGGATGTTTTCCACATCTTCGCCCACGTAGCCCGCTTCCGTCAAGGAGGTGGCGTCGGCGATCGCGAAGGGGACGTTCAAAATCCGGGCCAGTGTCTGCGCCAGAAGCGTCTTCCCGCTTCCCGTCGGCCCGATCAGGCAGATGTTGCTTTTGGAAAGTTCCACGTCGTCGATCTTGCTTTTCGTCCTGATCCGTTTGTAATGGTTATAAACGGCCACCGACAAGATCTTTTTCGCCCTGTCCTGACCGATGACATATTCGTTTAAAATATCGTAGATCTCTGCAGGTTTGGGCACTTCCTTGAAATCGAATTCTTCCTCGTTCCCAAGTTCTTCCTCCACGATCTCCGTGCACAGTTCGATGCATTCATCGCATATATAAACGCCCGGGCCGGCAACGAGCTTACGCACTTGGTCCTGGGTTTTTCCGCAAAAGGAACATTTCACCTGACCTTTTTCATCGTTAAATTTAAACAAAATATTCACCCCTTCAAAATTTTTGCCTGGAGGTCACGGTAACCGGAAAAATGCTCACGGTTTATGTATTTGCATTGTATCACATTTTTCGGAATAAAAGAAAACATACGCTCCCGGAAAATGATGTTATGTATATCTTGCGCAATTCCCTCGACCGGGATGAAGGTAAAATATTCAATGGAGGTCCGGCCCCGGGCAAAGGGTTTCAAGGATAAAACAAGGCACGAAATCCATCTCGCGCCCTGTTGTTATCCCCATATTCCCCGTGGAAAATTATGCCACGGTTTTGCTGTGTTCGACAAGCAATTGAACCGCTTTGTTCAGCTTGATATCCTCTTTCAGGAAATCGAGCGAACCGAGCGCCTCTTTCACTTGATCCGCCGTCATGCGGTAGAGGTCCGCCATTTTTTGCACTTCTTTTTCCAGCTCTTCTTCCGTGACATCGATATTTTCCGCCTTCACGATGGCTTCCAACACGAGATTGGCGCGGACCCGTTTTTCCGCATCCTCCCGCATTTGCTTCTTGATGTCATCCGGGCTTTGGCCGGTCAGCTGCTGATAAAGTTCCAGGCTGATGTTGTCCATTTGCAGCCTTTGTTTGAAATCATTGAACATGCGTTCCACTTCGTTTTCGATCATGACCTCGGGGATTTCCACTTCCGCGTTGGCCGCGGCCTTTTCGATCACCGCGTTTTCCAGCATGTGTTTCGCCCGGTGTTCTTTGTCTTCCTTCAGGCGGTTTTTGATTTTTTCCTTCAAGGCCTCCAGCGTTTCCACTTCTTCGTCCACGTCTTTGGCAAATTCGTCATCCAAGGCGGGCAGCACCTTTTCCTTTACTTCATGGACTTTGACTTTGAATTTCGCCTTTTTCCCGGCCAGCTCGGAAACGCGGTAATCTTCCGGGAAGGTGATTTCGATTTCCTTCTCCTCTCCCGCGGAAGTTCCGACCAATTGTTCTTCGAAACCGGGGACAAATTGGTTCGAACCGAGTTCCAACGAATAATTTTCCGCCTTTCCGCCTTCAAAGGGCTCGCCGTCGATAAACCCTTCAAAATCGATGACGACCGTGTCCCCTTCCTTCGCCGCCCCTTCTTCCTTAAGGACGAGCTCGGCATAGCGGTTTTGCAGGGCTTTCAATTCTTCTTCCACTTCTTCGTCGGTGACTTCCGTATCCGTTTTTTCCACTTCCAGGCCTTTGTACTCCCCGAGTTTGACTTCCGGTTTTACGGTGACGACCGCTTTAAAGATGAGAGGTTTTCCCTTTTCCAGCTGTTCGATGTCAATTTCCGGCCTCGATACAGGTTCAATCCCGGCTTCCTCCACCGCTTTGGCGTAGGCGTCCGGAAGCAGGATATCCAAGGCATCCTGGTATAATGCTTCCACGCCGAAGCGTTTTTCGAAAATGGTCCGCGGGACCTTTCCTTTCCGGAACCCCGGAACGCTGACGCTTTTTACGACTTTTTTGAAAGCCGCATCCAGGGCCTTATTGACTTCGGCAGCATCCACCTCCACGGTCAATTCCCCGCGGCTTCCTTCCAAAACTTCCCATTTCACTGACATTTATTTTTCCCTCCAGCTTATGTTTTCATCCGTTTGTCTTTTATATCGATGTTTTCCCGGTCTATGTAAAATTTCGAATCACTCAACCATTACATTATAACATAGCTTTTTGCTCTTTCAATAAAATAGGGAAAATTGATCGGTCGGGAAAAAAAGGCAAGGCCCGGTACCGGCGGCACGGCGTTTCTGCGCAGCAACAGAGCGGCCAGAAGGGTTTTCCGGAGCAGGCCGGGCGATCCGGTTCGGCGGCGTTGGGTACGGCGCAGTTGTGCAGCAGAATTTGCGGAACAAGCATTCTTGCGCAAGAACGAAGTTGTCGAGCAAGGTTTCGCCCAGCAACCCTGTCGCCGGGCAACGCAGCAACAAAAACGCAAGCCTGCGGGTGAGCACTTCGTCAAGCAACCCTGTCGCCGGGCAAGGTCCTGCGAAGCGCCCCTGTCTCTGAGCAAGGTTCTGCGGAACAACGAAGCTGCCGAGCAAATTTTGCGGAGCAGGGTGTTGCGCAGCAACTAGGTTGCGGAGCAAGAAACATCGTGCGGTATTCCTTTTGATCCGTCTGGCAAAATTTCGCAGCAACGAGGTCGCGGAGCAAGGTTTTGTTTAGCGCCCCAGTTGCGGAGCAGAGTGTTGGGCGGCAACGAAGCTGCGGAACGAGGTTCTGCGGGGCAATACCTTTGCAAAACAACCCCTGTTGCGGCGAAGATCGGAGCAAAACATAGGATTCCGTTGCCCGCAAAATTTCCCGCCCGGGAAAAAGAGCCCCGCCGTCCTTCTGCCGCACGAGTCCTTCGGCGCCGCGGCCGTCCGGATCGGCGTCCCCTTTTACACATAACACCGTTCCGCACGGAGGATCCATTCGACCGCCTTCCGGAATTCTTCATCCCCGTCCTCCGGAACCGGCATATCCCCAGTTCCCCCGGTGCCGGTAAGGCCGGAGCTTAAATACGACTCCGCCGTAAAGATGAAGGCATCGCACCAGATCCCGGCGTCTTGGAAATCCCTTTCCAGGGGATACACGGCCATGAAAAACCGGTCCGCCAAGGACAGGGCGTGTTCCATCAGGCTCGGGTTGGATTGTTCCAGCCTTTCTTCGATCTTCCCTTTGACGTCCCGGACAAAGGGAACCTGATCCACCGGCCCGTAACGGGCAAGATCCAAACCGGTCTTCCGCCCGAATTTTGCGACCTTCACCGTGCCGGTGTAATGAAGGCTGTACAGCTTGTGGAGAAGAACGGTTTTCACGAAGGGGTCCCGCTCCGGATCCGCCAAATAAGATAAAATTTCCGGCAATAGCTGCGGCAGCTCTTCTTCCCCGATATCGGCAATCTGCCGGATGGCTTCGACCCTGTTTTCGCCGAAAATGATTTCCGCCTTCAAGCCGTCTTTTTTCTTATTATATGACGGCTGTTGATATTTTTCGTTCTTATTCTTTTTGCTTAGAGAAACGGTTTCCTCCGGTAAAGGCTGCCGTTGTGCCAGCTCTTGGCACGCCTTTTGCAGGGCAAGGAATCGTTCCTTTCTATCGGCGCGCATTTCCCCGTCCGCCAAAAGGGAAGCGGTCAGTTTTTGCAGCTTCCCGTATTCCCCCCGGTGAAGCAGGATGAACAGGTAAATGTCCAGCGTTTCCTCGTCCCCGATTTTCTTCGCCAGCATTTCCTCCGCAATCTTTTCCGCGGCGAGATCATTTCCCTGTTTCAAGTACGCGGCCAAAAGGGCATGGTAAAGGACCGGGTTGTCCCCGCCGATGCTTTTTGCTTCAGAAAACATCGTAGCCGCTTCCCCGTATTTTCCCTCCGCAAAATAATCCATTCCCCTCTGCAACAGCCGGTTCTCCAAATCGGGCAGGGGAATCACGTTCCCTTTCTTTTCATGACGGTCCATGGCCGATCCCGCGTTTCTAAAAATTTTTCCATTCCGCTGTGATTAGTCTACCATGTTTTTTGCGGAAAAGAAAATAGTTTCCCCGGAAAAAGGCGCATTTTCCCGCGGCCGGAACCTTGGGGGCACCCGGGGTTCCGTTCCGTCCGTTCCTGTTTCGCCGCCCCCCTTTCCCGGCCTGTCCAAACGGATTCTTGCGGCGGAAAAGATAGAGCTTTTCGTCCGGAACCCTTCCTATGCGGCGGAACTTATGCAGGGGCGGGATGTTTGCGGCGGGAAAAATCTTTGCGCCATTTTGCCGGCGATCCTTTTTCAGCCGCTGACGGCAAAGGGGAAACGGCAAGGCAAAAGAAAAACGGATCTTCCGATCCGCAGCCTTCAGAAATTTTGGGCGAGTCCTATCTGCCTGATGCCTGCGCGGACGGCCTTTCGTGAGTCAATCCCGAAAGGGAAGCCTTTCAACAAGATTTCTCAAGTTCGGGACACCCTTATGAGTTCAGCCAGACACCATCAACAAGATTTCTCATGTTCCCCCGATTTTATTCCGGCAAAAATTCAGCCGCCGGATTTCGTCCGTCGTTCCAGGGCCCGTCCCCCTTGCGCAGCATCCGCATCCCGCATCATTCTTCCGCCAAAATCAGCTTCTGCAAATTTTCCGCGCTTTTGTTCGTCTCCAGCAAATCGCCGGCGATCTCCTCATGATTTTTCAACAGCTGCTCGATCACCTGCCGGATTTCTTCCAGCTTGGCGGTGGATTCGGAAATGACGGCAGCCTGTTCCTTCGCGGCCCCTTCGATGCGCCCGGTATCCGTCTTCACATTGTTGACGCTTTCCATCAGTTGGGAAAATTCCGCATGAAGCCTTTCCAAGTTGCCGCTCAAATCCACGAAAAACTTTGAAACGCTGGCGGAGGCGGCAAGGCTTTTATCCAGCATCCTTCCGCTTTGCTCCATCTCCTTTACGGTTTGGAGGTTCACTTCGTTGACGCCCGCCAAGTTTTCGTTGATCCGGTTGGCCGTCTGGCTCGTCAATTCGGCCAAATTCCGGATCTCCGCGGCGACCACCGAAAAACCTTTGCCCGAATCTCCCGCCCTGGCCGCTTCGATGGAGGCGTTCAAAGCGAGCATATTCGTCTGGGAGGCAATCTCCTGGATATTGTCCGCAAAGCTGTTCGTTTCCTCGATTTTTTTCGCCAACGTGGAGAAGGTTTGTTTCAGCTGCTGGACGATCCCGGCCAATTCGCCCATGGTTTTTTCCATTTCTTTCATTTTTTCCGTTCCCGTCTTGGAAATGCTCAAGGAATCGGAGGTGCGTTCCATCACCTTTTTCGTGATCCGATCCATTTCTTCCACTTGCCTCGTGGCATAGGAAACATGGTCGGCGATGGAAACGACCTGGTCGTTCTGGGATGCCGCCCCCGCTGCGATTTCGTTGACCGCCTGCATCATCTCTTTCTGGGCGGACATATGTTTCTGAACTTGCCCGTTGATTTTGGAAATCCGGGAGATGATTTGCAAAATGTCCTGTTCCAGCAATTCCTTTTGTTTCTCCTTTTTTTCCGCCTCCTCTTCGGCATCCTTCAAAATGCGGATCAATTGGCGGAACTGCAGCCGATTGAGATGGATCAAGATCAAGAACACCATGCCGAGGAGCACGTAAACGAGCATGGCCACGCCGAAGGCCGCATCAAACACCGGATCCTGGCCGGGGGCGAAGATTTTGTTGATCAAGAGCGCGATGAAGCCGTACCCGTAGCCGATGGCGAAAAGGGGCCTTCGAAAATGCACGGAAGAGATGACGGCCAGATACAAAATGATGAGCATGGCCGATATGCTGCCGGCAAAAAAATAGGCGTAGACGGCCATTCCGGTATACAGGGGAAAAATGGCCGCGTAGGGAAACGCTTTCAACCATTTCAGCCATACATGGAGGATGAAATATAATGAAAGAAAAACAGCATAAGAAACCGAATAAATCCAGACCTTCAGCGGATGCTCCCCGTTCAGGACGCTGTATAAAATGGCGGCCGGGATCGAAACGGAATAGCCGAGGGCCATCAGCCGGTTTTTCCGGATCCAGTCAGCCTTGACGATCTCTTCAACGGTCATCTTCTCCCTCCTTCGGACGAATGAATATTCATTCATATCGTATCTTATCTTAAAAATATAAAATTGAGAAGTGTTTTTTTGAAGCGCAGGGAATGGGGACAGGGGAGATGCCGGCGGATGAAGAAACCGGGCAGGGAGTGGCCCGGGCGGCCCCTCATTTGCATCCGCCGAAATAAGCCCAAAAGCAGGGGCAAGTTCAAGCCTTCCGCATCGGACGGGCAAGGAAGCACAAAGTTTGCGGCACCTTACACGGCAATGGATTTCCAGGCCTGGCCGGACATCGCTTTGGCCGGGAATTTTTCATGGCGGAACCGCCTTTTCTTTATTAAGAAAAAGACGGACGTCGTAACCGAATGTCCGGCCATCTTTTCCCCGTGTTTGTGGAAAGCGGGTTCGGCGCGGAATCGTGAATCTTCGGATTGCCGCGCCTGCACCGGTTCAAGGATAAGCACATTGGCGGGCTCGGCCGGGGCCGCCCCCCGGATCCGCGCCGCCCAGACCGGGCGTTAAGTCCTTAACTGTCATTTGCATCCCCTTTTTCCACGATATTTTTTGTGCCCGAATACAGCCCGCTCGCCGACAATCCGAACATGATCCCGACAAGGATCCTTTCCTTTATCGGCGCATCCAAATAGACCAAACCGACCGTTAATCCCAGCGCCAATGCGGCAAACGGGCTGTATTTGGCAGGCAGCCCCATCCTTTTAATCAACTCCACCGCTCCTATAATCAACGGAATAATCGCCACATCGTATATCTCAAACATGTTTCACCCCTCCCACGGAATTTTTTCGCCCCATTCGCTCCTCCATCTGGAAGTTTGTTAATGATCATATCATACTTTTTCTTATTCTATGAATATTTCGTTTTATTTTTGTTCGCCCGGAAAAGAATCTCCCCATGCGGAACATTCACGGCAGTTTTCGGACCGGAACAAAAGGCAATCCTGAGTATCCGAACACGGATGAAGGGACCGGCGGATTGGTGGATCGAAAGAAACCGGCGATGGCGTCGGGAAAGGAAATCCCGGCTGATCCTGCACTGACGGCTGCACAAAAAATGCGGCGAGATTCCAAGGTTTTTCTTCCGCCGGTTATCATTTCCTTGTAGAATGCAACAATGTTCTCCCGCCGGTGAACGGGTGCACGAACAGGGGTGTCCGAAATGATGGACAGCGCTTTCGATTTTTTAGTTTTCTCCCTTTCTGGTTTTATAGAAATTCCCAACGGCGGATACAGCTTGTCATGGATGATGGGAAATTTTCCGACGGGGAAGGGTAGGAGATGGGAGGGGATGGAATGGGAAAAATTTGAAATCGGCATATGGATTTACCTGCAAAGATTCAGGCAAGGGAATATGTTTACTGGGAATTTATTAATATCAATGCCTGCTCAGCATGATGCGCATCGGCAAATCTGCCCTTTCGGCGCTATGTTTTCATCTCAAAAAAATATCCTTTATAAATCCGTTAAAATTAAATGTAATAAAGTGATTAATACGCTTTCAGTAAAAGAAGATAGAATTTGAATATAGGGGCCGGGATTATTTTATTTCCGATTTCTTTAATAGTTTTTGTGATTTCTTTATTATTCAGAAACCAGCGGGGGCAGCGGTGGGGCTTCACAGGCATTTCGACGTAGAGGTGAATCGAATGTTCACAGATTTCCACTTTGTTGATTTTAACATCTTTCAAACCGGGGAGAAATAGGTTACGATTCAATGGACACGTGGCACCTTTCTTTGTTGGTTGGTCCAATCCAAGTAGAAAAGAAATCGAAGCCCGCGTGTCTTATTTTTTGAATTGTTTTAGAACCCCAACAATAGTATAGATCTTAAAGTGTATTCCGGTTTTTTTGTCATAAAGAAAAAATCAACCTCCAAACGCCAGTGATAAAAACGGTGATAATACGGCAAATGACCGCATCTTTGACCGTATCACTAGACGCTTGAGAAGGTTGATTTGACGGGCTTTATCGCCTTTTTTCGTTACGTCCCAGGAGAGATTCGAACTCCCGACCGACGGCTTAGAAGGCCGCTGCTCTATCCAGCTGAGCTACTGGGACAAGGATCCCTGAACCCTTCTCCTTCACGGAGTTCAAAGACAAATTTTATTTTAGTATCATTCTCTTCCCCTGTCAATATTATTTTAACCCTTCCCTCGTTAAAAAGTAAACATTCTTCGGGATCGTCAGCGGCGGGGCAGTCAACACATTTTTGACGGAATCCGGCGGAATTACCGTTAATGCGGGAACAGGTTTAAAAGGGCATCCTTTTCATTCGGTTTCATCGTTTCCTCGCGGCATGGCATGACCCTTTTGGGAGATTCAATACACATCTTCAGCGGCCAATAAGGACGGCTTTATTGTTTAACATTGCGAAGGAATGCTTCATTCCATTTCTCCGGACCGGAATGTCCAACATGCCTTTTCTCATCGGGTGCGGTCGGTTCAATATCCAAGGGAAGATGTCCAACATTTTTTGCAAAACGTTCAATAAAAGATTAGGATGTCCCATATTTCCGGTAAAACGACCAACATTGGTTTTCACTTTCCCGGCGGTTGATCCGACATCTCGACCGGAATGTTCAAAATCATTCATCATCCCATGGGACTGTCCAACATTTTCAACGATTTGTTCATCATTTTCACATTTATGTTCTATATGGAAAAAAATTTGTCCAACATGGAAGAAAAAATAACCATCATCTCGGAAAAAACGTCCATCATCGCTTGAAAAATGTCCATCATCGCTTGAAAAATGTCCATCATCGCTCCCAATGTCCGATATCCAAGGCGGTTTGTCTAAAATCAAAAACTTTATGACGGACATTTTTTCCATCACGACGGAATGGAGGCGGTCTTTCCGCCACAAAACCGCCTAGGAAACATGCCGCACATTCCATCGCCGAAGGAAGAGGATCGTTCGCACAGCCAGCCGCATAAAGCGGGCGTTGGCGCCGCACCGCCCCATACTTCCTCTCCGCCTCCTTCCTTCTCGCGCCTTTAAAACGGCGCCGCCCGCTCAAATGGGTTCGCGGAATTTTCCTTGACGGCTAGCAAAAAACGGCAGCTGTAAAAAAGTTCGTGGAAATTCTAGGCAGCGGTGCAAATGATTTAAAACGGAAAGGTCTGGCGCAAATCTTCCAATTCCTTACCCAAATATTCATAAACGCGGACCAGGTAATGATCTTCCCCGATCTCGAGCACGACGTAGGTTTTTTCCGACCTGCCCCGGGGAAGGCGGACGCTGCCCGGGTTAATCAATAAAACCCCGTCCGCCATCTCCGCCCCCAAACGGTGGGAATGGCCGAAACAGGCGATATCGGCTCCCGATTCCCGGGCCTTGTAATACACATTCAGCGGGTTGGTTTTTACTTGATAGAGATGGCCGTGGGTGACAAAGATTTTTTTATCCTTGACCGAAAGGAGAAGCTGTTCGGGAAAGCCGTTGTGGAAATCGCAATTCCCCCGGACGACATGAAAACCTTGGATGGCGGGATCGTCCTTCTCCAGCTCCGAATCCCCGCAATGGATGAACAGTTCCGCATCCCGGTGGCGTTTTTTCAATTCCTCCAATTCCCTTTGCAAACCGTGGCTGTCGCTGACGATCAAAATCTTCATTTTTCCTCCCGCACCTCCGGATACCCGTTCTGCAGCCAGTCTTTCAGCTTGCGGACGGCATCGGCCCGATGGCTGATTTGATTTTTTTCCCCGGGATCCATTTCAGCCATCGTTTTTCCCTTTTCTTCCACGTAAAAAATCGGGTCGTACCCGAACCCGTTCGATCCCCGCTTTTCCGTCAAAATCTTTCCTTCGCAAGTCCCCGAAAAAAAGCGGGTCTTCTCTCCCGGGGCGGCAAAGGCCAATACGCAGCGAAAACGGGCCGTTCTTTTTTCCGGCGGCACGTTCTTTAATTCCTGCAGCACCTTTTCGATATTCGCCTCGTCGTTTTTTTCCGCTCCGGCGTAACGGGCGGAGTACACGCCCGGTCTTCCGTCCAAGGCATCGATTTCCAGACCGGAATCATCGGCCAGCACGGCCGCGTTCAGCAGGGAGGAGACGGTTTCCGCCTTGATCCTCGCGTTTTCCTCGAAGGTTTCTCCCGTTTCCTCCACATCCGGAATGTTGTCATAATCGAGCAGCGTTCTCACGGTCCAGCCCAATTCGGAAAAAAGCCGGACGAATTCCTTCGCTTTTCCGGCGTTTCTCGTCGCAATAATGACTTCTTTCATTTTTCCCCAACCTTTTTATTGTTTGTTTTGCAAAATTTTTTCCGCAATATCCCCCAGCGTCTCCTTTTGGATCGAGATCAATTGCTGGATCCCTTCCTTGGCCAGCGCCAGCATCTCCAGCAGTTCCTCATGGGTGAAGGTGGCCTCTTCACCCGTCCCTTGCACTTCCACAAAATGGCCGTTCCCGGTCATGACGATATTCATGTCCACCTGGGCATTGGAATCTTCCTCGTAATTTAAATCCAGGACCATATCCTTCGACTTCAAAATCCCGACGCTCGTCGCCGCCAAAAAATCGGTGACGGGAAAAACGTCAAAGGGCTGTTGGTTGTGCAAATGGATGATGGCGTAAACGAGAGCGACATAGGAGCCGGTGATGGCGGCGGTTCTCGTCCCTCCGTCGGCCTGGATCACGTCGCAGTCGATCCATATCGTCCGTTCCCCGATCAAATCCAAATTGACGACGGACCGGAGGGAACGGCCGATCAAACGCTGAATTTCCATCGTCCTGCCGGAAATTTTCCCCTTCGATGATTCCCGGACGGTCCGCTGTTCCGTCGCCCGCGGAATCATGGAATATTCCGCGGTGATCCAGCCCTTGCCGGTGCCGCGCAAAAAGGGAGGGACCTTATCCTCGATGCTCGCGCTGCAGACCACTTTCGTATCCCCGACTTCGATCAGCACCGAACCTTCCGCGTGCTTCAGGAAGTGGGGCGTGATGACCGTCCGCCTCAACTCGTTATTTCTTCTATTATCTGTCCGCAACTTCCAATCCTCCTTAAGCCGTGAAAAACAAAAAAGTAAGAAAGAGGCGGCAAAACGGCCTGCCTCTTCTTGTATCAATAGTAGTATATCAAAAAATTTCCCCTTAGAAACCACTAGCGTTTACTTTTTTCGGACGGGACACCGGCTCCGTCAAATTTTTCCCTTCTTCATCGACGAGATTTTTATCCCCGTTCACTTCGACGGAAACCCCTTCGATGCCGTCCAGCTCCGTCAGCGATAATACGATCATGTTGAGCAGGTTTTCATTGATCAGTTTTTTGTCGTAACTGCCCAAAATATTTTCATTGAAGTTCAAAGTGACAACGCCGTCTTCGATCTTCGGCTCTTCCACCAATCGGGCGTCGGGGTTAAAGAGGGAAAACAATTTCGAATCGTACGCCGGGCCCTTGATCAGTTCTTCAACGACCCTCGCGGCCAGATCCTCTTCCGTTCCCTTTACCCTTTTGGTGACGGGGACGTAGTAGCTGTCGTGATCCGTCTGGGCGATGTAATACAACGTGACCGGCTTCGTATTGGCGATGTCAACCACATCGGGTTGTTCAAGATTGATCCCGCTTTTCCTTGTCAGGACGTCCGGAAGGGGGGTTTTATCCACCGGCATTTCGCTCAGGTCTTTGCCGTTCAGACGGAGTTTGACGCCCTTTATCGAATCAAACTGGGTCAATGTCCACGTGACCGCCTGCACGATCCTTTGTTCGTCCTCGGGGGCATAACCGGAAAATTCCTTGGAAAAATCCACCGTGGCGATCCCGTCCCTCACATCGACGGAAAATTCCGTCCCCGGCGGCAGGACCGCGCGGAAATCCTGGGGCAGCCGTTCGGAAACCGGTCCTCCGGCAACCAAATATTCCAACGCCTGGGCGGCTACCCCCTGGGTATTCGGCAGGGAAAAGGTTCTCGGCACCACATACCCGTTTTTATCGATCAAGTACAGTTCCGTCTGAACGGTGTTTTCCGCCGTTTCCTCGGAACTCGTTCCCCCATCCGTCCCTTCCAAATCGTCTTCATAGGTAACCGACTGAGGCGGATCGATGCTTTCTTTATTGCCGGCGAGCCAATTGCAGCCGGAAAGAATAACGGCGAAAACCGCAAGCAGCACAAAAAAGAAACGGCCCTTCATCCTCACAGATTCCCCTCTCCTCATGGTTTGTACTACATGTATACGAGCCTCTGTGAAAAATAGACCGTTTTTTTAAAATCTCCCGCTTGCTTTTTGGCAAACCGTGACTTTTTTCCGGAACGCCCGCCGGCTCACAGCCGGATCGTTTCCACCTCCACTTCGCCGAGGTCGAGCCATTTTTCGGCGAGACACTTGAATTTTTCCGCTTCCCCCGTCGTGAAAAAAAGATGCCTGGGGGTGGCGCCGGAATCGTTTAACAGGTCCATGTAATCGAGCAGAAAACTGGCTTCCCTGGCCGTTTCTTCCCCGGAGCTGATGAGGTGGAGCCGGTGCTCGAAGAATCGGTCAATGACCGGCTCCAAAAGCGGATAATGGGTACAGCCGAGGATGAGCGTATCGATATTTTGCGATTTTAACGGGGCGAGGGAACGGGCCACCGTCCGCTCCGCCTCTTCCCCGGACCATTCGCCCCTCTCCACGAGCGGCACAAAGTCCGGACAGGCAAGACCGGTAACAAAAATGGACTTGTGAATGGATTTCAACGCCCTTTCATAGGCCTTGCTTTTGATCGTCATTTCCGTTCCGATGACGCCGATCCGTTTCGTCTCGGAGATTTTGATCGCCGCCCGGCTCCCGGGATGGATGACGCCGATCACCGGTATCGGAAGCCCGGCCCGGATCTCGTCCAAAGCCACCGCGGTGGCGGTGTTGCAGGCGATGATCAGCATCTTGATCCGGAATTGCTGCAAAAAGCGGGTCATCTCCCATGTGAACCGTTTAATCTCATGGGCAGGCCGCGGACCGTACGGGCAGCGGGCGGTATCCCCGAGATAGATGACGGATTCGTTGGGCAGCTGGCGAATGACTTCTTTTACGACGGTCAAGCCGCCGACGCCTGAATCGATGATGCCTATCGGATTTGCTTTCAACGTTTTCCCCTCATTCTTTCATGTAGCGATGCAATTTCTGCAAGTATTGCTGCAATTCTTCCCTTTCCTCCGGTTCGAATTTCACCAGCAAACCGGCCAAATACTGCTGTCTTTTTTTGATGACTTCATCAATGATCCGCACTCCTTCTTCCAGCAGATGGACACGGACCACCCGACGGTCCTTCTCGTCCTTCGTCCGTTTTACCAGCCGGTTTTTTTCCAGCCGGTCGATCAGGTCCGTCGTGGTACTGAACGCCAAATACATTTTATTGGAAAGTTCGCCTATTGTCATGTCCCCCTCTTCAAAAAGCCATTGCATGGCGACAAATTGGGGGGGCGTGATCCCATAGTTGTTTAATATTTCACGACCTTTTTGCTTGATGATCCCGGAGATATAGCGCAAGTCCTTCTCGATGGCTGCAACCGTTTTCCAGTCAAGGGAATTGTTCTCGTGTTCTGCCACGTTTTACCACCCCAAAAAGAAAATCAATATTATTATAACATAATGGTTCCAGCGATTTTGTGTAAAATCCTGCCTCCAGCCGAAGGAACAAAGCCTTCCGGAAATGGAACAGCTTTGTGCCCGCTTCTTTTTGCTCAAATTCTTTGACTTCATCCGATTTTCCGGGATTTTTCGCCGGATGCGGACGGAACGGAAATTTCCGGAAAATTTTTTCCGGAAACCTTAAGCCGCCCGCGCCGACTGGCTTTCCGATCATCTTCTTCCGGTTCTTCCCTCGAAAAAATTCCGTCGGCCACCGAACCCGACCGTTCCGTCGGTTTTCATTTCCCGTACCGCTGCAGCAGGGTGTTTTTTGACATGAACAAATAGGCCGGTTTCGGCATTTTTTGCTTAAAAAACCACCGGCTGGAAAGGATATAAATCGGGAAGAGCAGAATTAATTTATAATACTTATAAAGGCGGTTATGGATCGGGAAGGCCTCAAATCCGAGTTTGCCGCCGCTTTTGTACAGGGTCGTGATTCCGACGATTCCTTTGATCTCGGAAAAACGGCGATGGGATTCCAAAAAGGCGGCGACGGAAGGAAGGGTTTCCTTCACATGCCGGTAGATCGCCTTTCCCTTGGCGATCTCATGGTTGTACCGCTGCAGCTCTTTTAACAATTTCGCGTTGTGCAAATGGATCTTGATGAGCAGGTCGTTTTTCCCGATCACGGTCCCGTCCGACAACACCACCGGCTTGCCGCGGTATCTCATCAATCGGGCACGGATGATCGTCCGTTCTCCGTCCCGTTCGATATAGCGCAAGCGGGTCATGGAAAAATAGATCGGATCCCAAAGATTCCACATCACAAGAAAGAACCCGCGTATGTTCATGGCCGCTCCCCTTTCCCGAACATAAAACCGATCTCAAAAGGAAAATCGTGCTTTTATTATTTTTATTAGGGACGGGCGGGAATATAAATGAATTTTCCGGCAGGAATGGAAAACGGGGAACCGCGGATGAAATGTTGACTTGGGGTGAACATCGATGAAAAAAGTATTGATTTTGCCGCTGTTAAAGATACCGACGGGCCACCATCATGTGGCCGGCAGCCTGAAGGCGCAAATCGCCGGGAAAGTGCCGGGCAGCGTAGAAGTCGTCGATATCCTTTCCGAAAGTTACGGGTTTTTGGAACGGCTCATCTCCCTCCTTTATTTGTTTAGCATCAAAAAATTCCCGAACCTTTACAGCCGGCTGTATCATGTCTTCGCGGTAAAAGACGGGAAGGCAAAGAAGGCTTATCTCCTCTACGATTGGCTTTTTTTGCGGAAAATGGAGATGCTGCTGAAAACGCGGGACCCGGATCTGGTGATTTGCACCCATGCCTTTCCTTCCTATCTGATCGGCCGCCTGAAGCGGAAAAATCGCTGGAACGGCCGGGTCATCAATGTCTACACGGATTTTTTCATCAACCGGCTCTGGTCGGTGGCCGAGATCGATTACCACTTTGCCCCGTCCCGGCCGCTCAAGGAAGAACTGGAAGCGAGAGGGGCGGATTCCGGGCGCATTTTCGTGACCGGCATCCCCGTCCATCCCGTATTCGCCGGAGGGGAAAAAGTCAGGAAAAAAAAGGAAAATTACACCGTGTTGGTCAGCGGGGGAAACATGGGTGTCGGCGCCATCGAAACCTTTCTGGGAAGATTGCGGCCTTCCGGCGCCGTCCGCTATAAGGTGTTATGCGGGAAAAACGAACGGCTCCGCTCCTTTATTGAACAAATGGATCAGAAATATTTCGAAGCCATTCCGTACATTTCGAATAAAGATGAAATGAACCGTCTGTACGAAGAAGCCGACGGGATCATCACCAAACCGGGCGGGGTGACGGTCACCGAATGTTTATGGAAAAGGCTGCCGATCATCGTATTGGATCCTCTGCCGGGGCAGGAAGAACGAAACTTGCAGTTTTTGAAGAGGCAGGGGATCATCGTCCATCTGGAAGACTGGCGCTCGGACGGCGATTTGGAAAAACGGATCGTCTCCGTCCTGGAAACGGTGCCTCCTCCCGTCGAACGGGCCCTCGGCATCGACCGCCCTGACGCCGGCGATCTCGTCTTGCAGGTTTTGTCCCAAGTCCCTTCCGATGAACGGAATCTGCTGGGAGAACACCCGCCCCTTGAACGTCCAATCCGGGGAAAGGATGCGCCTTTGAACTTCCGGGAAGCGGATTGACCGGCGCCTTTCGCCGGGATGGAGGCCGGAATCCGGGGCTTGCCGGGTCTTTTCGGGGACATATGCGTCGAGCCCGTCTCCCAAGTCCGGATCAAGATGCGGGCAGATCCGGAATATCCGGTAAAAATGCGATGAACCGGTCCTCCGAAAAGAGAACCGGTTTCCGCTAGAGCTTTAATTCCCCCATGCGAAGCAGTTCGACGACAGCCTGCGAACGGCCTTTCACGCCAAGTTTTTGCATGGCATTTGAAATATGATTTCGAACCGTTTTTTCGCTGATGAAAAGTTCCTGGGCGATTTCTTTCGTGGTTTTGTCCTGGACCAACAGTTCGAAGACTTCCCTTTCTCTTTTTGTTAACAACGATTTATGACCGTATTCATTCTCCTTCAAGTGCGTGAACCCTCCTTGACTCAGCCAGCTAGAAACGCGGGGATGGGTATGGTCATCATATCATATGTGAACAAAGGTACCGAAGTGACAGCAATACGGCAAGGCATAAGGAAAATAGGCAAAATTTGCGCGAAAATCATGTCATGGCCGGGCGGATGGCGGAAATGAGATACCAAAAGGAAGGGATGCCCCCGGCGGGGAGATGCAACAAAGTCCTTGTTGTTCGGCACCCGTCCCCGTCCATGCATGGACCGGGAGGATCGGGAAGGGGAACCGGCGGATATGCGAATGGCAGACGGTGCTTCTCTGGAAAGCGAGGAAACTCGCGGCAAACCGGGCTGTCGGCAGATCTGCGGGCAGCCGAAGTCTCAGGAAAACATCGTGTAGGAGGAATGAACTGCACCCCAATGTTAGACACGACTAACAATTGATGGTGCAGTTTTTTGGCTAAATTTTCAGCGGATGAAAAACGAAAAACGATGCAACGGTATTTGGGAAGGATAAAGAAGGATATAAGAACAAGCGCACGCGATTTGGGCATGATGAAGCGTATGCTTCCATATTGGATAAAGATTGCCAATATCACGGGATGGAAACGTTTCAAAGAAGCTTTACAAATTATTCCGTTCAAGCGGATGGAACACATTCGGAAAGAACTTGATATCGGATATTACAACAACAAACGGATCAAGGAAAAAAAAGCATGAGCCCGGTGCAACATCGAGCTCAAGCCAACGGAATGCCTGATGAAAAAACCTGTTCAATTTTTTGTTCACCAATGGCAGGCAATTTAATCCGAATCATACGGTCGATATTTTTTGCGCAATACGATCAATTCTTCTTGCACTCTTTCAACGTCTGTCCGTAAATATAAACTCTCTCTTTTCAATTTTTTTACCGGTTTGAGTTTTCCCGAACTCGCCAGCACATGCAACCGCTGCCGGGTAACATTTAAAATTTCCTTGACCTCCGCGGTGGTGAGGACTTCATTTTTGATGAATTCCTCCACTTCTTTTCGAGATTTCAGATGATATTCCATTCCTTCCCCACCCGATCATTTGTGAATACGATTCATCAAGCGGCAATCCATAAGCGTCCACCCATACCAACAAAACCGCAAGCAACACGATATCCAAGACACCCATATGCCGGAAGTCGGTCGTGACAATAAACAGATTGACGATATCCGCGGATGATTTTTGACATTTTTTTCGGGAGATGCTTTCTGATTTTAGTAATTCGGCCCGAAAGCCGGGCTTCCGTTTGCTTACTCGCGACTTCTCTTTTTGGGTCCTCGCTCTTTGTTTTTCTTGTACTTATTTCCATCCCCTTTTTGAATTTTATAGTATTAAACTCTATATCCTAGTGTCAATAGATTATTTAAAAAAACTCCTTATTTTTGCAAAAAATCCATTCGTAAAAAATTCCTTCCGCTCTGAAGTGACTCCCAGGATATTTGCTTGCATACATTTATTTTTATCTACCTGACGGGAAATATTTCTTTAAACTATTAATTTTATTGGTGCAATAAAAACAGGAGCGGCTCGTCCACTCCTAATTATTTTTTGCAATTATCACGCATGGCATTTGAAATATGATTTCGAACCTTTTTTTCGCTGATGAAAAGTTCTTGGGCGATATCTTTCGTGGTTTTGTCCCGGACCACCCTTCGAAGACTTCCCTTTTTCTCGGCTTATGACAGGCAGCGGGGCGAACTGGGGCTTTATCAAAGCATCCGCTCGCCCCTTTCCCGTCCGTTCAGGGCCACGTCCAAATTTTTGTGTAAAATCCGATGTCCCGCGCAAAGGACTGAGATTTCGGAGCAATAGAAACCGTTTCCCACCATTTCTCGGACCTTATCCCGTTCAGCCGCCGGATGCCGTCGTCTCTCCTTCCCGACGGGAATTCAGGACGGCCTCGCCGCCCGCTTTTGATTGGCCGGCAGCAGCTTCCGCTCGAACCAGCCCATAAGCAAATCGGCGGCCACGGCCATCAGCGCGGTCGGAATCGCGCCGGCCAGGATGATCGGCGCACCGTTGGTGACATTGGTCCCACGGACGATAATATCCCCCAATCCGCCCGCACCGATGAAGGTGCCGACGGCGGTAATCCCGATCGCCACCACGAGGGCGTTCCGCAATCCCCCCATAATGACCGCCAAGGATAAAGGGATTTCCACTTTCCAGAGGATCTGCCCTTTCGTCATCCCCATCGCCTTCCCCGATTCCAATAGGGAAGGATCCACGCCCCGGATGCCGGCATAGGTGTTTTTCAAAATGGGGAGCAGCGAATAAAGAAACAAGGAAACGATCACGGTCGTTGCCCCCAGGCCCAGCACGAGCATGAGAATCGCCAGCATCGCCAAGGAAGGGATCGTTTGAATGAAGTTGGCGACGAAAAACACGATCCCGCTCAAGTTCGCATGTCGGGCGGTGAAAATCCCCAAAGGAATGGCGACAATGGCGGCAAAAAGCACCCCGTAGGCGGACATCAGAAAATGCCGCCAGAACTGTTCCAATACATAGGACCCGTTTTGCCAATAATATGTGAACAACTCGCCGATCAAATCCATCCTCTTCACCCTTTCGTTCGAACGTCCGTTTTCGGCGCTTGATCATCGGCTTTCAACCATTCTTATCGTCCCGCTTTCCGTCCGGCGTGCGTTCCCGGCGCATTTCTCGACATCCCGGGACCGAAAGACGGCCGGCTACTCTTCGAAATAATGATTTTCCTCAAGGAACTGCCTCGCGACGACGGAAGGCTCCTTCATTTTCCCGTCGCTTTCATAATTCAATTCCTGCATTTTCTCGGTGCTGATTTTCCCGACGAGTTTCTGCAGCACTTCCCCGATTTCCGGATGTTTTTTCAACAAGGCATTGCTGGCCACCGGAGAGGCGTCGTAAGGCGGGAAAAATTTCCGGTCGTCCTTCAGCATATGCAGATCGTAGGCCTTAATCCTTCCGTCCGTCGAATAGGCCAATACCACATCCATTTTTCCGTTTTTTACCGCATCGTAGACGAGGCCGATTTGCATCGGATAGGTTTTTCCGAAGGTAAAACCGTAAGCCTCCGTAAATCCTTCATACCCGTCCCCTTTTCTTTTCAGCCAGGAACTGTCGACCCCCAGGCGGAGATCCCCGGCCAGCTCCTTCAAGTCGGAGACGTTTTGCAGCCGGTGCTTTTCCGCGAACTCCTTTTTCACGGTAAAAACATAGGTGTTTTCAAAGCCGTAGGAATCGAACCAAGTCTGGTCGAACCGTTCCGCAAATTCCCGCTGGACGATGGCCAAAGCCTCCTCCGGATCCTTCACCGGTTCCATCCCCAAAGTTCCGGGCAAATCCGTGCCGGTGTATCTGACCGCCGAAAGATCGATATCCCCGTTCACCATGGCGTTATGGACGACGATGGAGGAGCCCAGATTGTTGATCAATTCCACTTGCAAATCCGTGTAATGTTCAATCATATATTTTTGCATGTAGCCTAAAATCTGGCCCTCCGTCGTGGATACGACGCCGATTTTGACCGTGTTTTCCTTTCCCGTGCCCAGCCCCGGCAAGGCGCAGCCGGAACCGCATGCGAGAACGAGGAGGAGGATCAGCCCCGAAAAGGCGATGCGCTTGAGCTTGCGGATCGCCGCGGGGCGAATTCCCGAATCAGGACCCCTTCCCCTTCGCTCTGTGCGCCGGAACCCGTTGATCATCAGGATCCCCCCCTTGCCGTTTCGCCGCTTTTTTCCAGCCCTTCAGGCGTGGCCCATTTCTCCAATTTCCCCAGCAAGTAATCGGCCAGCAGAGCGAGGAAGGCAACCGGAACGGCGCCGGCGATGATCGATTCCGGCTGATACAAATTCAGTCCGCTGAAAATATAATCCCCGAGGCCCCCCGCACCGATAAAGGACGCCAGCGTCGCCCATCCGATCAAATATACCGCCGATACCCGGATGCCGGCCATGATCACCGGCATCGAAAGGGGAAGTTCCACATGGCGGATCCTTTCCCATCCGGTCATGCCCATCCCAATCCCCGCTTCCTTCAGATCCCGGTTCACATGGTTAATGCCGATATACGTGTTCCTTAGGATCGGCAGGACCGAATAGAAAAACAAGGCGACGATGGCGGGAATTTTTCCGACCCCCAAAACCGGGATGAAAAAGGCCAAAATCGCCAAACTCGGCAGTGTTTGCAGGACGCTGGCAATGCCGATGACCCATCCCGCAAGCTTTTGAAAGCGGGTCAAAATCACGCCTAGCGGAACGGCAACGAGAACGCCCATGATGACGGAGGCGCCGGAAATATACAAATGTTCCCATGTTTTGTAGAGTAATTCCGCCCAATAGCCGTTTAGAAATTCAAGCAGTCGTTCCATCGGTTCTTCACCCCGCATCTCGTATTTGCTTGAAAAGTTCCGAAACCCTTTCCTTTTTCTCCGCCCGCCCCTTTCACTTTTCGCGAAGGAAGGGGATCGTTCCGGTTTGCTCTCCCATATCCTTCCGATTGGCAAAAAAAGCCGGGGTTCATATTCCGGTTTGTCCTTCCGCCTCCGGGCCATCCTCGCCCCAGATGGAATCATAGACGATGTCCACGAGCGTCGCCCGCGTGACAATTCCGGTCAAACGATGGTCCTCATCGACGACGGGGACATATTTGTACCCCCGCTTCAAAATTTTCCGGACGGTATCGCGCAGCAGGGCGTCTTCCTGCAGGTAAAACACTTCCGGATGAAGGATCTCCCCGACGGTCAAATTCTTTTTCCGGTGTTCCTCGATCATTTCCACGTCGATAAACCCTTTTAACCGCCCTTCTTCATCGACGATGAGCAACGAATCCACCCGCTTCTTTTTCATGATTTGGATGGCTTCCGAAAGGGTGACGTCTTCCCTGGAAGAGACCGGGTTCGGGTTCATGATCTCTTTGACGGTTCTGAGATCTTCCCGCGCATTGAACAATCTTTCCTTCCCGATGAACTGCTCGACGAATTCGTTGGCCGGATTTTTCAAAATCTCGTCCGGGGAGCCGATCTGAACGATCCGTCCGTCCTTCATGATGACGATCTTATCGGCCAGTTTCAGGGCTTCGTCCATGTCGTGGGTGACAAAAACGATCGTCTTCTGCAAAGTCTTTTGCAGATTTTTCATCTCTTCCTGCAAAGTTTCACGGGTAATGGGATCCAATGCGCCGAAGGGCTCATCCATCAGAATGAGCGGAGGATCCGCGGCTAACGCCCGCAAAACGCCGATGCGCTGCTGCTGGCCGCCGCTGAGCTCATGGGGATAGCGTTCCAAATAATCGGGGGTCATATGAACAAGTTCCAATAGTTCTTCCGCGCGCGCTTTTCTTTTTTCAAGGGGCCATTTCAAAAGCTTGGGGACAATGGTGATGTTTTCCTGAATGGTCATATGGGGGAACAAACCGATTTGCTGGATCACATAACCGATGTTTCTCCGCAATTTCACCGGGTTCGTTTCCTTGATGTTTTTTCCGTTGATGAAAATCGACCCGGAAGTCGGTTCGACAAGACGGTTGATCATTTTCAGCGTCGTCGTTTTCCCGCAGCCGGAAGGGCCGATCAAAACGATGAATTCACCCTTTTCAAATTCCATGGTAATGTCGCCCACGACCGTTTTCCCGTTGTACACCTTCGATACATGGTCGAATTTCAGCAATTCCCGCACCTCTTTTCTTTAGTGAAATGCCGCAAGGGGGAAACTTCTCCGGAAAGCGCCCCCGGTCCCGGGAATCCGGGAAATTTCACAAACTCCGGAAGATTTTCGGTCTTTCTAGGAATCTTCTTTGTGAAAGAATCCACCCACCTCCTTTTCATACTATATTAACCTATTTTTCTCATTCGGGCCAACCCGCCCACGGATTCGCCCGGGGACCTCCTCATTATATGAATACCGCGACGGACACGCGCCTAATGAAGGGGTTTTTTGCCTGCAACCAATTTGCTCATCCAGCATTAGGAGACAGCATCGTTACTAGAGCTTCTTCGTTTTTTCCTGCAGCCATTTTGCTCATAAGCTTTCCGGAAAGCAAAAAGCGGGCGGCGGCCCTTCGTTCCTTCCGGCACCAAGCCGATCCGGCGTGTTCGCCGAAACCCGCCTGCGCCGTTTCCGTCCGTCTCCCGGGGCCGGAATAGACCTTCCAATTGCCGCGGGCCTGCTAACGCCGCCGGGAATATCCCTTGGGAAGGGAGATCGGCGGAAAACCGGAAGGAAAAATAGGCCGTCCGGGCGGTCCGGCTTGAATTTTTTCGAAAACTTTTCCTCCGCCCTTCCGGTTTCCCCTGACGGCCGTCCTTCCTCCTGCGTCCCGTCCCTTGAAAAGGGGATGCCGCCGGAGGTTCACTCCCGGATGTCCGTCAATAAAAAAACCCGGCAAGTTCCGGGTTTCCGTGATCGAAAAGTCCGGCATCCGGCGGGAAATAAGTTCAAGCCGATCGCGTTTCCGCCTCCGGCACCATCTTCTTCTTCATTTCATCCGGCCATGGCACCGGCCTTCCCGTTTTCCGGCTGAAGAGGACAATCGTCCCCCTTCCCGTCAAACAGACCGTGCCGTCTTCCTTTTTTCCCAAATAGTGGAGATCGGCGGAGGAGTTGCCGATTTTCGCCGTCTTCACATAGATCCTGAGCTTTTCGTCAAAATAGATTTGCGCCAGATAATTGCATTGGAGATCGGCCGTGACGAGGATCAAGTCCTGGCTTTCCTCTTTCCAATGGGTGATCCCCAGGGATTTAAAATATTCGATCCGGGCGCTTTCGAAATAGACGAAGGCGACCGTATTGTTCATATGTCCGTAAAGATCCGTTTCGCAGAAACGGACGGACACCTCATGAAAAAAGGAAAATTCTTCCTCCCACTTCGCAAAATCAGCGATATAAGGAATCTTGTTCATAACCGCCCTCCCCTATTGAATGATTATTCATTCATAATTTAAAAAAAGAAGAGTTGATCCGTCCGGCGGATCAATCTCTTTTTGGAAAATTGGTTTCCGGAAGAAATCCGGCGGACTGCGAAGGCCGCGCCAATGCCTGGCGCGAAACCCCCGCGGCATCCCTTCGGAATCATGAATAGTCGCTGCCGAAGAAGTTGCGGAACATTTGAACGGTCGCTTCCCGGTTTAACGCGGCGATGGATGTGGTCAACGGGATGCCCTTCGGGCAGGCCTGGACGCAATTTTGCGAATTCCCGCAATTGGCCAGTCCGCCTTCGCCCATGATCGCCGCCAACCGTTCCGCCTTGTTCATCGCCCCGGTGGGATGGGCGTTAAACAGGCGGACTTGGGAGAGGGGCGCGGGGCCGATAAAATTCGACTTGCTGTTTACGTTCGGGCAGGCTTCCAAACAAACCCCGCAAGTCATGCATTTGGAAAGCTCATAGGCCCATTGCCGTTTCCTTTCCGGCATCCGGGGCCCCGGCCCGAGGTCGTAAGTGCCGTCGATCGGAATCCATGCCTTCACTTTCTTCAGCGAGTCAAACATCCGGCTCCGGTCGACGATCAAATCCCGGACGACCGGGAAGGTTCGCATCGGTTCCAAACGGATCGGCTGTTCCAGCTGGTCGACGAGCGCCGTGCAGGACTGTCTCGGTTTTCCGTTGATCACCATCGAACAGGCCCCGCACACTTCTTCCAAACAGCTCATTTCCCAGGCGACGGGCGTCGTTTTCTTCCCTTCCGCGTTGACGGGATTTTTGCGGATTTCCATCAGGGCTGAAATGACGTTCATATTTTTCCGGTAAGGAACTTTAAACCTTTCTTCATACGGAGGGGAGTCCGGACTGTCTTGCCGGGTGATGATAAATTCCACATATTTTTGTTCTTCCTTTTGTTCTTCCATCATTAGCTCTCCCCTTTCGATTTCTTCGTGTAATCGCGTTTTCTCGGCTTAATCAGGGAAACGTCCACATCTTCGTAATGGAAATGGGGCGCTTCCGTTTCACTGACGAATTTGGCCATCGTGGTTTTCAACCAATCCTTGTCGTTTCTTTCCGGGAATTCCGGCTTGTAATGGGCGCCGCGGGATTCGTTCCGGTTGTAAGCCCCGAGGGTGATGACCCGGGCGAGAAGGAGCATATTTTTCAATTGCCGGATGAACATGGCCCCCTGGTTGCTCCAACGGGACGTGTCGTTCACGTTGATGTTCTTGTAGCGCTCCAGCAGCTCCTGAATCTTTTCGTCGGTCTTCAGCAGCCGGTCGTTGTAGCGGACAACGGTGACATTATCCGTCATCCATTGGCCCAGTTCCTTGTGGAGGACATATGCGTTTTCGTTTCCGTCCATGGACAAAATTTCTTCCCATTTTTCCTCTTCTTTTTTCAGGTATTGTTCATACAGGGTGGAAGGCAGCGCATCCGAACTCTTTTCCAGGCCTTTGATGTATTCCACCGCCTTCGGACCCGCCACCATTCCTCCGTAGATGGCGGAAAGTAGAGAATTGGCCCCCAAACGGTTCGCCCCGTGTTGGGAATAATCGCATTCGCCCGCCGCAAATAAACCGGGGATATTGGTCATCTGATCGTAATCGACCCACAGGCCGCCCATGGAATAATGGACAGCCGGGAATATCTTCATCGGGACTTTCCGCGGATCTTCGCCCATGAATTTTTCGTAAATTTCAATGATGCCGCCGAGCTTGACGTCCAGTTCCTTCGGATCCAAATGGGAAACATCCAGATAGACCATGTTTTCCCCGTTGATGCCCAGCTTGAGGTCCACGCAAACATGGAAGATTTCCCGGGTGGCGATGTCACGGGGCACCAAGTTGCCGTATGCCGGGTACTTCTCTTCCAGGAAATACCACGGTTTTCCGTCCTTGTACGTCCAAATTCTTCCACCTTCCCCCCGGGCCGATTCGCTCATCAGCCGGAGTTTGTCGTCGCCGGGAATCGCGGTCGGGTGGATTTGGATAAACTCCCCGTTGGCATAGTAGGCGCCTTGCTGATAGGCGATGGAAGCCGCGGAACCCGTGTTGATCATCGAGTTGGTCGACTTGCCGAAGATCATCCCTAGCCCGCCGGTCGCCAGGATGACCGCATCCGCGGGAAACGCTTTGATTTCCATCGTCGTCATATTTTGGGCGATGAGCCCCCGGCAGACATTGTCTTCATCCAGCACCAGCTGCAAAAATTCCCAGCCTTCATATTTGGTCACGAGCCCTTCCACTTCGTGCCGGCGGACCTGTTCATCCAGCGCGTACAAGATTTGCTGGCCGGTCGTCGCACCGGCGTATGCGGTCCGGTGGTAGAGGGTTCCTCCAAAGCGGCGGAAATCCAGGAGCCCTTCCGGCGTCCGGTTGAACATGACCCCCATGCGATCCAGCATATAGATGATCTTCGGCGCGGCTTCACACATGGCCAGTACCGGAGGCTGATTGGCCAAGAAGTCCCCGCCGTATACCGTATCGTCAAAATGCTGCCAGGGAGAATCCCCTTCCCCCTTCGTATTGACAGCGCCGTTGATACCGCCTTGGGCGCAGACAGAGTGAGAACGCTTGACCGGAACGAGGGAGAACAAATCCACCGGGACTCCGGCTTCCGCTATTTTGATCGTTGCCATCAATCCGGCCAGTCCGCCGCCGACGACGGCGACTTTCCCTTTCTTCATGGTTATAGCCCACTCCTTTTTCGTGTGTATAGTATTCTGCCTTCAGCCGTTTATACAAACGCGTATAAAGCGCGGATGCCCACAATGGACAAAAGGACGAACAAGATCAGGCTGAGGTATGTAAAAATTTGCTGCGAACGCGGAGACACGGTGATTCCCCAGCTGACGCAGAAGGACCACAATCCGTTGCAAAGATGGAAAACAGCGGACAGCACGCCGAGAAGATAAAAAACGAACATGAAGGGATTGTCCAAAATATTTGCCATCATTTGATAGTCAACGGGCGTTCCGAATTCGGAAGCGATGCGGGTCTCTCCCACATGCCAGGAGATGAAGATAACGAGAAAAATACCGGTGATCCTTTGCAAAACGAACATCCAGTTCCGGAAAGTCCCGAATTCCTTCAGGTTAAATTTCGCCGTAAAGGCGATGTAGACGCCGTAAATGGCGTGGAACAGCAGAGGCAAAAAGATCACAAAGATTTCCAAAAAAAGACGAAAGGGCAGGTTTTCCATAAAATGGGCCGCCCGGTTGAAAGCCTCTTCACCCCTGGTTGCAAAATGGTTGACCATCAAATGTTGGACCAAGAAAATGCCTACTGGGACGACTCCCAACAGGGAGTGCAACCTCCGGTAAAAAAATTCGCGGTTACTGGCCATTTATCGCCTATACCCCCTCAGACAGAAAATAAATTATGAAACTATTTAGAACATCTTATGACAATTTTATGACATGTTTATTTTACTCTTAATATAATTTTCCGTCAAGAAAACGGATACACATTTAATAATTTTCAAAAATTTTTTCTTTGCCTTCCTTGTCCGCCGATCTTCGGTTTTCTCCGTAAAACAGCGGACGTCCCGGCAGACGAAAAAATATATTAATATAATTTCCGACACAACAAATGATTTTTCCCGAAAAAATTGTATATAATAGTCTTATAGATAAAAGGGGGACTATCCGTGGAAAAAAGTGAACAAGCGAAATCGATTTCCGTCGCCAGTCCATTGACCGTCCCCGCTTTCGGCTACGAATTGATCCGGGAAGAACTGATCAGCGATCTCCTGGGAAAGGATCGCCCCGCGATTTTATATTGGGCCGGAAAGCGGTTGGCAAGGAATTATCCGTTGTTTTCCTTGGATGAGATGAAAGAGTTTTTTTTAAACGCCGGCTGGGGAGAATTGCAGCTTGTGAAAGAAGGCAAGCGCGAAGCCGAATTTGAATTGACCGGCGAACTGATCCGGAACCGGATTCAAAGGACGACGAACCTCACCTTCCAATTGGAGGCCGGTTTCCTTGCGGAGCAGATCCAGCAGCAGAAAAAAGTTTTCGCCGAAGCCCTTGAAACCTTAAAAAAGGACGAGGGAAAAGTCCGCTTCCTCGTCCAATGGGACACGGCCCCCTTCGATTAAAACGGCCGCGGCGGGGATCCGCCGCGGGTAGGAGGGCAGGGCGCCCGAAAAGGGCGCACACGGAAAAATCAGCAGGAGGATCCCTGCTGATTATTTTGTTTTGACTTCCCGTTCGGCCCGGTCCAGCCCGAAGGCATGGTGGAGGGTTTCCGCCGCCCGGATCATTTGCTCCTCATCGACGACCACGCTGATCTTGATCTCCGAGGTGCTGATCATCTTGATGAAAATCCCGTTTTCCGCCAGCGTGGAAAACATCTTGGCGGCCACCCCGGGATTGGAAACCATCCCCGATCCGACGATGGAAACCTTCGCCAGCCCCGATTCCCATTCCACGTTTTTAAATCCCAGTTCGCCCCTCAATTTCTCCAGGACGGCAAGGGCATCGTTGAGCTGGTCGTCCTTAACGGAAAAGGAAACTTGATTTTCCGTTTCTCCGGAAACATTTTGAATGATGATGTCCACATCCACGTTTTCCCGCGCCAGGCCCGTAAAGATGGCCGACAGGTTTTCCATCACATCGGGAAGGCCGTGGACCGTGATCCGGGTTATGTTTTTTTCAAAAGCCACGCCGCGCACAATCAAATTTTTTTCCATCTTTTCCTCCTCGACAATCCAGGTTCCTTCCTCATCGGACATGCTGGAACGCACGACGAGGGGAACGCGGAAATTTTTCGCGAATTCCACCGACCGGGGATGCAGAACCTGCGCCCCCAAATGGGCCATCTCGATCATTTCGTCATAGGAGACGGCAGGCAATTTTCGCGCTTTTTGGATCCGCCGGGGATCGGAAGTGAACACCCCGGTCACGTCGGTATAGATCTCGCACCGGTCCGCATGGAGGGCGGCGGCGAGGGCGACCGCCGTCGTATCGGAGCCGCCCCGACCCAAAGCGGTGATTTCCCCCGCTTCCGTCACCCCCTGAAAACCGGTGACGACGACGATTTTTCCCTTCGCCAATTCCTCTTCGATCCGTTTCGTATCGATCTGCAGGATCCGGGCATTTCCGTGGACGGATTCCGTCCGTATGCCCGCCTGCCAGCCGGTCAGGGAGACGGCCTTTTCTCCGGTTTCCCGCAGGGCCATGGCCAAAAGGGCGCTGCTGACCTGTTCCCCGGTGGTGAGAAGCATGTCCAGTTCCCTTTTGTCCGGGTTCAGGCTGATGCTTTTGGCCATGCCGAGGAGCTCATCGGTCGTGTCTCCCATGGCGGAAACGACGACCACCATTTCATGCCCTTCCTTCGCCGTCCGTTTGATCCGTTCCGCCACGCGGATGATTTTTTCGATGGTGGCGACAGAAGATCCTCCGTATTTCTGCACAATCCTTCCCATTTTTCTCCTCTTCCCCGAATAATAGTCAGCAAAAAAGGCAATGAGACATTATCCCATTGCCTGTGCCGCCAATGCATAAAAGTTTGCCAACACAGGTGAGATAGCGCTCCAAGAATTCCTCTTGACAGTCCTGCACCTGTTCGGCCACAGGACCAGGCACGCCGGGAAAGGGCCCGTACGTCCTTCGGCGGTTCTCCCCTTTCAAAGCCTTCATCGGAGCCCGTTCTCCTCCAGCCTCTACTCTTGAAGACCCGCACCTCTATCTGCACCCTCGTATTTGATTTTCCTTTTAAATTACCTCCCATTATAGCATTGCTTTTCCATTTTCGCAACGCCGCGAAGAAGATGGGGGGAGAAGCATCGAAGACTCCCTGGCGTTTCCTTCCGGATCGGTCAAAATGGAGATCCGCTCTTTTGCCCGGATCTCCACCCGATGGATAAGGCCGCTTTTCCTCCGCTTGCGCCAGGTTTTTTTCGGCAAGATTACTCCTTCAATTTTTCGACCAGCGCCTCGCAAACATTTTTCGGCAGACCGATGCGCAGGAAATCTTCCAGGGAGGCCTCCTTCATTTTTTTCACCGATCCGAAATGCTTCAACAGCAGCTTCTTTCTTTTTTCACCGATCCCCGGGACTTCATCCAGCACGGAATGGATCATCGATTTCGACCGGACCTGCCGGTGGAAGGCGACGGCGAAACGGTGGACTTCCTCCTGGATGCGTTGCAGCAAATAAAATTCCTCGCTGTTTTTTTCCAGCGGAACGACGGCCAAAGGATCGCCGAACAGCAAACGGGCGGTCTGGTGCCGGTCATCCTTCGCCAGCCCGGCGACGGGGATATCCAGGTCGAATTCATTTTGCAACACGTCCTTCACCGCTTCGATTTGTCCCTTCCCCCCGTCGACGATGATCAGATCGGGCAGCGGCAGGTTTTCTCTTAACACCCGCAGGTACCGGCGGCGGGCAATTTCCCGCATCGTCTCGAAATCGTCCGGTCCTTGGACGGTCTTCACCCTGTACTTGCGATATTCCTTTTTGTCGGGCTTGCCGTCGGTAAAGACGACCATGGCCGATACGGGATGGACCCCTTGAATGTTCGAATTGTCGAAGGCTTCGATGCGCCGCGGGTAACCGATCCCCAAGATTTTTCCCAGATTTTCCGCCGCGCGGGTCGTCCTCGCCTCGTCCCTTTCCATCAGCAGCAGCTTTTCCTTCAGGGCCTGGCCGGCATTTTTCACGGCCAATTGCACCAGTTCCTTCTTCTTCCCCCGCCTCGGTTTGATGACGGGGACGTTTAACAGGGCCCCGGCCAATTGTTCATCCACTTCCGCAGGCAAAAGGATTTCCTTCGGTTTAAAATGGTTTTCCTTTTCATAAAATTGCCCGAGGAAGGTTAAGATTTCTTCCTTCGGCTCATTATAGACCGGGAAGATGGAAACGTCCCGCTCGATCAGCTTTCCTTGGCGGATGAAAAACACCTGCACGCACATCCAGCCCTTATCGACGGCGTATCCGAACACATCCCGGTCGATATAATCGTTCAAGGCCACCTTTTGCTGTTCCATCGTCACTTCGATATGGCGGATTTTGTCCCGGTATTCCTTCGCCCTTTCAAAATCCAGCGCCTCGGCCGCTTCGTGCATTTTTTCCGTCAGTTGTTTTTTTACTTCTTCATGGCCGCCGTTTAAAAATTTGCTGATTTCGTCGGTCATTTTCTTGTAGGTTTCTTCAGGGACGTCATGGATGCAGGGGGCCAGGCATTGGCCGATATGGTAATAAAGGCAGGGCCGGTCGGGAAGGGTTTGGCATTTGCGCAGCGGATACAGCCGGTCGAGCAGCCGTTTCGTATCCTTCGCCGCGCGCACGTTCGGGTACGGCCCGAAATACTTCCCTTTATCCCGCTTGACTTTTCTCGTAATGATCAGGCGGGGATGGCGCTCCGCCGTCAATTTGATGAAGGGATAGCTTTTGTCATCCTTCAGCATGGCGTTATATTTCGGTTTGTATTTTTTGATCAAATTCATTTCCAAAATTAACGCCTCTATATCGGATGAGGTGATGATGTATTCAAAATCGCGGATCTCGTTGACGAGGGCCTGGGTCTTCCCGTCATGGCTCCCGACAAAATAGGAACGCACCCGGTTCTTGAGCACCTTCGCCTTGCCGACATAGATGACCTGGTCATGCTCGTCCTTCATCAGATAGCAGCCGGGCAGATCGGGAAGGAGGGCCAATTTTTCCTGCAATCTCTTTCTTTCATCCATTTTTTTCAACTCCGAAATGGCAGCTTTTATGCTTTTCACCCTTTGAACTTCTATTATTTTACCATCGGGCTTGCCGAATCGTCATCCCGGAAAGAAGCGAGATTCGGTCAAGCGTATGTGGCATTTTTTTAACCCCGTGCCGGAAATGTAAACGGATACAAGTTTGAGTCAGGTAAGTGGGGGCATTTTTTAATCCCATCCGACAATGCAAACGGATGCATGCCTTTAGGGAGCTCTCATCGGTCAAAATATCGCGCATTAATTCCAGCCAATATTTTTACCGTTTCGCAGAAAAATTTTCCGGAAAAGCTAACATGCACAGTTGGAGGAGCCAGAAAAGACAAAATCCTGTGCATAAAAAAATATGGTCTATGGTCCAGCCCCCTTTTCCCGGTATGTACGAGGGCCAAGGCGCGCGCCAGGGACCCGGCATTTCCGGTTGGATGGTCATGGATCATCATGGAAGGTTTATTGTCCAACTCGGATGGTCATGTGTCCAACATGGGAGGTTTATTGTTCAACATAGAGAAGAAATATTCGACATTTATGGATTCCCTTACCGGAATGTCCAACATTTTCATTTTCTTCGTCCCCGGATGGTTCAACATCCCAGACACAATGTCCAACATTTTTTGCCAAACGTTGAAGCAAAGATCCTTTTTGTCCAAAATCTTGGGAAAAACGTTCAACATTCCTTTCGCCTTTCGGGACGGATCGTCCAACATTTCAACCGGATCGTTCAACATCTGAAAAAAAACGTCCAACACCGCATGGGACTGTCCGACATTTTCAACGATTTGTTCATCATTTGAAAATTATTGTCCAACATGGAAAAAAATTTGTCCAACATGAACGAAAAAATGTCCATCATCCGGGAAAAAATGTCCATCATCGGACAAAAAATGTCCATCATCGTTCCCTGTGTCCAACATCCGCTGCCGTTTGTCTGACATCAATGCCTTTACAATTTCTAAAAAAAATAGATAAGGAGGGCCGTAGGCAAAAGGGGGCTGAATCGGAAGACGTTTGCCGCAGTGCAGTGAATATCATGATGCGGCGAAAGGGTAAGTATCCATACGGGGAAGGGACTTTTCCCACAATTGCCCAAGGCACGCCTTATGGCCGTTTCTGAAGAAACGCCTATCCCAGGGAAGCCGTCCCTCCCCATCGCCTTGGCGGAAGCAGGGATGGGGCATCCTTTTTTCCTTTTCACCGGCCGCGGGCTCAAGGGAAAACCGGAAAAACGGTCCTTCGGTGCAAATCCACCAAACCGGATGCGAAGATTGGCGGTGACGGCAGGAAAAAAGCAGTCCCTTCGGGGACTGCCTATTTTACAGATGCTTATTAATGAATTCCACCAATTCTTCCTTCGGGCGGTAACCGACGACCTTGTCGACCACTTCGCCGTCTTTGAAGAGAATTAACGTGGGAATGCTCATGACGCCGTATTGGACGGCGGTTTCCTGATTTTGATCCACGTCCAGTTTGACGATTTTCACTTTATCTCCCATTTCGGCATCGATCTCTTCCAGCACCGGGGCAATCATCCGGCACGGCCCGCACCAGTTCGCCCAGAAATCGGTCAATACCAGACCTTGGCTCGTTTCTTGGCGGAAAGTTTGATCGGTCGCGTGAACAATAGCCATTCTATAACCTCCCAATTCATTCTGTTATCTTCAAGTATAACATCCTTTTTTCAAGGATGCGAACAATTAAGCTCGCCGGACAGCGCCTCCGGGAAAAGCCGGGCGGATGGAAGGGCGGGTCTTCCAACCCGCGGATTCCGCTTTCCTCCGGCCGTCCGTTCCCGGCCGTTCCGATCAGGCAGGCATCCGTTATTATCGGCAATAGATCCCCGTCCTATTCCATCCATCGGGGCCGGCGTCCCGCCTTTCCCGGATGGCGTCCGGCTCCTTCCCTTTTCGGGCAAAATCCCGCAAGTTCGCCGGTATCGCTCCGGGCGGAATCAAAACCGTTCTTTCTTCAACGGTTCCGGATCGGAAAGGAAACACCGGGCCGCAAGTCAGCCCGCAAACAAAACCCGCCCGGCTGCCGGAGCGCATGATATTGGCTTCGGCCATCCAAAGGACAGGCATCCGCAATCAAAACCGCCCGGCTCAAAAGAAAAACCGTTTCACGCATCTTCTCGTGAAACGGTGCGGCAGGCCAGCCGTCGGAAACCACTTACGCGTTCGCCTTCAATTTTTTGATTTCTTCCGTAAGCATCGGCACGACTTCGAATAAATCCCCGACGATGCCGTAATCGGCCACTTTAAAGATGTTGGCTTCCGGATCCTTATTGATGGCCACGATCACCTTCGAATTGGACATCCCGGCCAGATGCTGGATGGCGCCGGAGATGCCGCAGGCGATATACAAATCGGGGGTGACGACTTTCCCCGTTTGCCCGATCTGCAGGGAATAATCGCAATAGCCGGCGTCACATGCCCCCCGGCTCGCCCCGACGGCCCCGCCCAATACAGCGGCCAATTCCTTCAACGGTTCAAAGCCTTCCGCGCTCTTTACGCCGCGCCCCCCGGATACGACCACTTTGGCCTCGGTCAGGTCCACCCCTTCGCTCGTCTTCCGGACGACCTCTTTGATAACCGTCCGCAAATCTTTGATCTCTACGTTTTTCTTTTCCAAGCCTCCGGTGCGGGACTCATCCTTTTCCAGGGGCGGGATGTTGTTCGGGCGGATGGTGATGAACAGGATCCCTTCCTTGATCCGCTTTTTCTCGAAGGCCTTTCCTGAGTAAATCGGCCGCGTAAATAGGAAATCCTCGCCCGAAGCTTCGATTTGCGTCACATCGGACACCAGGCCGGAATCCAGTTTGGTGGCGATCTTCGGCGAAAGATCCTTTCCGAGGGCCGTGTGCCCGAAAACGATCCCGCCCGGCTGTTCTTCGCGAATCACTTCCATCAACGCCTGCGAATACCCTTCGGACGTATAATGGCGCAGATTTTCATGCTCGATGACGATCACCCGGTCGGCGCCGTAATGGAAAAGCGGATCCGCCAAATGGGCGACCGATTCCCCCAACAGGAGGGCGACGACTTCGCCGCCTTGGGCGATGGTCTTCCCCGCGGCGATCGCTTCAAAGGAGACATTGCGGATCGAACCGTCCTTTATTTCGCTTAAAACGATGACCTTTCTTGGCATGTACAACCCCTCCTCAGATCACTTTCGCTTCGTTACGAAGCAGCGAGACCAATTCTTTGACTTGATCGGCGAGCTCGCCCTGCAGGATCTTTCCGGCCTTTTTCTCCGGAGGCAAGAAAATTTCCACCGTCTCCGTTTTGGCTGCCACGTCGTCCTCATCCAGGCCGAGATCGTCCAATTCCAATTCTTCCAGCGGCTTCTTCTTCGCCTTCATGATCCCCGGCAAGGAAGCGTATCTCGGCTCATTCAGCCCCTGCTGGGCGGTGACGAGAACTGGCAGTGGCGCCTCGATCCTTTCCTCGTCCCCTTCCACGTCGCGGATAACGCTTACATTTTTTCCGTCAATCTCCAATTTGGTGATCGTCGTGATGCAAGGAATGCCGAGCAGTTCCGCCACCCTCGGCCCGACCTGGCCGGAGCCGCCGTCAATGGCCACGTTGCCGGCGAAAATGATATCAATCTCCTTATCTTTCAAATATTCCGCAATGATCTTCGCCGTCGTATATTCATCGCCGGAATCCAAATCCTCTTCCGTGTTGATTAATACCGCTTTATCCGCGCCCATGGCCAGGGCCGTCCGCAGCTGCTTTTCGCTTTCTTCGGAGCCGACGGTGATGACCGTCACTTCTCCCCCGTGGGCTTCCTTGACGCGGATCGCTTCCTCCACCGCGTATTCATCGTACGGATTGATGATGAATTCGACGCCGTCATCGTTGATCTTGCCGTCTTGAACGGAAATTTTTTCTTCCGTGTCAAAGGTTCTTTTCAACAGCACATAAATGTTCATCCCATACCCCTCCCTCATTCTCCGGTAAAATTCGGTTCCCTTTTTTCCAAAAAGGCTTGAATGCCTTCTTTGGCGTCCCCGGTTTCGGCGATTTGCCCGAATAATTCGGCCTCTTTCTTCATCCCTTCGTAAAATTGTCCGGTTTTCGCGAAGTTGGCGAGTTCGATCACCGCCTTAATGGATTGGGGGCTTTTCTTTTCGATTTTCTTTGCCAGTTTCATCGTTTCCTCAAGCAGCTTTTCTTCCGGAAAACAAAATCCCGCCAATCCCCGTTCCGCCGCTTCCTTTCCGGATATCGGCTCGCTGGTCAGCATCATCACGAGGGCCCTTTCCGCGCCGACGTATTTCGGCAGCCGCTGGGTCCCGGCAAATCCGGGAATGATGCCGAGCTGCAGTTCCGGAAGCCCGAGCTTGGCCGTCTCGCTGACGACGCGGATATGGCAGGCCATCGCCAATTCGAGCCCGCCGCCCAGGGCGGCGCCGTGGATGGCGGCGATGATCGGCTTCGGGAACCGCTCCATCCGTTCGAACAGCTCCTGGCCCCTTCGCGACATTTCGGAAAATTGGGAGCCGGTCCGGACCGATGTAAATTCTTTAATATCGGCCCCGGCTGAAAAAAATCGGCCCTCCCCGTGGATGACGAGGACGCGGACGTTGGGATCCCGCTCGGCCGCCGTCAAAAGATCCGCCAATTCCTGCAGAACTTCCGTGGACAAGGCATTGGCCGGAGGACGGGAGATGGCGATCACCCCCGTCTTCCCTTCCGTACGGTAGTTTAAAAAAGCCATGTTCTCCCACACCCCTTCGTCTGATGATTAAACGGTTTCATCACCGCCGCCCAAGCCGTGGATCAGCATATGATGGACTTTCGGAGCCAGGCCGACGAGGTCGTATTTGTGATCATTCATCACCCATGTGGTCACCGTCTCGTCGATCGTTCCGAAAATCATCTGCCGGGCCAGGCGGATATCCAGCCCTTGAGAAAATTCCCCTTTTTCTATTCCTTCCTGCAAAATTTGGTCCATCAGCCGCAGATAATTTTTCAGGATTCCGTTGATCTTCGCCCGGAGTTCCCGGTTCGTCTGCCTGAGTTCCAGCTGGGTGACGACGGCCAGTTTCGGGTCCCGGGACAGGATGCGGAAATGGTTTTCGATCAGCAAATACAATTTTTCCGTCGCGCTCGCCTTTCCGTCGATCACTTCCCTCAGCTTTTCGACAAATTGCCCCATTTTCTCCTGAAACAGGGAAATCAAGAGATCCTCTTTGTTTTTGAAGTAAAGATAGATCGTCCCGTCCGCGACCCCCGCCTGTTTGGCAATCTTCGAGACCTGAGACTGATGATATCCGTTTTCCGCAATCGTGATGACCGCCGCATCAATGATCTGTTTGTATTTCGGTTTTTGGCTCTGATCTTTCAACGCTGCTCACCTTTCATCACAAAAAAAGAATATGAATGAATAATCATTCATATTCCCATGATAAAATAAATTTTCCCCCTTGTCAAACCCTTCCGGAATATCGGGTTCCAAGAAGACGTTACGCCTTTTTCTCCTCTTTTTCGGCAAGTTTCCGTTTTTCCTCTTCCACCAGCTGGCGGCGCAAAATCTTGCCGACGGCCGTCTTCGGCAATTCGTCCCGGAATTCGTAGATCCTCGGGACTTTGTAGGCGGCGAGCTGCTTTCTCGCGAATCGGTCCAGTTCCTCCTCCGTCACCCTTTGGCCTTCTTTCAGGACAATATAGGCTTTCACCGTCTCCCCGCGGTAAGGATCGGGAACGCCGGCGACAACCGCCTCTTTCACGGCCGGATGTTCGTACAGCACCTCTTCCACTTCCCGGGGATAAATATTGTACCCGCCGGCGATGATCATGTCTTTTTTCCGGTCGACAATATAGAAATACCCGTTTTCATCCATATAACCGAGATCGCCGGTCATGAGCCAGCCGTCCTTCAGCGCCTGCTCCGTTTCCTCCGGACGGTTCCAATACCCTTTCATGACCTGTGGACCTTTGACGGCCAATTCGCCGATCTCGCCGGGAGGCAATGTTTCGCCCGTCGACAGGGATACGATTTTTGCGTCGGTATCCGGCCAAGGCACGCCGATGCTTCCCTTCACCCGTTCGTTGTCCCACAAGAAATTGGCGTGGGTTACGGGCGAGGATTCGGTCAGGCCGTATCCTTCCACCAGCTTGCCCCCGGAGAGCTTCTCGAACTGCTGCTGCACTTCCACCGGAAGCGGCGCGGACCCGCTGAGGCAGATTTCGATGGAGGACAAATCGTATTTTTCCAAATCGGGATGGTTCAGCAGACCGATATACATGGTCGGCGCCCCGGGGAATACTTTTGGTTTCAATTTGTCGATCGTTTTCAGCACTTCTCCGGCGTCGAACCGGGGCAGCAAAATGGCCATATCGCCCTTCATCACCGGGAAAACGAGGACCGTCGTCAGGCCGTATACGTGGAACAGGGGGAGCACGCCGAGGGTGGCGCCTTCGCCTTCCTTAAATTTGTACATCCATGCGTCGCACATTTTGGCGTTGGCGTACAAATTGAAATGGGTCAGCATCACCCCTTTCGGGAACCCCGTCGTCCCTCCCGTATACTGCAAAATGGCGACATCTTCCTTCGGATTGACCTCATCGGGGATATCCTTCGCTTCGGCACGCTTCATGATTTCGGCAAAAAGATGATGACGGCCTTCATGTTCCACTTTCGGCGGCACGGTCTTCTGCCGCTTTTGCACCATCGGATAGAGCAGGTTTTTCGGAAAAGGCAGGTAATCTTTGATTCCGGTGACGATGATGTGCCGGAGATCCGTCTCCTTTTCCACGTTTTTTACCCGGTTGAACAGCATATCCAGGACGATGATGAACTTGGCCCCCGCATCCTTCAATTGGAAAGCGATCTCCCTTTCCGTAAACAGCGGGTTTACCTGCACGACGATGCCGCCGGCAAACAAGATCCCGTAAAAGCTGATGAAGGTTTGCGGGGTGTTCGGCAGCATGACCGCCACCCGGTCCCCTTTTTGCAGGCCGATCTTCCGCAAGTAATTGGCGAGTTTCAACGAGGACTCGAACAGTTTCCGGTACGGGACCTCTTTTCCCATAAAATGAACGGCCGGGCGATCCGGGAATTTTTTCGCCGTCCGCCGCAGCGTTTCCTGCAGGGAAACCTCTTCGTACTGCAAATGATGCGGAATCTCCTTCGGATACCACTTCAGCCAAGGTCTTTCTTCCATATTCTCCCTCCCCTTATAAAAACAGTTCGAACATTCGAATTGTTCTTTTATTATAATATATCCAATTATGATAGCGTTTACAAGAGCGGTTTTTTTCAAAAGGCGCCGAAGGGATTGGTTTTCAGTGAAGGGGCCTGGCACTGTTTCTATTCGACGGGCCGCCCGATCACGGGGGAGGATGCCGGCCGATGCCGGTCCGGGGAATCGGAAAACCATGCCCGTCTTAATCGGAAAGATTGGATTTCCCGATCGAAAAGGCCGTCGCTGCAGGCGGCAAGAGCCCCATCCGTTCGGAGATCCCGGCAAGGGTTCTCGCCGGTAGACCGAAGGATGGCGGATCTTGTCGGATTTTGCAGATAAATTTTCCTTTAATAATTTTGCAAATCATTTATAAAGATGATTCTAATGCCGGTCATTTCCCTCTTCCTTCGTCCATGAAACGGCATATGCCGGAACGGGGAAACCCAAGGAAGGGGCGCCTTTTGCGGTTCGCCAAAGAAAACGCTTCCTGGGGATGCAGGCACGTTTCATCCCGATGACAGGAAGGGAGCCCTCCATGAAAACGGCATTGAGATTGATCATTATGATCACCGGATTTTATTTACTGGTCGATATTTTCGTCGATGTCAGCGGCCGGATTCCCGATTTGCTCCGGATTATCCGCCGGATCCTGAAGGCGGTCTTTTGGGCCGGCTTATACGGCTATGTCCTGCTCATCCATAAAGAAAGCAAACCGAAGGAAAACATCCCCTCCTGAAGGCAAGACGAAGGCGGGTAAACTGCGCGACCCGTCCCGCCGATCGTTTAACCGGCATGCGGCCGGTACGGTTTAAATTTGCAACTTCGCCATGATAAAAAGCAAACCCCCGGTTTTCAGCCGGGAGTTTTCCGTTGAAGTGGCAGCGGACGGAAGGGACCGTCGGCCGCAAAAAGGAGATGCCGTTTCCGACGGATCGTCCTTGAAAGGGCCGGGTCCCCCGGCCGGCATCCATGCAAAAAAAGGCGAACGGAGTGCCGCTCCTTTCCGTTCGCTTTCCCATCCATCCGCTCGCCATTCATGCAAAAAACAGCAAATAGATTACGCCCGCAAAGAAGAAGAGAAAACAGAGGAAGATTAAAATTTTTCCCAACCGCTCCAAAATAAACGCCCCCTCGAAATGGTTTCACCTCCGGGTTTGGCGGCCGGCGGCGAAAGGGAAGAGCCGTCCGGTGCCGCGGAATTCGCGGATCTTCCCATTCAGCGAAACCGGCTTCAGTACGAGATGCCGGCGCCGATCACATAAGACAAGCCGATCGAGATGACCATGGCCAGGAAGCCGACGGCCCGGTTATCCTTCTCGATCTCTTCGTCAATGTTGAACTTCGGCGTCAAAAATTCGAAGAGGAAATAGCCCCCCAACAGGAGAAGGAAGCCGAAAGTCCCCCAGCCGACCATGACGATGAGGGAATCGTTATGCATGATCGAATGGCGGAAAATATTGGCGATCCCGAAAATTTTCCCGCCCGTCGCCATAGCCACGGACAGGTTTCCCTTTTGAATTTCTTCCCAGTCGTTGTATTTGGTCACCGCCTCAAAGACGGCGAGGAAGACGATGGTGCATAATATGGCCACGCTGTAAATCGCCGCATGGACGACCAGTTCATTTTCCCAAAAACCGTTCATTCCGCTCACCTGTCCCTTTTTCATCCCGCCGGCTCCCGTCCGGACGGGCAGATTACTTCAATTCCACGATGGTCTTGCCGATGCCGCCCTCATTCGGGGTGCCGTAACGGAAAGATTTCACCGAAGGATGCTGCCGCAGCACCTTTTGCACCCCTTCTCGCAGCGCCCCCGTCCCTTTGCCGTGGATGATCGAAACCCGGGAATAGCCGGCCAAAAGGACGTCGTCCAAATATTTTTCCAGTTTGATCAGCGCATCTTCATACCGTTCGCCGCGCAAATCGAGCTCCAGCGGGACATGGTATTCCTTTCCTTTGACGGTGGCGACGGGGCGGACTTCCTGATCCTTCTTCTCTTCCAGCAGCCGCAAATCCCGTTCTTCCACGTTCATCTTTAAAATGCCGACCTGGACGAGCCATTCCTGGCCGCCCGCCTTCTCCACCAAATAACCTTTTTGGCCGAGGGATAAAACCTCGACCGGATCCCCCGGATGAAAGGATTGATTTTTCGGGGGGGATGGGGTCCCGGAACGTCTTTCCTCCCCGCCGGGGACCGCTTCTTCCAGCCTTTTTTTCGCTTCGATGAGTTCGTGCTCTTTGACTTCGGCGCCCTTTTTCAACCGCAGCTCCCGCAAATCCCTTATGATTGCTTCCGCTTCCCGCTTCGCTTTTTCGACGATGGCCCGGGCTTCCTCCCTCGCCTTTTTCATAAGGGCTTCCTTGTTGGCTTCGTATTCTTCAAAGGCGCTTTTCAGATCGTTATAGATTTCTTCCGCGTCCCGAAGATAATTTTCCGCTTCCTTTTTCGCCTCCTCGGCTTCCTTTTCGCTCTTTTCCAAGGAGGCGATCATGCTGTCCACCCGGCGGGTATTGGCGCCGATATACGATTTCGCCCGCCGGATGATACTTTCGGACAGGCCCAGCCGCTTGGAGATTTCAAAGGCGTTGCTCCGGCCGGGGACGCCGATGGACAATTTGTAGGTAGGGCTCAAGGTTTCCGGGTCAAATTCCATCCGGGCGTTGATGACGCCCTCCCGGTTATAGCTGTAGGCCTTCAGTTCCGGATAATGGGTGGTGGCGATGACCCTCGCCCTTTTCCGGCGGACTTCGTCGAGGATGGCCATCGCCAGGGCGGCGCCTTCCTGGGGATCCGTACCCGCCCCGAGCTCGTCGAAGAGAACGAGGCTCGATTCGTCCACATCCCGCAGGATGTTTACGATGTTCGTCATATGGGAAGAAAAGGTGCTCAAGTTTTGTTCGATGGACTGCTCGTCACCGATGTCGGCGTGAACCGCCCGGAAAACGGAAAGTTCCGAACCGTCCAGGGCGGGGATCATGAGGCCGGCCTGGGCCATTAAAACAAGCAATCCGACCGTTTTCAGGGTCACCGTTTTCCCGCCGGTGTTCGGGCCGGTGATGACAATGGCGGTGTAGTCTTTCCCCAACTCGATATCGTTCGGCACCGCCTGATCGGCCGGAAGCAAAGGATGGCGCGCCTTCAGCAGGCGGATGTACCCCTTTTGGTTGACGGCCGGTTTCGATCCTTTGTACGCGGAGCCGTATTTCGCCTTCGCGAAGATCAAATCGGCCCTCTGCATCACCCGGACGATCTCGTCGATTTCCTCGCGGCGGCTTCCCGCTTCCTGGGACAATTCAAGCAGGATCCTTTCGATTTCCGCTTCCTCTTTCTTCTTCAGCTCCCGCACTTCATTGTTCATCGCCACGACCGATTCCGGCTCGATGAATAACGTTTGCCCCGAAGCGGACTGGTCATGGACAAAACCGCCGAAATGGGACCGGTATTCCGCTTTGACGGGAAGTACGAAGCGGTCGTTCCGGATCGTAACGATGGCGTCGGAAAGCATCTTTTGCACCGGTCCGGAGCGGATCATCCCCTCCAGTTTTTCCCGGATCCGTTCTTCCACCAGGCGGATCTGTTTGCGGATGGCGCGAAGCTTTTCGCTCGCTTCGTCCAAAACCGTCCCGTCTTCGCCGATGCAGGAAAAAATCTTCTTTTCCACCTCGGCGGGAGGATTCATCCGTTCGCACAATTCCCCCATGATGGGCAGGGATTCCTTTTCGAGAAGGGGTTTCATGAAGGCCTTGAACACCCGCCCCGCCCGGATCGTCGAAGCAACTTCCAGCAGCTCCCCGGCATCCAGCATCCCCCCGATGGCCGCCCGGCGGACGGATGAAGAGACGGGATAGATCCCTTCAAGGGGGGCGTACCCCTTGATGCGGAGCACCGTAGCCGCTTCGTCGGTCTCGTTTTGCAGGCGGACGATCGTTTCGTATTCGGTTTCCGGCTGCAATCGCTCAGCCAGTTCCCTTCCCGGCGATGAGGAGCAGTACTTGGCCAATGCGTCGCGTATTTTGTCGAATTCCAGCGTGCGCAAAATTTTTTCGTTCACCGGGAAACCCCCTTTTGGATCGTAATTTTTCTGTGCCGGTTAAAATTTTTCCCCGAATCCGGATTTTTCTTCCGGCCTCCGGGCGAAGCGGCGGTACTTCCCCGAGCGGAGCTCCCCCGCAGATTTTTTCCAAAACAGACAAAAAACTTCCCTTTGCCAGAGAAGTTTCATCGGATAATGGCGCCGAGAAAAAAGTCGGAAACCTGTTTGGTCAAAAACGGAGTATGTCCGATGATAAACTTCGCCACTCCCGATTGGTCCAAGGCGGATTGCAGCTGTTCGACGGGAACGAGGGAGGCCACGTACAAGAGGACGAAAGTGACCAAATACACCTCCAAAAATCCGAGGATTCCCCCGCCAAGCCGGTTCAGCTGGCTGATCACCGGGATGCGCGCCAGAAAATCAAGCATGGATCCGACGATCTGGAGCAATATTTTCACGGCAAAAAAGATGATAAAAAAAGCGATGGCGTTATAATAGGCCGCCTCCGCATTCGATGCGGACAAAATCACCTGCAGCGCTTCATTGCCGTCCATGGACGGATAGGGGATCCATAATTTGACCGTTTCGGCAAATTCCTTGTAGTATTTGGCGGCGGCGAGGAAGGCGATCAGAAATCCCGTCAGATGGATGAGCTGGAGGATCAGCCCCCTTTTCAATCCGACCAAAAAACCGATAATGAAGAGAATCCATATGATGGCACTCAGCATCTCCGTCAGTCCTTTTTGTATTTATATTTTTCCATTTCCTCCTGCAGCTTCAAATATTCGTGGACCGCGTTTACCGCCGTCAACACGGCCAGCTTCGCCGTATCCAGGGACGGGTTGCGGCTCTTCATCTCCCGCATTTTTTCATCGACAATGGCGGCGACTTTCCGGATATGGCTTTCGCTTTCATCGCCGACAATCACGTATTGCCGGCCGTAGATTTCCACTGCGATTTTATTTTTTCGGCTTTCAGACAATGGGTCTGCCTCCGTTTCACCGAATAAAAATGGCTGCGATTTTGAGAGAATCCTAGCAATATCATACATGAATCCCTTGGAAATTGGAAGATCAAAGGCGTTTTCGCAAAGGGCGCACGCCCCGGGGAACCGGCTCCGGGAAAGGGAAGAGGGAGGAAGGCCCGGGGTAGGTTTGAGACGGGGAAGTTTCGCGAATCGGAATCCGCCGGAAAGGCGGATATTTTTGCCGGCAGAGGATCGGGTGAGGCCTGCGTATTTTTCCGGAAGGGACCCATCCGGCAGCGCCCCTTCGCTCTCCTGCGCCCGGCGGTCCGGAAGGCTCCCCCGAAAACGGAAAGGTCCGGTCCCGAAACCAATCTGACCATGAAAATTTGGCCGCTCCTTCCCCAAGGCGGCGGAAACGATGGAGGTCCGGTTTTCCCGTCGCTCCTCGGGAGGGGAAGGCCGTACCCGCCGGACAGTGCCCGCATCAGGCCTTGCCGCGGACGACGAACGTGAAACGGCGCCGGCCGGTTCCCCTTCCCTTGCGCCGAACCGAAAAAGATCTGGATATCCCGGAAATGTCCCGGAATATCCCGTCCATGAAAATTTTCCCGCAAACCCGTTTCCTTCTTTCGCGGACCCGGGCAAGCCCATTTCCTGAAAGCCGGCCGCCCTTTTCCGGACCGACCGAAATGGGGCCGGCGCAAAATGCCGCCCTATTTCCGCAAATAGGCCCCTTTTTCCTCGAGCGCCCGCAAAATCCTTTCCAGCGCCCTGTCGATTTCTTCGTCGGTCAGCGTGCGTTCCGGATCCGAGAAGGTCAGGGAGAAGGCGACGGATTTTTTATCCGCATCCATCTTTTCCCCTTCATATACGTCAAACACCTTCGCATCCGTCAAAAGCTTTCCTCCCGCCGCCACGATCGTTTCCTTCAGCTCGCCGGCGGAAAGATCCTTTCCGCACACGAGGGCGATATCCCGGGAGACGGAGGGAAATCTCGGCACCTGGGAATAGACAAGGGGTTCGTTTTCCGCGCGCAACAGCTTCGCCAAGATGATTTCGGCGGCGAACACATCTTTGATGTCCCAGTTTTTCTCCATCGCGGGGTGGATTTTTCCGATCACGCCGATCGCTTCCCCGTCGAACAGAATTTCCGCCGTTTGGCCGGGATGGAAGCCTTCCGCTTCTCCTTTGACGAAGCGGATGCGGTTTTTCAGCCCCAATTTCGCAAACAGCTGTTCCAAAATTCCTTTCGCCGTGAAAAAGTCCGCCTTCACCCTTTCCCCCTGCCAGGGATGGTCGACCCATAAACCGGTCAGGACGAAGGCCAAATGTTCCCGTTCCTCCGGCTGCTTGCCCGTGCCCCGGGACAGGAAGACGGAACCGATCTCGTACAGGGCGATGTTTTCATTTTTCCTCGCCCGATTGTAACGGACCGCATCAAGCAGATGGGGAAGCAGGCTTTGCCGCAAGACGGAATGTTCCTCGCTCATCGGGAGGCTCAAGGGGATTTCTTCCGTCGCCGTTAAGGAAAACAGGCGGAATTTTTCCCGGCTTGTCAGCGTATAGGTGATCGCCTCCTGCAATCCGGCGCCTTCCAGGAAATATTTGACGATCCTTCTTTTTTTCTGATAGTCGGTCAATCCGCCGGGGGTCTGCGGTCCCCGGGGAAGGGTGCCCGGCAGCAGATCGTAGCCGTAGAGCCGGGCGATTTCTTCGTACACGTCCACTTCCCGCGTGATGTCCGGACGGCGCGTCGGGACGGTGACGGTCAATGTCCGTTCCTTTTGTTCGTACGGGAAACGGAGGCGTTCCAAGATGCCGGCGACCTCTGCCATCGTCAATTCCGTTCCCAAAAATGCGTTCATCTTTTCCAAATCGACGGTGATTTTCACGGGATCGGCCTGCAAAGCGCGGGCCTCCGCCGTCCCTTCCAGCACTTCCCCGGACGCATAGCGGGCCATTAATGCCGCCGCCCTTTCCGCGGCCTCCTTCACCCTCGCCGGGTCGACCCCCTTTTCGAAGCGGCTGCTGGACTCGCTCCGCAACTGCAAATCTTTCGAGGCCCTGCGGACCACGGGGCCGGCAAACAAGGCGGATTCCAGGAGAACGGTCGTCGTTTCCGCGGTCACTTCGCTGTCGGCGCCGCCCATGACGCCCGCCAGGGCGACCGGTTCCTTGCCGTTTGTGATGACGAGATGGTTTTCATTCAATGTCCGGGTCACGCCGTCCAGGGTGACGAGTTTTTCCCCGTCTTTCGCCCGCCGGACGACCACCTCCTTCGATCCGAAACGGTCGTAATCGAAGGCGTGGAGCGGCTGCCCGTATTCCAGCATCACGTAGTTGGTGATATCGACGACGTTGTTGTGGGGGCGGATTCCCGCCGCCATCAGCCGCGCCTGCATCCATAAAGGCGAGGGGCCGATCTTCACGTTCCGGATGATTTTGGCCGTATACAGCGGGCAATCTTCCGGCGAATCCACCTTCACGCGAATATGGTCTTCCGCCTTTTCCCGGATAGGTTCATATTCCGCTTCCGGCAAGCGGACTTCTCCGCCGAGGATGGCCGCCGTCTCATAGGCGACGCCGATCATGCTCAAACAGTCGCCCCGGTTCGCCGTCAGTTCCAGCTCCAAAACCGGATCGTCCAAATGCAGGAGGGAAGCGATCTCCGTCCCCGGGGGCACATCTTCGGGCAAAACGAAAATGCCTTCAGCGTATTCTTTCGGCACGACCTTGCCTTCGAATCCGAGCTCCTGCAAGGAGCAGATCATGCCGTTCGATTCCACGCCGCGGAATTTGGCTTTTTTGATTTTTACCTGATTGGGCAATTTCGCCCCCGGCTTGGCGACGATCACCCCCTGTCCCGGGGCGACGTTTTTTGCGCCGCAAACGATTTGCACCGGTTCTCCTTCGCCGATATCGACGAGGCAGACGGTCAGTTTGTCCGCATTCGGATGCCTTTCACATTTTAACACCCGTCCGGCGACCAGATGATCGAAATCCTGGCCCTTGAGGTGAATCCCGTCCACTTCGATCCCGCTTCTCGTAATTTTTTCCGCAAGCTCCTCCGGGGTCACCGGAAGGCTGACGTAATCTTCCAGCCATTTGAAAGAAACCAGCATATTTCCAACCTCCTTTATCCATCATGCCGCATAACGGCGCAAGAGATCCGCAAAGGGAAAAAGCCGCTTTGCCTTCCGCACCCTTCCGGCAAAGGCCGCAGGAACCCGAAAGGGGAAAAACTTCCCGGCACCGTCATTCCTGCCGGTAAAACTGCTGCAAAAACCGGACGTCGTTCGTGTAAAAATGGCGGATGTCATCGATTCCGTATTTCAGCATGGCGATCCGTTCGACCCCGATCCCGAAAGCAAAGCCGCTGTAAATGTCCGGGTCGAAGCCGCCCATTTTCAGCACGTTCGGGTGGACCATGCCCGCCCCCAAGATTTCGATCCAGCCCGTGCCTTTGCACACCGAGCAGCCTTGGCCGCGGCAAATTTTGCAGGAAATATCCATTTCCACCGACGGCTCCGTAAAGGGGAAAAAGCTCGGGCGCAGCCGGATTTCCCGGTCATCGCCGAAGATTTTTTTGGCGAAGACCTCGAGGGTTCCCTTCAAGTCGCTCATGCGGATGTTTTCATCGACGACCAGCCCTTCGACCTGCATAAACTGGTGGGAGTGGGTCGCGTCGTCGTTGTCGCGCCGGTAGACCTTCCCGGGGCAGATGATCTTCACCGGACCCCTTCCCTGATGGCTTTCCATCGTCCTCGCCTGCACCGGCGACGTGTGGGTGCGAAGCAGGATCTCTTCGCTGATGTAAAAGGAATCCTGCATATCCCTCGCCGGATGGCCCTTCGGCAGGTTGAGGGCTTCAAAATTATAGTAGTCCGTTTCCACCTCCGGGCCTTCGGCGATGCGGTAGCCCATGCCGATAAACAGGTCCTCGATTTCTTCGATGATCTGGATGAGCGGATGGCGGCCGGCCTGGCGGACCGGTCTCCCCGGCAGCGTGACGTCCACCGTCTCCTCGGCCAATTCCCTTTCCATCTGCTCTTTTTCCAGCTGATTCATCTTTTCTTCGATGGCCCGCTGGATGGTTTCGCGCACCTCATTGGCATAGGCGCCGACCACCGGCCGCTCTTCCTTGGGGAGTTTTCCCATGTTCCGCAGCACTTCCGTAATCCGGCCCTTTTTCCCCAGAAAGGCGACGCGGACGTCGTTCAGCGCCCGTAAATCCTTTGCCGCTTTCACTTTTTCCAGCGCTTCGGCTTGAAGTTCGGTTAAACGCTCCTTCATCCTTTGACCTCCTTGGTTTGAAATGGGGAAAACAAAAAAACCTCCTCCCGGCTAAGGGACGAGGATCGTTTCGCGGTACCACCCTTATTGGCATGACGGAACGCCATGCCCGCTCCTTTGGATAACGGATCGCCTCCGCAACATCTTTACACCCCGGATTCCCGGAGTGGTCCCGATGCGAGCTCCCGGGGTGAAACTTCGTTCGGGCTCCGGCTGAAAATGCTCTCAGTCGCGGCATTTTCTCCCTGTAAGCGGAGGTCCCCCGACTACTCTGCCCCGATCATCGCTTCCGATATGCCGTTGTTCAGGTCCGTAGAGGTTTATCATTCAACGAAAAATTCTTGATATACCGGTTCCGAGGTACTTCCGATTATCATTCAACGAAAAATTCGGAACGGTTATCAATTATTATAAAGGGCTTTTCCCGCAAATTCAACGGGAATCCTTTGCCGCGGCCGCGCCCATATTTTGCCCGCCCGCCGCGGATCGGCGGGCCGCATCTTCCCGTTCCTTTCCGGATGGCCGAAGGGGAAACCGGAGCCGTTTTCCTTCGCTGTGCCGAAAAAAAGAGGCCGGCTCCCATTCCGGAAAAATGGCGGTTTTTATCCGGAATTTCTTCCCCGCAAATGATAGAGGAGAATCCCGGCGGCGACGGAGACGTTCAACGACTCGCTCATCCCGTAGATCGGGATGTGCAGGTTGGCGTCGGTCTTTTCCAGAAGCCTCGGATCCACGCCCCGCGCCTCATTGCCGACCAGCAGGGCAAAGGCGGGCGCCGGCCCGATTTCGTACATGGAGACGCCCGTTAATGCGGTTCCGTAAACGGGAATCCCCCGTGAGCGGAATGTTTCCACCCAGCCTTCCAAGGAACCCGGCAAAACGGGGAGATGGAACAAGCTTCCCTGGGTGGCGCGGACGACCTTCGGATTGTAAATGTCCGCGCTCCCCTCCCCGACGACGACCCCGTCCAAGCCCGCCGCATCCGCCGTCCGGATCAGGGTGCCCAGATTTCCCGGATCCTGGACGGCGTCAATCAATAAAAACCGCTTCCCTTCCGGATCCCGGGCCTCCGGTTTTCCGCAAACAGCAAAAATCCCTTGGGGCGTTTCCGTATCCGCTATCGCCTTGCCGACCTCTTCGGAAACGAGATACAGCTCATCCGCCCCGTATCGCGCCGCGGGAAGCTGCCCCAGGAACCGTTCCGTCACGATCAATTCCCTGATAAGTCCCGCTTTCCCCGCTTCCTCGACAAGATGTTCCCCCTCGACGAGGAAAAGGCCGGCTTTGTCCCGCTCCTTTTTCGTCAACAGTTTTTTCCAACGTTTCACCTTTTCATTTTTGGCCGATTGTATCCTTTTCATTTTTTTCACCTGCCCCGGCATCCGTTCCCGGACGGATGCACATAATCCATAGAAAAGTGTAGCAAAATATCCATGACAATAAAATTGGAGGATGATCAACTTGAATATGGATTTCGATTTGCGGAAGGCGATCATTCAAAACGTTTCCGATAATACCCGGGAAGAATTAAAGGCGACGATCATGGACGCCATCCAGGGAGGCGAAGAAAAGATGCTGCCCGGACTGGGCGTGCTTTTTGAAGTGATTTGGAAAAACGCGGACGCCAATGAACAGCAGATGATGCTGGAAACGCTGGAAGAAGGCCTGAAAAAACCTGAACGCCATTGAACGCGTATGTTTAACGGGCGAAGATTTCGGGAAAAATGAGAAGACCGGGAAACCAATCCCGATCCCCCTTTTTTCCAATCGCTCCGGCGGAAAGCCGGAGCGATTTTTTGTGCGGAAAAAACGACGCGGGAAAAGGTCCCCTGCAGGTTTCCGCCCCGCAGGCGGAAAGGAAAGCCGTCCGCAAAAGGCGGGCGGAGGAATCCGCAGGCGCCTTCATGGTCCCCCGTCGGAACGGGTAACCCGGCCGGGAAGAAAAAAACCCTCCCGGGAGGGAAAACCTTTCGGCCATCCTCCCGAAAAGGGTTTTTTCCACAATGTCCGCATTCGCCCGGTGATCGCCGTTTTTGGCATCATCGGGCGCCCATTCGTTTTTCCGGATATGCCGGGATTCCCGCTTCAGCGGACGGCATCGTTTCAGTCATAGGTGATTTTGTTCACCGTCTCCCGGTCGAGCCGTTTCACGACTTCCGTCATCAGTTTTACCGTATTTTCGAAATCGTCCCGGTGAAGGATGCCGGCATGGGAATGGATGTACCTCGTCGGGATCGTGACGGCCAATGAAGGAACGCCCCTTTTCGTCACATGGATGGACCCCGCGTCCGTGCCGCCGCCGGGGATGCTTTCGAATTGATAGGGAATGTTCAACTCTTCCGCTACGCCGACGACAAAGTCCCGCAAGCCTTTATGGGAAACCATGGAGGCATCATACAAAACGATCTGCGGGCCTTTCCCCAATTTCCCCATCGCCTCTTTTTCCGTAACGCCCGGAACATCGCCGCCGATGCCGACGTCGAGGGCAAAACCGATATCCGGCTCAATCTTGAAAGCGGCGGTCTTCGCCCCGCGCAAGCCGACTTCTTCTTGAACGGCGCCGACCCCGAAAACGGTGTTCGGATGGGCGGTGCCTTTTAAATTTTTCAGCACCTCGATGACGACGGCGCAGCCGATCCGGTTATCCCACGCTTTGGCAAGGAGAAATTTTTCGTTTTTCATGACGGTAAATTCAAAATAGGGGACGATCATCGCACCGGGACGCACGCCCCAGGACAGCGCCTCTTCTTTGGATGAGGCCCCGATATCGATAAACATATCCTTGATTTCCACCGGCTTCTTCCGCTCTTCCGGAGACAGGATGTGCGGGGGCTTGGAACCGATGACGCCGGTCACATTCCCCTTGTCGGTGACGATCGTCACCCGTTGGGCAAGCATGACCGAACTGACCCAGCCGCCCACCGTTTGGAACCGGACGAAACCTTTGTCATCGATGCTGGTTACCATGAACCCGATCTCATCCAAATGGCCGGCAAGCATGACCGACGGCCCGTTCGGATCCCCCGTTTTCCTGGCGATCAGGCTTCCCAGGCCGTCGGTGGTCACTTCGTCGGCATAGGGCGTTATGTATTTTTTCATCACTTCCCGGACTTCCTTTTCATTGCCGGGAATCCCTTTGGCGTCGGTAAGTTCCTTCAGCATTTGCAGCTGTTCATCCAATACTGTCAAAAAAATCCCTCCCGTTTTTTATTTTATAAATTTTAATAACTTTATTATACCTCAAATAAAATCGGATAAGCTATGAAGTTTTATTTTGCGGGGCATAAGGGGCGAAGGTTTTTTCTTGACAAAAATATTTAAACCATTTAATATTTAAACACATTAAATTTACGGTTCTTGAAGGAGGAATACATTGGATACGCTCATCCAGCGTTTGCTCGTCGCCTTTCACCATTTAAGAAAAAAATTGGACCAGGACATGCAGACCATGACTAGTTATCCGGTCACCAGAACCCAGTTTATCCTCTTGTTATTGATCTCCCGGGAAGGAAGCCCCAAGCTGGCTCGGCTGGCGGAAGAAATGAACGTCCAGCCGAGCGCGATCACCGTCCTGATCGACCGGCTGGAAAAGCTGAATTATGTAAAACGGATCACCGATCCCGACGACCGCCGTTCCGTCCGCGTGGAATTGACGCCGCTCGGAAGGGAGATTATCCACGATTTCCGGCAAAGGAGGCGCGGGATTCTGAAAAGCTATCTGAACCGGCTTTCCGAAGAGGAGATCCGGACGCTCACCGAGTTATTGGAAAAAATCGCAAACGGCGACCCATTTGACACGGAGGGGAAAGGGCAGTGAAACAGCTGATCAAGTACTTGGAACCCTTTAAGGCGCAGGTCATTGCCGTCATCGTCCTCGTCTTTCTCCAGTCGATGGCGGATTTATATCTGCCCACGCTCATGTCTGACATCATTGACCACGGGGTCGTAAAAGGGGACGTCCCTTATATATGGAAAATCGGGGGAATCATGCTTTTGGTCGCGGCCGGAGGGCTCATATGCGCCATTTTAAGCAGCTTTTTCTCCGCCCGGACCGCCGTCGGCTTCGGCCGGAATCTGCGGAACGAAGTATTCATCCACGTGGAAAATTTTTCCCAGGAAGAATTCGACCGGCTGGGGACGGCGTCCTTAATTACGAGAACGACCAACGATATTCTGCAGGTGCAAAACGTGCTCATGTTTGCCTTGCGGATCATGATCACCGCTCCCATTATGGCTGTCGGCGGCATTATCATGGCCATGGGGCGGGATGCCCGTTTAACCTTGATTTTCCTCGTAATTCTCCCGGTGCTCGCCCTGACGATCTTTTTCATCGCCCGGAAGGCGATCGGGCTGTTTAAGGCGATCCAAAAGAAACTGGACGCCCTGAACCGGGTGTTGCGGGAATATTTGACGGGCGTCCGCGTGATCCGCGCCTTCAATCGGACCGGATACGAGGAGAAAAGGTTCGACGCCGCCAACCGGGATTTGACGGAGACGACCACCGCCGCGATCAAAATCATGTCCTTAATCGCACCGGCCATGATGCTCATCGTCAATCTCTCGACGATCGCCATCGTCTGGTTCGGCGCCATGCGGATCGACAACAACCGGATGGAAGTCGGGGATTTGATGGCCTTCATTCAATATGCGATGCAAATCATGTTTTCCCTCCTGATGGTTTCCATTTTGTTCATCATGATCCCGCGGGCGCAGGTGTCCGCTGAACGGATCAATGAAATACTGGACACCGAACCGGCGATCGAGGGAGGGAAAGGAAGCCGGGCCGCAAACGCAAAGGGCTGGGTGGAATTTCAAAACGTCTCCTTCTCCTATCCCGGTGCGGAGGCTCCCGCCCTTTCCAACATTTCCTTTAAGGCGGGGCCCGGCGAAGTGACGGCCATCATCGGGGGAACGGGGGCGGGTAAATCCACCCTGGTCCAGCTGATCCCCCGCTTTTATGACGCGACGGAAGGAAGGGTGCTGGTGGACGGCATCGATGTCCGCGATTGGCCCTTGGAGGAACTGCGGAAAAAGATCGGCTACGTTCCGCAAAAAACCGTTCTGTTCAGCGGCACCGTGGCGGAAAACATCCGCTTCGGGAAGGAAGACGCCAGCTTCGAGGAAATCCGGCACGCGGCGGAAGCGGCACAGGCCGCGGATTTTATTGAAGAAATGAAGGAAAAATACGAGACGGTCATCGCCCAGGGGGGAACGAACCTTTCCGGCGGCCAAAAACAAAGGCTGGCCATTGCCCGGGCATTGGTCCGGAAACCGGATATATACATTTTCGACGACAGTTTTTCCGCCCTGGACTTCAAAACCGACGCCAAGCTGCGGCAGGCCTTGCGGAAGGAAACGGCGGACGCCGCGGTGATCCTCATCGCCCAAAGGGTGGCAACGGTCATGGATGCCGACCGGATCATCGTCTTAAATGAGGGCAAAATCGCCGGAATCGGGAAACACCAGGAACTCCTCAAAACTTGTCCAGTCTACCGGGAAATCGTGGCGTCGCAGCTTTCGGAGGAGGAAATCGCATGAAGAACGAGAAAAGGCCGTTCCGAACCAACCATCCCCATGCCCGGGGCGGCCCGATGGGCCTGGGCATGCCGGTGGAAAAACCGAAAAATTTCCGCGGGACGCTGAAACGGCTTCTCCGCTATTTGCAGCCTTACCGGTGGCGGCTCGCCGCCGTTTTGGGAGCGGCGGTCCTCAGCACCGTTTTTGCCATCGCCAGCCCGAAAATTTTGGGCAAGGCGACCACGAAAATTTTTGAAGGGTTGATGGCCAAATGGCAAGGAATACCCGGGGCCGCCATCGATTTTGCCTACATCGGGCAAATCCTGCTGATCTTGGCGGGACTGTACCTGTTCAGCTCCGCATTCCAATATGTCCAGCAATATCTGATGGCGGGCGTCGCCCAACAGACCGTTTACCAGCTCCGGAAAGAGCTGGACGAAAAATTGTCGCGGGTGCCGCTAAAATATTACGATACCCGCACCAACGGGGAGATTTTAAGCAGGATCGTCAACGACGTGGACAACGTGAGCAACACCCTGCAGCAAAGTTTGACGCAAATCATCACCTCGCTGGTGACGATCGTCGGCGTATTCGTCATGATGCTGACCATCAGCCCGCTGATGACCCTGTTCATCATGCTGACCCTTCCGCTCAGCTTCCTGACGACGGTGTTCATCGCCTCGAAATCGCAAAAATATTTCAAAGGGCAGCAGGCCGCCATCGGCGAGTTGAACGGCCATGTGGAAGAGGTGTTTACCGGCCACCAGGTGGTGCAGGCCTACGGCAGGGAAAAAGCGGCCATCGAACGGTTTAAGCAGATCAATGAAAATCTGTATCATGCCGGCTGGAAGGCCCAATTCATCTCGGGTGTGATCATGCCGCTGATGAACTTTATCAACAACTTGGCCTATGTCCTCATCTGCGTCGTCGGCGGCGTCTTCGTGACGAAAAGGGCGATCACCGTCGGGGACGTGCAGGCTTTTATGCAATACGCCCGGCAATTTTCCCAGCCGATCGCCCAGGCCGCCAATATCGTGAATATCATCCAGTCAACCGTCGCCTCGGCGGAACGGATTTTTGAAGTATTGGACGAAAATGAAGACGTCCCCGACCAGAAACAAGCGGTCACCCTGCCCGAACCGAAAGGACATGTCCGTTTCGAGCACGTCTCTTTCCGCTACAAGGGCGATGAACCGTTGATCGAGGATTTGAATATCGACGTCAAGCCCGGACAGACGGTGGCGATCGTCGGACCAACCGGCGCCGGCAAAACCACATTGATGAACCTGCTCCTGCGCTTCTACGAAATCGACGGGGGAAGGATCACCATCGACGGGGTCGACATCCGGGATTTGAGGCGGAGCGATCTCCGTCAACTGTTCGGCATCGTTTTGCAAGACACATGGCTGTTTCACGGAACGATCAAAGAAAATATCGCCTACGGCCGGGAAGGCGCCTCCGATTTCGAGATCATCCAGGCGGCCAAAACGGCTCGGGCGGACCACTTTATCCGGACCTTGCCCGACGGCTACGATACCGTTTTGAACGAGGAGGCCTCGAATATCTCCCAAGGACAGAAACAGCTGTTGACCATCGCCCGGGCCATATTGGCCAACCGGCCCATCCTGATTTTGGACGAAGCGACAAGCAACGTGGACACGAGGACGGAAATCCATATCCAAAACGCGATGAGGGAGCTCATGAAAGGGAGGACCAGTTTTGTCATCGCCCACCGTCTGTCGACCATCCGAAACGCCGACATGATCCTCGTCATGAACCACGGCCGGGTCATCGAAAAGGGAACCCACGAGGAGCTGCTGGCGCGGAAGGGATTTTACGCCGATCTTTATTTCAGCCAGTTTGCCGGCAGAGAAAAAGAAATGGAAGAAACGGGTTGAAAAAGACCTTTGCGGCCTGTCCGCCTGTGCCTTCGTCCGTTGAAAAGATCATGAAAGGGACGGCATGAACAGCTTGAAAAGCCTTTCCGGTTCCGCGCCGCAAAGAAGCGGGCGAAGGAAAACCGAAGCTTCCGGTACGCCCGGGAATCTTCCGCTTTAAAAATCCGTAAAAAAGGACACCGAAACAGTTTTCCGGTGTCCTTCCGTTTTTCCCGCGGCTTGTGCGGCACGCGATGGATGAGGGAACGGGTTTCCCCGTCCCGGAAAGGGGCAAAAGCGATGCCGCCATTTCCGTCCGTCAATACCCTTCCTCCTGCCGACGGTGGTTCACTTCATTTTTGGAAACATAGGCCCGGAAGATTTCCTCCCGGGTAAAACCGAGCAGCTCCCCCAATTCATAAAAGGTTTCCAGCAAGGCCATGTAGGATTCGGCCGTTTTTTCCCTTTGGAAACGGTAAACCGCATTATAGACTTCCAAAAACTTCACCGTTAAATCCCCTGTCCCCCGTCCCCTTCCGGGGACGGCCTCCCCGGACAGGCGGTCAAATCCGAACATGAGGCCAAGGGACAAGATGAAATGCATGCCGTCGACATATTCTTCCAAAATCGTCTCCCTGGCGGACGGTCCCTTTTCGCTCCAATATTTGAAGCAGCGCGTTTCATTGGCCAATTCCCCGATTTCCACAAGCAGGGCCAGCACCTTTTTGTCAAAGATGTTCTCATGCTCCAGCCGGTGCTTTGTTTCGATGCGGCGGTCGAGAACTTTTTGCAGTTCAAACATTTTTTGCAGCTCCATTGCGATCCCCTCTTTGCTTGTTTCCGCATTATAGAAATTATAACAGAGCCGAAAGAGGCTGAAAACCGCCGATTTTCTGTCCCCCTTTCAGCATTTGCGCCATCGCCCGGTTCCCTTGGCGGTCGGGGTCAAAACGGGCCTTCCCCCGCACATCCAGGTTTTCCCTCCCCCCTTTTCCATTGTGCCCATTTGATTCCGCCTTTTTTGCGGCCCTGGGGCGGCGCCTTCCCTTCATCCCTTGTGCCCACACCCGCCCACGCGGCAAATCAAACCCTCCCTTTCATAAGCGGCCGCCTTTCCACAAATCCCTCCTTTTCCGAGATTTTCGAAAAACCGTTGACAATTGGGTATTCTTTATCTATAGTTATATACGTAAGTATATAACTAGATATGCAAATGAGCCGAACTGTCAAAAGGCGGTGAGAAACTTTGGACCATCCGTTTGAAAGCAATCAGCCCATCTACCAGCAAATCCGGAGGATCATTGAAGACCAGATTTTAACCGGGCAGCTTGCGGAAGGGGATCAGGCCCCTTCGACCAACCAGCTTGTCCAATTTTACAAGATCAACCATTTGACCGTATCCAAGGGGGTGAACCGGCTGGTGGAGGAAGGCATCCTTTTCAAAAAGCGGGGAATCGGGATGTTCGTCGCCCAAGGCGCGCGGGAAAAAGTGATCAGGAGGCGGAAGAAGGAATTCCTGGATAATTACATTTATGGATTGGTAAGGGAAGCGGAATTGCTGGGAATTTCCGAAAAAGAAATTATGGCATTCATCAAGCAGGTGAAAGGACGGGGGAAAAATGACGATGCGCGTGGAATTTAACGGCGTTTCTTTGAGATACAACACCTTTGAGGCGTTAAAACAGATCACGCTGCGGCTGGAAGGGGAAAAAATTTACGGCCTTCTCGGAAGAAACGGCGCCGGGAAAACCTCACTCCTTACTTTGCTCGCCGCCTACCGGGAGCCGACGGAAGGGACGATCACGGTAAACGGGCAAATCCATTTTGAAAACGAAAAAATCATGCCCGACATCGCCTTTCTCTATGAAAGGGACTATAAGGAAGAATCGGAAACGGTGAAGGAAGTCCTCGAGATGGCGGAAAGATACCGGCCCGCCTACGACCGGGAATATGCGGAATACCTGGTCAGGCGCTTCAAGCTTCCGTTGGAAAAACCGGTGAAAAAATTGTCCAAAGGGATGCAATCGGCCATGAATGTGACCTTAGGCCTGGCAAGCCGGACGGCGATTACGATTTTTGACGAGGTCTACCTGGGAATGGACGCCCCGACAAGGGAGATCTTTTACCGGGAGCTGTTGGAAGATCAAACCCGGCACCCCCGGATGTTCATCTTGTCCACCCATCTCGTTTCGGAGATGGACCACTTGTTTGATGAAGTGATCATTCTCGATAAAGGAAAGGTGGTCGTGCAGGAAGCATACGACCGGCTGGTTTCGCGGGGGGTGACGGTGACCGGCGACGAAAGGATCGTCGATCCCTTCGTCGAGGGCAAGAAAATATTGAATGAACAGCGGCTGGGAAAGACGAAATCCGTCACGCTGTACGGCGCCTTTACCAAGGAAGAGATGGCAAGGGCAAGAAGCGAAGGGCTGGATGTCGGCCCCGTTTCCCTTCAAGACTTATTCATTTTTCTGACAGGGGAGGAAGATTAACTTGAAACAGAGATCCGTATCCGCCAAGATCGCCATCGACATGTTTGCCGTCCAAACGGGATGGGCCCTTTGGTATTTGGGAATCGTGACCATGATTCAAATCGTCCGGTTGATTTTTTCCGCAAAAAACGGCAGCCGCATCGAAGACTTTTTCCTTTCCACCGGCCAGTCCGCCAACATTTTCATGTTCGTCCTTGGAATCCTGGCCGTCTACGCCTTCATGCCGGCCTTCATCCGGAACGGGGTGACGCGGAAGGAATTTTTCAAAGGGGGAATCGCGGCGGCCGCCGGTCTTGCCCTGGCGCTCCCCCTTATCGCGGGGGTTATGGCGCTGGCGGAAAGATTCCTTGTCCGGCTGGCGAACCTCCCGGTTTCGTACCACAGCGCCGATATGATCGATTCCGGGGGCGATTCGCCTTCCAGTTGGGTGGGAACCATCATCCGGATGATCATCGTTCCCGTCTTTGACATTCCCCTCGCCGATCTGCAGGAAAACGGGCTCTTGGCCATCGCTTTGCACGCCCTGAATCTGGCCTTTTTCTACCTCAGCGGATGGCTGATCGGGGCGGGATTCTATCGTTACGGCGGGCCGGCCGGTTTGGGCTTTATCGTCCTCGCGCTCTTTTTCTTCCATCTGCGGGCATTTCTCTGGAAGAAGGAAGCGGCGGAATCCCTTAAACAATGGCTGCCTGTTGACACCTTTTCCATCCCCTTGCCGGGGTTCATCTTCGCCAGCCTGGCGCTGATCTTCATCATGGCCTGGCTGATCCGGCTCCTTACCCGCCGGGTTGCCGTCAAACTGTAACGAACCGTCTTGCATCGCATCCGCAAAGGGGGACGGAAAATGGAAAGAAACATTCGTTTATCGGAAAAAATGTTCATGGCCTGCCTCAACGCCATGCTGCTGTTCCTGCTCCTGCATGACTGGGTCCCCCTCGGCCCCTTCAACGATCCGGCATCCGTCCGCAGGGAAAACACGACGGGAGAGCAGCTCCTCGTTACCGTCGTCAACGGCTTATCCGTCGGCTTCCTTCTCCTGCTCGCCGGTCTTTTTGCCGGGAAAAAATATCCCCTTTGGCTCAGATCCTGGTTCGTCATCCATTCGGGCCTGATCTTGGCCGGAGCGGCAGAGGCCTGGCGGTTGCCGTATCTTTTCGGCGCCGATGAAAAAAGGTTGCAGCGTAATCAGGCGATGTCCGGCGGCACCCACAGTTTTTTACCGGAATTAAACGGCATCACGGCCGACATCCTCCACGCCGCCTTCCACTCGCTCCTTTTGTTCAGCCTGCTCCTGGCCGTCTATCTTTTTGTCACGAAAATAAACGAAAAACCGGGCTTTTTGCCCGGTTTTTTCTTCCCGAAGGATGCGGATCGCCGGCAGCCTTCCCCGCCGTTCCGGTCGAAAGCCGGCGGCATTTCGCACCGTTTCCCCGGGGGGCCGGGAGGCCGCCCGGCCGTTTTCAACAAGCGTCCTCCCATGCACGCCAGGGAGGCATCTTCATCCGGAACCGGCGGCCCGGTTCGGCCGCCCATCCATAAGACGACGGGGACTTCTTCATAAAAGTTTTCCATTTTCCGTGAAAAAAGCCATCCTTAAAGGATGACTTTTTTATTTTTTCAATTGTTCTTTTGCCGTGTTGGCCAATTGGGCGAAGGCTTCGGCGTCCGTCACCGCCAAATCGGCAAGCATCTTGCGGTTGACCTCGACGCCCGCCAACTTGAGTCCGTGCATCAGGCGGCTGTAGGAAAGGCCGTTTTGTCTCGCGGCCGCATTGATCCGGGTGATCCACAGCCGGCGGAAATCCCGTTTCCGCTGGCGACGGTCGCGATAAGCGTACATTAAGGATTTCATCACTTGCTGATTCGCGACTCTATATAAACGATGTTTGGAACCGTAATAACCTTTTGCCAATTTCAGCACTTTTTTACGGCGTCTGCGCGTAACCGTACCGCCTTTTACTCGTGCCATGTCATTTCCCTCCTAAATATTTTCTGCTCTTTCTTTTGCGGTTAAATCATATGGCGAATCCGTTTCAGGTCTCCGGCAGAAACGAGCGTATCTTTGCGGAGTTTGCGTTTTTGCTTCTTCGTCTTGCTGGAAAAATTATGGCTGGTATAGGCATGAAAACGGACCAATTTCCCCGTTCCCGTTTTCTTGAACCGTTTGGCAGAGCCGCGGTGGGTTTTCATTTTCGGCATAAAAATTCCTCCTCGAATTACTTATCGTTTTTCGGTGCTAAAACCAAAAACATGTTCCGGCCGTCCATCCGGGCGGAGGTTTCCACCTGGGCCAGATCCGAGCAGGCTTCGGCAAAGCGGTCCAGGACCCGCTGCCCGATTTCTTTATGGGTAATGGCGCGGCCTTTGAAGCGGATCGTCGCTTTCACTTTATCGCCCTTCGTTAAAAATTTCCGGGCATTGCGCAGCTTCGTATTGAAATCATGTTCCTCGATCGTCGGGCTCAACCGGATTTCCTTCACGTTGATGACCTTTTGGTTTTTCCGGGCTTCCCTTTCCTTCTTCTGCTGTTCAAAACGGTACTTCCCGTAATCCATGATGCGCGCGACGGGAGGCTTTGCATTCGGAGCGACAAGAACCAGGTCGAGATTTTTCCTGCCGGCAATCTCGAGCGCTTCCGCCCTCGATTTAATGCCTAATTGCTCTCCGTTCACATCAATTAGACGGACTTCACGAGCGCGAATGCTCTCGTTCACTAAAAGATCTTTGCTAATATTTATACACCTCCGGGAAAAATTTGAATACATCGCTGGCGAAGAGAGCACAACTTGTTCCTTGCCTCACCTTATGTTTTTCCCATAAAAAAAGTGCAGGCACGAACACCCACACACTCGATCCCTAATCATCCAACGTCATGCGAACCTGTTAACAGCTGAAACGCGTCATCCAGGTGAGAAGCGGGTGCCTCTTCTTTTTCCATACACGTATTCAATTACTAATATTAAATCATACAAGTACGCGGAATGTCAAATTCCGGCTGCCGGATAAGGTCAACACGGAATACTATAACAAAACACGGAAAAAAGTGCAAGTCTGCCGGCCGGATTGTATGTGTCAAAATTTTCTCGGGATGGTTATCAGATCAATAATTCAAGCGCCCTCATTTTGTACACCACAACTAATGTTTTTGCCAGTTCCTGTAAATCAATTCCGGAAGTATCAGTAATGTTGGCCATTATGGATGACCTTCCGCAATCTTCCTACGGCACTTGAATTGGACGTGTATACCGCGATCGATCCGTGCCGCACCCAGACTCATGGCCGGGTTCTCTCATGCAATGTTGCGCTCATCTTTACGATTTCCCGGGCTTCCCGCTGTTTTCGGACGCTCCTTTGTTGTTGAAATCAATGGCGAGAAATTCATACATCTCTTTTTTTGATTTTAATGTACTACTCTATGGAGGTATTCTCCAGTTTACTAGAATTGTATGTTAAAGCCGATGATAAAATCCCCAATATAGCCGGAATAAAATTCCCCACTTACAATAGAACCATAGTGTCAATGAGAGGAGCTAGGTTTTAGATTACGAGAGGGGAATTTTTTATGATCAAAGAGATGTATGAAAGGGGAATGAGTATTTCCGATATTGCGAGGGAGTTGGGGATTGATCGGAAAACCGTTCGAAAATATATTCACTCCCCCAATCCCCCTTCCAAATCTAAGCGAAAACAAAGAAAAAGCAAGTTAGATCCATTTAAAGAGTATCTTCAAAAACGAATGTTAGAGGATGGGGTGTTCAATAGCGAAAAGTTATTTTTCGAAATTCGACAACAGGGCTATACAGGAGGAAAGACGATTTTAAAGGACTATATAAAACCTTTCCGAGAGACGGCGAAAAAGAAATACACCGTTCGTTATGAAACGCTTCCTGGTGAACAAATGCAAGTCGATTGGAAAGAAGTCGGGGAGGTGATAATCGAAGGGAGAAAAGTCAAGTTATCGCTATTTGTGGCCACATTAGGCTATTCGCGGATGAAATACGCGGTATTTACGACCAGCCAGGACCAGGAACACTTAATGGAATGCCTGATTCAGAGTTTCCAATACTTCGGCGGAGTTCCGAAGAAGGTGTTATTTGATAATATGAAGACCGTTACAGACGGCCGGGAACAAGGAGTGGTGAAATGGAATCAACGATTTTCTGAATTTGCGAGTTACTACGGATTTATTCCAAAAGTGTGCCGGCCTTACCGGGCCCAGACAAAGGGAAAAGTCGAACGAGCCATTCAGTATATCATGGATCACTTCTATGTGGGGACAGCGTTTGAAAGCATCGAGGAATTAAATTTCCTTCTCCATCGTTGGCTCGATCAAGTGGCGAATCGGAAGCCAAACGCCACTACCGGCATTCCTCCGCAAGAGCGTTGGGCAGAGGAACAGCTGAAACCTCTCCCGTTGAACGATTACGATACGAGCTATCTTTCCTATCGGAAAGTGCATTGGGATGGCAGTTTCTCATACAAAGGGGAACAATGGCTCTTATCGGCGGAGTATGCGGGCAAAGAAATTCTGGTGAAGGAGCGATTAAATGGGGATATTCGATTGTATTATCGAGGGGAGGAGATTTCTTACTTGAACCAACAGAAAAAAGTGATTTCATTCGCCGAAAAAATCAAAAAGAAACAGACGGAAATGGCCGTCACCATTTCGCCTGTTTCGGTGGAAGTGGATACTCGTCCATTGTCCGTTTATGACACATTCCTGCGAGGGGAAAGCTCATGAAAGAACAAATACACGAGTATTGCCACCGTCTTCATTTGCCTGTCATGGCGGAGCGATGGTCCGCCATGGCAGAATACGCAGCTACTCATAATATACCATATTCGGAGTTTTTATTCCGCTTATTAGAGGCGGAAATCATCGAAAAACAGGAACGATCGATCCAAACGCTCATCAAACTGTCCAAACTGCCATATCGCAAGACGATCGATACGTTTGATTTTAACGCACTGCCTTCCGTGGATGAGCGTCGGATTCGAGAGCTGCTTACCTTATCGTTTATTGATCGAAAGGAGAATATCCTTTTTCTCGGTCCGCCGGGGATTGGAAAGACACATCTGGCGATTTCGATTGGAATGGAGGCGATCGCAAGAGGGTATAAAACGTATTTTATTACCGCCCATGATTTGGTCACTCAGTTAAGAAAAGCCGACCAGGAAGGAAAGCTGGAAAAAAAGCTTCGCATGTTTGTGAAGCCAACCGTTCTCATTATTGATGAAATGGGGTACTTAAAACTGGACCCAAACAGCGCCCATTACTTATTTCAGGTCATCGCCCGTCGGTATGAACATGCCCCGATTATCCTCACCTCCAACAAAAGCTTTGGGGAATGGGGAGAAGTTGTGGGAGACTCGGTATTGGCGACCGCGATGTTAGATCGATTACTGCATCATTCCATCATTTTCAACCTAAAGGGGGAAAGCTATCGATTACGGGAAAAGAGGATCCAACAAGAAAAACAGAAGGATCAATAAGGTCCTTCTGGGGAATTTTAAACCGGCGATTTTGGGGAAAAAATAATCGGCCTTGACATTGTAGTGCTATCTTACTATCATTTCAACAAATATCCCATTAGAGTAAATCTTCTCATGTCATTCATGACTGCTTCTCTATATCAACAAAACCACGCCTTGTCATCTCAGATTTATATATAGCAACAAATGCAACCAAATTATTTACATTAACAATATGAAAATGGAATTATGAATGATATATATATTTATATACTATTCCAAAGGGTGATGATTTTTGGCTATTTCGATTAGTTATGGTATTCAAAAAGGTGGTGTGGTTAAGTCAACAAGTGGCGGCATTACATCCTTTTAATTAGCAAGAATGGGATATAAAGTACTTGCTGTTGATTAGATTCACAAGGGAACCCAACCCAATTTTTAAGTGGTGTAGAAGATCCTGGTGATGACTATTACGATCGAACAGTATTAGAGGCAATGCTAGATGAAGATGCTACGGAATACATAGCTAAACTTACAGAAAATCTGCACTTATTGCCTTCTAATGATTTCACTGCCCGTATGCCCAGCGTATTATTTCAACGATTTCGTGAAGACGCTCCGTTAGCACCAATTAATTGTTTGAAGCCAGTAAAAGAAAACTATGATTTTATTATTTCGGATTTACCGCCTGCCTTATCGGATCAAACGATTAACGGTTTAGTCGCCTCCGATTTTGTTGTTGTCATGTTTGAGACTTCAAAGTTTTGCTACAATCCAAAAGCTCTTTCTTCTACAGCTGAGCAAAAGTTACTAGGGTAAGGTGTAGATGGCATGAAGTTCCTAGTTTCTCAATATTCGAAAATAAAGAAAGTAGTTCATTCGCAACCTTGGAGTGCGCCCTTTCTGGGGGCATTGTTTCTAGATTCGTTCGGATCGGGGTTAACCATGCCATTTTTAGTTCTTTTTTTTCTAAAGACGAGTGGTCTTTCGTTGGAGCAAGTAGGTCAAATGCTATCGATTAGTGCATTGGCTGGATTACTGGCCATACCTGTCTGCGGTGTGATCGTGGATCGATTAGGTGCAAAGCCTGCTGCTCTTGCAAGTTTTTGGTTACGAGGAATCGGAACTCTTGGATATTTGATATTCCATAATATTTGGGGATTGACAATCGCAGCGACCATTGTTGTCTGGGGACAGCGGGCATGGCCAGTTGTGAACCAAACGATCATCTCACAACTTGTCCCCAGCGAGAATAGAACGATGTGGTTTGGAAGTTCTCGAAGTTTACGGAATTTGGGGAATTCTTTAGGAATGCTCATAGGTACAGGTATCGTAGCAATATTTAATACACCATTGGCTTATGGGACGTTAATATTCATAGATGCAATCAGTTTTCTTATTGCAGCCGTGTTGATTGCAAAAATTCCGTTGCGCAGCCAACCAATTATAAAAAAAGAGCCGATTTCCAAAAAGGTTTGGGCTATTCGTTTTTCATACGACTCAAACTTAATGCGTTTTTTGGTCGCAGTTGCTCCGATGACCTTTATGTACGTTGTTTTAGTTTTCGCAATGCCTGCTTTTATAAAGGAAATAAGTCCAGACCTTAGCTGGATTTCTGGTTTGTTATTTACAGTAAATAGCCTTTCCGTTATTGTCCTTCAGGTTCCGCTGTTGTTTTTTACACATCGCTTGAACGATTTGNAAAAAATAATCGTCGGTTCGGTTGTTTTAGGCTTATCTTATATCATTTTCTTAGGAAGTACATTTTTAGCATCTGCACACTTGAACTTTTTTGTTCCACTTCTTTTCGTCGGAATNCTTCTCTTTAGTTGTGGAGAACAACTTTTTTATCCAGCGTCTGCAACAATTGTGGGGGAAATTGGTCCGGCTGAGAAAAGAGGGAAAAGCATTTCGAGTTATCAGCTCCTCTATGGAATCAGTAACGCGATCGGTCCCTTCATTGTAGGATATTTATTAACAAGAAATATTTCCTTCTGTTGGTTGTTTTTTGTGGTGCTTGCTTTTGTTGGCGTATTCCTACAGTGTATGTTATTACCCAATATAATTGAACAATCGCGTTCTCGTGAATCAACAACATTATAGGTATAAAAAATGCTAAAAATAACGAGACGTAAAGCGCGATAAGTGCATTTAAATATTCAAATCCTTGCGAAATTAATGAATTTGATGATTTTGATATCACCCCTTATTATAAACATAAGATGTGAAAATTTTTAAAAAAAGGAGTAGCATAAGGGGAGTAAAATCTTAGTATCGTATGATAGCTGGTGTCCAATCTGTATGAGAGTTAAAGAAAATATTCATAAGCTAGATTGGTTTAACCTTATTGAACTAAAGAGTATTAGAGAGGTATTTTTGAGCTAATGGCCTTTCCCGCTCGCTCCTTGTTTTCCGGGCCCGCGAAAAATTTGTCCTTTCCCGAAGACCGTTTTTTGCCGCGGTCCCTGAAATGACCGCCCGTTCTTCCAAAATGGCCCTGTTTTGCGCAGGCGGACACGGGGAAAGGTTTTTCCCCCACGTAACAACATTTCCCGGACGGTGCCGCTCGCCCCATTTGGGGAAAGAAAACCAACGCTGCGGAGCGGGAATTGGTCTCTGCGCGGACGCCGTCCGCGGCGGCATGACAATCCACGGGGCCAAACCGGTCCTCCGCGGTTCGTGGCCCGGGACTTCGCAAGCGGAACCGCCTTCCCCCTTCTTCCCCCTTTTTCTCCCAAAGCAGTCCTCCAGGCAATCCGGCGAAAAATACCCGCAAACGTCCGGAGGGTATCCCTTCTCGGAACGGATTTCCCCGTCCGGGAAAAGCTCGGATCGTTGAATAGAAGGACGTTGCCGTGAAGCAAAATAAGAATAAAAAACCGCCAGGAGTCCGTGCGGGGATATAAAGATTGCAAACAATACCATATACGGGTATACTGTATATAGAGAGGCTGTTCCAAAGAGACGAGGTGATCCCAATGACCGAATATGAAGACGGCAAGCGGAAGGCCAAGATGGTTCCGCGGACCGGGGAAGAGATCGAAAACATCGTCAAGCGCCTGAAGCGCATCGAAGGACAGGTGCGCGGGGTGCAGAAGATGGTCGAGGACAACCGGTACTGCATTGATATCCTGGTGCAAATTTCCGCGATTCAGGCCGCGTTAAACAAAGTCGGGCTGAACTTGCTGGAGCGCCATGCCAACCATTGCGTCGCCAAGGCGATCCGCGAGGGAAACGGGGAAGAATCCATCCGGGAATTGATGGATGTCGTGAAGCATTTCGCAAAGTAAAGGGGTGAACATCGATGGGCGGACAAAGAACCGTGACGCTGAAGGTAACGGGCATGACCTGCGCCGCTTGTTCCAATCGGATCGAGAAAGCGTTGAACAAAATGGACGGGGTAGAGGCGAATGTCAATCTGGCCATGGAAAAAGCGACGGTGAAATACGATCCGTCAAAGCAAAGTGTGGCCGATATCCAAGCGAAAATCGAGCATTTGGGGTACGGCGTGGCATCGGAAAAGGTGCTGCTGGACATTGAAGGGATGACCTGCGCGGCTTGTGCCGCCCGGATCGAAAAGGGCCTGAAACGCATGGAAGGCGTGACGGGCGCCGCCGTGAACTTGGCGACGAACAGCGCGGTGGTCGAATACAAGGAAGGCGTTGTATCCACCGAGGACATTTTAGAAAAAATCAAAAAGCTGGGATACAAGGGCCGGGTCCGGGACGAAAAACAAGATCCCGCAGGCCGGCGGGAAGAGCCGCTGAAACGAAAACGGCGGCAGCTCGCCATTTCCAGCCTCTTATCGCTGCCCCTGCTGTATACGATGATCGCCCATATGCCTTTCCATACGGGCTTGCCGATGCCGCGCCTTTTGATGAACCCCTGGTTCCAGCTTCTTTTGGCGACGCCCGTTCAGTTCTACGTCGGCGGTCCCTTCTACACGGGGGCATACCGGGCATTGCGGAACAAAAGCGCCAACATGGATGTGCTCGTCGCCCTCGGCACGTCGGCGGCTTACTTTTACAGCCTGTACGAAGCTTTCAAAACACTAGGAAATCCCGAATATATGCCGAGGTTGTATTTTGAAACGAGCGCCATCCTGATCACCCTGGTCCTTCTCGGAAAATACTTTGAAACCCTGGCGAAAGGCCGGACAACGGAAGCGATCTCGAAACTGATGAGCCTGCAAGCTAAAGAAGCAACCGTCATCCGAAACGGGGAAGAAATGAAAGTTCCCCTTGAGGAAGTGGCGATCGGAGACATCATTCTCGTCAAGCCGGGGGAAAAGATCCCGGTGGACGGCACCGTCATCGCCGGGGTTTCCTCCGTCGACGAATCGATGATCACCGGCGAATCCATTCCTGTTGATAAGAAGGAAGGGGATGCCGTCATCGGGGCGACCATCAACCAAAACGGGATGCTCACCATCCGGGCGGAAAAAATCGGGAAAGATACGGCCCTTGCCAACATCATTAAAATCGTCGAGGAGGCGCAAGGATCGAAAGCCCCGATCCAGCGCATGGCCGATGTCATCTCGGGCATTTTCGTGCCCATTGTCGTCGGCATCGCCGCCATCGCGTTCATCATCTGGTACTTCTTTGCTGCGCCGGGCGACTTGCCGAAGGCCCTTGAAGTGGCCATCGCGGTGCTCGTCATCGCCTGCCCTTGCGCCCTCGGCCTCGCCACCCCGACATCCGTCATGGTCGGTACCGGCAAAGGCGCGGAAAAGGGAATCCTCTTTAAAGGAGGTGAGTATCTGGAGGGAACGCATAAGATCGACGCCGTATTGCTGGATAAAACAGGAACGGTGACGAAAGGACAGCCGGAAGTGACCGATGTGCTGAAATTCCGGGAAGACATGCTCGATTATGCCGTTTCCGCCGAGAGCGCCTCGGAGCATCCGTTGGCCCGTGCGATCGTGGAATTCGGCAATAAACAGGGGGTTGCCGCAAAACCGTTGGAACATTTCACCGCCATCGCCGGGCACGGAATCGAAGCGGCCATCGACGGCAAAACCGTCCTGGTCGGAACGCGGAAGCTGATGCAGGAACATTCGGTAGCGATCGGCAGGCATGAACAGGAAATGGCCGGCCTTGAAAATCAGGGAAAGACGGCCATGCTTGTCGCCGTTGACGGGGAGCTTGCCGGGATCATCGCCGTCGCGGATACGGTAAAAGAAAGTTCGAAAGAAGCGATCCGGACATTAAAACAAACGGGCATCGACGTGTACATGGCCACGGGAGACAACAAACGGACAGCGGAAGCGATCGCGAGGCAGGTGCACATCGATCATGTCTTTGCGGAGGTGCTTCCGGAAGACAAGGCGAAAATCGTTGCGGAGCTCCAGAAACAAGGGAAACGCGTGGCGATGGTCGGGGACGGAATCAATGACGCGCCGGCGCTGGCGCAGGCGGATATCGGCATGGCCATCGGCACCGGCGCCGATGTCGCCATCGAAACGGCCGACGTCACCTTGGTCGGCGGGGATTTATCCCATATCCCGAAGGCGATCGAGCTGAGCCGCAAGACGATGAAAAATATCCGGCAAAACCTGTTTTGGGCCCTGTTTTACAACAGCATCGGCATCCCCGTTGCCGCCGCCGGATTGCTGGAACCCTGGATTGCCGGCGCGGCCATGGCTTTCAGTTCCGTATCGGTTGTGACCAACGCGCTTCGTTTGAAACGCGTGAAACTATAAACCAAATTCATCCAAGGAGGAATGGAAAATGGCAATTACTTTACAAGTCCAAGGAATGACTTGCGGACACTGCAAAATGGCGGTGACAAACGCCCTGAAAAACTTGGAAGGGGTAAGGAATGTCGAAGTGCATTTGCAAGAAGGCACCGTGGATGTTGACTATGATGAAACTAAGGTAAGTGTTGAAAAGCTCAAAGAAGCGATCGAAGAGCAAGGTTATGACGTGGTGTGACCACTCTCCCTGCCGGATTTTCCCCGGCGGGGACGGTGTTGCCGGACCGGACCAAACGGATGGGAGGCTTGCCTCCATTTTCCGGGGTCCGCATCATCCCCGGCCTGCATGGCGCAAGCGGTTCCCCCTTCCGTGCCGGCTTTCAGGCGCCGGCCGGGAAATGGCGGTCGGGCGACCGGAATTTCCCCGCACGATGCCTTCCGTCCATCCAAAAGGTATAATAAAGGCGAATCTTTTTCATAAACGTTCAGGAGGACATGATATGATACGCGGAAAAAAACTTTTCCCGATCGCATTATTAAGCGCGATTTTCATCGCCGGCTGCTCGAACGCCCAGCAGGAACCGGGAAACCATGAACAAACGGCCTCCGGCGATATCCGGGAAGAAACGGAAAGCGCCGAGGTCCTGCCGAATTTTTTGGCCGACAAACCGGAAGAAATAAAAGAAATCTACCTCAATGCGGCGAGAAACCGGGAATTGCTGGAACATATTCCCTGTTATTGCGGCTGCGGCGAATCGGCCGGACATCAAAACAGTTATGACTGCTTCGTTGCGGAAAATAAAAAAGACGGCGCGGTCGTTTGGGACGAACATGGCACGAAATGCGGCGTCTGCCTGGAAATTGCGGCCACATCCATTCAAGACTATCAGTCCGGAAAATCCATCAAAGAGATCCGGAAGAAAATTGACGAAACCTATAAAGAGGGCTACGCCGAACCGACCCCTACCCCCAATCTGTAAGCCGAGGGGGCGGGAGCCGGCCGCGCCGGCTCATCCGGGGTGCTCCTCAATCCTGGCGGAGTACCCTTTCTTTTTTCCTTTGCGAACTATGGATGAAAAGCTCACGCGCAAGGGGCGTGGAAGATGAATCAGAAATGGAATCGGTTGATTTATAAATGCTGGGCGCCTTTTTATGATTTATTTTTTAATCAAGGCGTTTTTTATTCGGCCCGGAAACGGGTATTTCGAGATTTTCCCTTTCGGGAGGGCGAGGATGTCCTGTTTGTCGGCGTCGGAACGGGCGCCGATTTGGCCTTTTGTCCGACGGAAAAAATAAACGCCGTAGCCATTGACGATTCGAAAGAAATGCTGGCAAGGGCAAAAAGGAAATATCGGCGTGAAAATATAAAATTCATTCGAATGGATGCCCAATCTCTCTCTTTCCCCAACCGTTCATTTGATGCGGTCGTGGCCAGCCTGATCATAACCGTTGTCCCTTCTCCCGAAAGAGCGCTGGCAGAAATCGTCCGTGTGACGAAGAAAGACGGACGTATTTTGATCTTCGATAAATTTGCGCCGAAGGATCGCGGGCTGTCCTTCGGAAAAAAAATAATCCGTCCCGTCATCAAATGGTTCGGCACGGACATCGGGGTTTCATTCGAAAAGGTTTACCAAACGGTCAAACAGGAATGCGACATCGTGGAAGACACCGATATCATGATGAAAGGCATGTATCGGAAAATCATATTGAAAAAGAGATGACAAAATCGCTCCAATCCGGGTTTCAGCCCATACAGGGGGGATCGGGTTGAATCAAAAAAACGGGAAGGAACGGAAACGAAAGGGTTCCGTTTGGGAAGTTTGGAAAACGGCCGCCCGGCTGGGACTGACCTCCTTTGGGGGTCCTATTGCCCATTTAGGGTATTTTCGCGAAGAATATGTGAACAGGCGAAAATGGATCGATGAAAAAACCTATGCGGATCTGGTGGCGCTTTGCCAATTTTTGCCCGGACCGGCAAGCAGCCAGGTCGGCATGGCGATCGGGTTTATCCGGGCCGGTTTTTGGGGCGCGATTGCCGCCTGGGCCGGCTTTACTCTTCCCTCCGCCGTTGCACTCGCCGCGTTCGCTTCCTTGTTCAAAGAATTCTCCTTCCGCGGGACGGGCTGGATCCATGGCTTGCTGGTCGCGGCGGTCGCCGTGGTGGCCCATGCGGTGTGGGGCATGGCCAAAAATTTTGCGACCGGCCGCTCCCGCGCCACGATTGCCATCACGGCAGCCATCCTGGCGCTGACGATTCCGGGGGTCTTGAGCCAGGCGGGGATCATCCTGGGGGCCGGAATCGCAGGATGGTTTCTGTTCCGAAAGGCGCCGGATGCGAAACCAGCTCCGGTTTCCCCATCGTTCCATAAACGGGCAGCCGCTGTCTTGCTCATTTTATTTTTCCTTTTGTTCGGGCTGCTTCCTGCGGTCCGACATTACACCGGCTCCCATTGGATCGCACTCTTTGACAGCTTCTATCGGGCGGGCGCCTTGGTATTCGGCGGAGGACATGTGGTGCTTCCCTTATTGCAGGCGGAAGTGGTTCCGACGGGTTGGCTCACCGCCGATCAGTTTTTGGCCGGATACGGAGCGGCCCAGGCGGTGCCCGGGCCCTTGTTTACCTTCGCGTCGTTCATCGGGATGGCCAGTTTCGGCTGGCAGGGAGCCGTTACGGCGACGATCGCGATCTTTCTTCCTTCTTTTTTGTTGATCATCGGAATCCTGCCCTTCTGGAATCGGCTGCGCCAGCATCCCCGCTTTCAGGCGGCGCTCAACGGCATCCATGCGGCTGTCGTGGGAATTTTGCTGGCGGCACTCTATGATCCCGTATGGACGAAGGCGATAAACAGCCCGGCCGATTTTTGCCTCGCCCTGGCCGCCTTTGGCCTGCTGGCGGTCTGGAAGCGCCCGCCTTGGATCGTGGTCGGATTTTCCGCCGCCGGAGGGGCCTTTCTCTCCCTTGTTTCGTAAAATCCGCCGGCAAAGCCGGGATCCTTTTCAAGGGACCCGGCTTTTTTCTTTTTCGCTCCATTCCCGGCATCATTGGGTCCCATGGCGCCGGGTCCTGTCCGTACCTTGATGGACTCGGATGGCCCTTTTTCCCGCAAGAACCGCGTTTGGCGCCGCCCGCATGCAAAAGCCGAAAACATTCATGAAAAAGCAGTGGCTTTCATTTTGCCACTGCTTTTTCCTGTACCCGACAGCCGCCCTTTTCGGAAACTATTTCTTCGCCTCTTTTGCAATATGCTCGACGAAGTCGGCCAGGGGAACGGATTCCGATTTTTGTTCTCCGTATTTCCGCACGTTGACCGTTCCTTCTTGCACTTCCTTGTCCCCGACTACAAGCATGTACGGGATTTTTTGGATTTGCGCCTCCCGGATTTTGTAGCCGATTTTTTCGTCGCGCCAGTCGATTTCCACCCGAACCCCCTTTTCCCGCAGTTTTTCCTGGACGGATTTCGCATAATCCAGGTGGGCATCCGGCGAGACGGGGATGATCTGGACTTGGACGGGAGCGAGCCAGACCGGGAAAGCTCCCTTGTATTCCTCAATCAGGTAGGCGACAAACCGTTCCATCGTGGAAACGACCCCGCGGTGAATGACGACCGGGCGGTGGGGCTTACCGTCCTCCCCGATATAGGTCAAATCGAACTTTTCCGGAAGCAGGAAATCCAATTGCACGGTGGACAAGGTCTCTTCCTTGCCCAGCGCCGTTTTGACTTGAACGTCCAATTTCGGGCCGTAGAAAGCCGCTTCCCCTTCCGCTTCGAAATATTCCAGCCCCAGGTCGTCCATCGCTTCCTTCAGCATGCCCTGGGCCTTTTCCCACATCTCATCGTCGTCATAATATTTTTCCTTGTCCGCTGGATCCCGGTAAGAGAGGCGGAAGGAATATTCTTTAATTTGAAAGTCTTCATAGACGTCGAGGATCAACCGGACGACCCGTTTAAATTCGTCCTTGATCTGATCCGGGCGGACGAAAATATGGGCGTCATTCAGGGTCATGCCCCGGACCCGCTGCAGCCCGGAGAGGGCGCCGCTCATTTCATAGCGGTGCATCAGGCCGAGTTCCGCGATCCGGATCGGCAGCTCCCGGTAGCTGTGGATGCCGTTCTTGTAAATCATCATATGATGGGGGCAGTTCATCGGGCGCAGGACCAGTTCTTCATTGTCCATCTTCATGACCGGGAACATATTCTCCTGGTAATGATCCCAGTGCCCGCTCGTCTTGTACAATTCGACGCTTCCCAATACGGGGGTGTACACATGCCGGTAGCCGAGGCTGAGTTCCTTGTCGACGATGTATCTTTCGATGGTCCGCCGGATTGTCGCCCCCTTCGGCAGCCAGAGGGGCAACCCTTGGCCGATCAATTGGGAATGGGCAAACAATTGCAGTTCCTTTCCCAGCCTGCGGTGATCCCGCTCCTTCGCCTCTTCCAGCATCCGCAAATGCTCTTCCAAATCCTTTTTGCTGAAAAAGGCCGTCCCGTAAATCCGCTGCAACATCTTGTTGCTGCTGTCCCCCCGCCAATAGGCGCCGGAGATGTTCAACAGCTTAAAGGCCTTGATCTTCCCCGTCGACGGCAGGTGAACCCCGCGGCATAAATCGAAAAATTCCCCTTGTTCGTAAATGGAGATCGTTTCCCCTTCCGGTATGTCATCGATTAATTCCAGCTTATATTCGTCCCCGATCTCCCGGTACAAGCGAACCGCCTCTTCCCGGCTGACCTCTTTCCGCACGATTTCCAAGTCTTCTTGAATGATCTTTTTCATCTCTTCTTCGATGGCGGGAAGATCCTCGGGGCTCAATGAGCGGTCCAGATCGATGTCGTAGTAAAAGCCGCCTTCAATGACGGGACCGACGCCGAGCTTTACGTTTTTATACAGCCGCTTGATCGCCTGCGCCATCACGTGGGCCGTACTGTGGCGCAGGATTTCCAAGCTTTCCTCGTCCTTTTCCGTCAAAATCCGGATCGTTCCGCTTTCGTTCAGCGGCCATCGCAAATCGACCAGGCGGTCATTCAGTTTGCCGGCGATGGCCCTTTTCTTCAAACCTGGGCTGATCGATTCGGCAATCTCTTCCGTTGTTACGCCCTTCGCGAACTCCTTCACCGAACCGTCCGGAAAGGTTAATTGAATCCTTTCTGCCATATTTCATCCTCCTCCTTGTGCGCAAAGATTTCCGCCTCCGCTGGCAGGAAGGCCGGAAGATCAACAAAAAAACCCGTCCCAAAAGGGACGGGCCATTACCCGTGGTTCCACCCTGATTCTCATTTTGCCCGCATCAGGCAAAATGACTCGATTCCGATAACGGTTTTTCCGTCAGTTATTACTGGGAATCGTTCCGTTCATAACTGAAGTTCGAAGGCGGTGAGCATTTCATCCGTGTTGGAAAGCTTCCAGCCAAGGCTTTCCTCTCTGGGAACCGTGATCAAATGCCCGTGTCCTTCTCATCACCTGTTCCGTATGCGATTTTCCCGGATCGTCCTCGTTATGTACGTATTATAGAAGGTTTTTTCGGAAAAATCAACTTTTTACGTGGAATCCTTTCCTTTAAGCAAAAAAAACGCCGATAAAGGGTAGACCGTCAATTTTTCCTCGAAAATGGATTTGATGGTTTGCACGATGCCCTGTTCCGGATCCGCAGTGAACAGAAGGATTCGTTCCGGGGCGATGGACAACAAGGGGGCGAGGATCATGGAATCGACGTAGACCGGAAAATTCACCAGCAGCTTCCGGTCCAGAAGCTTTTGCAGATCGCTTCTTTTCAATTCCCTTCCTTCCCCGTCAAACAATCGGAACCCTTCGTCATGGGACAGATAGATTTTTTCCATTTTCGGAGTGCGCCCGTTCAAATATTCCCGCAGGCATTGAATAAAGGATTGATACTCCTGCTCCAGCTTGTATTCATCGATGGCCGTTTCGATGAGCAGGTCCAGCTTTTTAAAATAGTCTTTGAGCCGGAACGCGGCCAATGCCTTTAAGGAGAGGGGCTGCCGGTTCGCGAGCCATTCGTCCAGCGTCTCCTCGATCAATTTCTCTTCTTCCGAAAGCGCCACCTTCACCGGGACGTCCTTCCGTTTTCCCTTCAGGATCATTTCCGCCATTTCGATGATCTGCCTTCGTTCCAACGGGTCAAGGAAGAAAAAATCCCTCGCCAGCACCCTTGTCCAATAGGCGATGCGGTTTTTTTCCAGAATGATTTTTTTGACCTGCCCCTTCAAAAACTCGATGCCCTCCCGCTCCCGGCCTTCTTTTACGGCAACGGAGACGTTCAGCCGCTCCGATATCACCTGTTGGTAAAAATGCCCGTGATTTTTCAACTGTTCGAGCAAATAACGGACTTCTTCCGCGTCTTGCAGGCATAATGTGATCAATGCCAAATCCCCCCTGTGAGGAACTTCTGATTCATGTATATGGAGGATTTGGCATTTTTAGAAGCGCTTTGGCTTCCCCGAAAACAAACTCCCGCTCGTTCCGCCCGCTGCGGAAGGGCCGAACGAAAACGGGAGTCATTCGGAATGCAATCTTTTGTTCGCGCCGTCGATCATGACCGGCTCCGCCAAAAATTGGATCCGTTCGATGATGCGGGCGGCCTTCACCTGCTCTTCCTCGCCCTTTTGGGAGTAGGTGAAATGAAGTTTCAATTCCCGCAGATCAAAATTGGAGGAAAAAAACGTCGGCAGTTTTTCCTGCATGCGGTGCTGGAGAATCGGTCCCAAGATTTCGTCCCTTACCCAGCTGGACATCGTTTCCGCCCCGATATCGTCGAACATCAGGACGGGCGCGCGCTTGAGCTTATCCACCTTTTCGCCGGTCGTATGTTCCGACAAGGACTGTTTCATCTCCCGGATCAATTCCGGCACATAGACGAGGACGGAAGGGATTTTTTTCTGCTTCAATCCGTTGGCGATCGCCGCCAAAATGTAAGTTTTCCCCGTGCCGAAGGCCCCGTACAAATACAGGCCTTTGATGAATGTTTTGCCGTCGTAGCGGTTGATGAAATCCTTCGCCTTTTTTACGGCCTTGAACCGGTTTTCCGTGTCGATGATCATGTCGCTCATCGCCGCCTTCAACACTTCATCGGGCATGTGGATGCATTCGATGATGCCTTCCATCCTCCGCCGTTCCTCCTCCATCTTTTTCGTCCGGCACGGCAGGTAGCGGAGGTCGATGGCGTTGGCGGTAAACACCAGTTCCGGCTCGTATCCGGGGATGAGGTTCTTGCAGCCTTCGAGGGAAGGGCAGCCTTTGCAGCCCTTGACTTGCTGGGTATATTCATACAATTTTCCCAGGCTCCGTTCGACCATCCCGTCGCTAATATGCGCCTTGTTTTCCTCCAGAAAGGAACGGATATCGGGATGCTGCAGGATCTCTTCCTTTAACTCCCGCAAACTTTTTTCCAGGGGCGGCAAGTTTCCGGCAATGTTTCGCAGCGTTTCGTCGATCCTTTTCAAAAGGGCACCTCCCAAAACGGCCTACAGATTTCTTAATTCTTCCTCCAATTTCCGCTTCTCCTCTTCGAAATTGGCGATCGTGTCCTTTTCATCCTGCAGGATTTCCCAGTTTTCAAACCATTCCGGCAGCGGTTCTTTCCTCACCGGTTTCCATTGTTCCCCGTTTTTCGTTTTTTTCTTCTGCTGCCAGTCCAAATATTGCTTGTGCTCTTTTTTGGCGATGTCCAGCGCCTCCCGGACGGTCTTAATCTTCTTGCGGGACCAGTGGGCCGCGATTTTTTCCACATAGGTCCTGGACAGCTTCATATCCGTTTTCAGCAGGCAAAATTGGATGAGGACATTCACCACGCCCGGCGGAAGCTTGTAGCGGATCATCAGGTCTTCAATCAGTTTTAAATCCGGCTCCGCCACCGTCGCCCCTTCCGTCAAATCTTCCAGCAGTTCCCGGGGGCTGACCGTTTCCAAATAGCGGATCAACCGTTCCTCCTGGGTTTTCGGTTCTTCGATCCCGGAGCGCCATACGGCGGGTTGCGTGCGCTCCACGAGATCCGGAAGCTCGCCGCCGTATTTGAGGAAATACCAATCCCGCGCCTGTTTTCGCAATTCTTCGATGTCGATCCGGTTCTCCTCATCGAGGGCAACCAACACGAGGTTTTTCATTTCCAGCGGATCCACCCCGTAGAGGAAAGCCAATTTCAGGATGGCTTCCTTCACTTCCTCCGTGAAGGCGTCGGCGGGGATCAAGGCGTTGGTCAATCCTTCCATCAGCAGCTCATAATCAAATTCCTCGGGACGGATGCGGAGAGGACCGGCGGAAGGATTGGCAAAAAGTTTTTCCCCCTTCTCCTCTTTCGGGGGGTAGGGAGGATGGGCAAAGGAAGATTGAAAGACTTCCTGGAAGGCTTTCGTGATATTCTTGTAGCTTTCCTTGGACAGGGCTTTGTCGCTGAAGAAGGATTTTAACCGGGCAAAATATTCTTTCCCGACTTTCCGGTACAAATAGACGTTCAGCACGCCGTCGGAAAAAAACTGCTCCGGCGAGAGGGGCGGCTTCAAGGAATAAATAAACATGCGGGGCCCGTCGGTTTCCTTCACATAGGTTTCGAGCAAACCGATGGCCTCCAGCTTCAGCCGTGCCCGGTAAATCTCCGCCAGATCGGCGTCCAGCACATTCATCAAAAAATAATGGGTGCAAGGCTCGGAATGGAGCTTCTGATCGGCGATTTGATGCTTCATCGTCATGTACAGGCTGACGGAAAAGGGCCCGATCAGGGGCTGATACAGGAGGGCCATCACCTTCGCGTCCCCTTCATTGAACAAGCCGTCCGCCTCCACCAGATACCGGTCGGCCGGCACAACTTCTTTCCAGTGCATGTCCATCACCAACGTTCGGTCATTTCCGTTCCTTTTTCAGCATTTCCTTCAGTTCTTCCATGAAAACATTGATGTCTTTAAATTGGCGGTAAACGGAGGCAAATCGGACGTAAGCCACTTCGTCGATATCGACCAGTTTGTCCATCACCATTTCCCCGATGGTCTCGCTGGTGACTTCCGGCAAACCCAAATTCCTCAGTTCCCGTTCGATGTCAAGGGTCATGTCTTCCAGCTGCTTGATCGGGACCGGCCGTTTTTCGCAGGCCTTCAGGATGCCGCGAAGAAGCTTTTCCCGGCTGAATTCCTGCCGCGAGCCGTCCTTTTTCACGACGATGAGCGGGATTTCTTCCACCTTTTCAAAGGTGGTAAACCGGTATCCGCATTCTTCGCATTCCCTTCTCCTGCGGATCGACCTTCCTTCATCGACGGGCCGGGAATCGATAACCCTTGTTCCGTTATAATGACAGGCAGGACATTTCATTGCAAAAACCCCCAAAGTGAACGATTGCCTTACCCCTTTTTCGGACCGATATACGGAAGCTTTTGATCGAGCCGGCGAAACAGCTGCAGGACGACCCTCTTTAAAGCGGGATAAATTCCCGTCAAGGAAAATTTTTCGGAAGAAACCATGAAATCGACCGCCGTTTCAAAGGGCCTGACCTGGACCACGGTCGCGACAATAAACGGTTTCGGCCGCAGGGTCATGTTGACCGCGATTTCTCCCCGCTCCTTGGAAGCGGTAACCACCTTAAAATTTTCATCCTTTTCAAACATTTCCAGGACCGCATCGTAAACCTTGTCGAAGGACGCTTTATAATAATGGCTCTTCAAATCCGGATCAAAATGGTCATCGCTTGTTTCGCACTCTTTTTGAAACCGCTGAAACAAGGACTTTCTTTTCCCCATGGCAAAACCTTTCCTTTCCGGTAAAATATCCTCAGCGAAAAACCTCTATTATTTTTATTTTACTATATCATCGGCGATGATGTATAAAAGTTTGTGTAAAGCATTTTGCTAGACCAAAAGAAAAAAGGTAGGGTATTCTCTGATTTGGACCACAACACATTCCAGAGAAAGGAGAACCCTACCTATGTCTAAAAGTATACCGAATGTCGACTGGGCAAATCAACTGGAAAGTGTCATTCGTCAGTTTGTAAAGGAAAAATTAGAACTGATCATGCGGGAAGAAATCAAGAATTTCCTCGAAATAGAACAGGCCGGAACATCAAATATGAGAAACGGCTACTATCAACGAAATCTAGATACGCAATATGGCCGGATT